>JBKQOO010000064.1:0-18042 GCA_052145475.1 Solirubrobacteraceae bacterium
GCGGCGAGCCCGTACTGATCTACTTCGACCTGCCCGGCAGCATCCGCACCGATTTCCTGGGCAAGCCGGTGATGCTCGCCAGCGGCACGGCGCAGCTGGCCCACCAGACCGACGCACTGGTCCTTCCGCTGCGCGCGCGCAGGGACGAGCGGACGGTGTGGACGGACGTGTGGGAGGCTCTCGATCCGCGAGCGTTCTCCACACCCGAGGAACTGCATCGCACCGTCGCGGCTGTGCACCAGCGCTCGATCCTCGAGATGCCGGAGGCCCTCGAGGATCCCAGGCGTCCGGGAGCCTGGGAGAGCGGGGCGGGGGCGGGCGAATGGACGCTTCCGGCCGCGGACTGAATGCGGGTCCTGTTCTTCAACGAGGGCAACCTCGGCAACCACGTGATGGGCCAGGGACAGCTCGCGCAGGCCCTCCGCGCGGGCCTCGCCGAGACGCCGGACGTGCAGGCCAGCTTCGCCGGCCTACGTCCGATGGGGCGGCTCTCGGCGCTGCTGGCGAGCCGGCCGCTCCCCGCCCTTGCCGAGCGCGACCTGGACCCGCGCGCGCTGCGCTGGCACCTGGTCCAGTCGGTGCGAGCACGCGGGGCGATCGCGAGCTCGCTCGGCAAGTGGCCGGCCGATGTTCTGCACGTGCACACCCAGTCGGTCGCTCTCGCGCTGGCCGGCCGGATGCGACGGACTCCAACGGTGCTGTCGGTCGACGCGACGATCGGCGACTGGGCCGCGATGTCTCCGCGCAGCTCCCTGCAGAGCTACGCCCCAGGACCGGTGGCGCCGAGTCGCGCACTGGAGCGCCGTGCCTACGAGCGGGCCCGCCTGACCATGGCCTGGAGCGCGTGGGCAAAGCGCGGCGTCGAACGGCTCGCGCCTTCGGCGCAGGTGATCGAGCACCACCCCGGCATCGACCTGGACCGTTACAGGCCCGCCCCCCGCCGCTCTCGCGAGCGCCTGCGGGTGCTGTTCGTCGGCGGACGCTTCGCCCAGAAGGGTGGGCCGGAGCTGCTGGCGGCGCTCTCGGACCGGCTCGGGAGAGAGGAGGTGGACCTCGACCTGGTCACCCCCGCCCGCCTGCCCGAGCTGCGCGGAGTTCGCGTGCACAGGCTCCGACCGGGGGATCCGCTGGTGCTCGACCTGCAGCAGCAGGCCGATCTGCTGTGCCTTCCCAGCCACGGCGATGCGGTGCCGTGGGCCGTGCTCGAGGCGATGGCGTGCGGAACGCCCGTGCTGGCGAGCCGCGTCGGCGGGATCCCGGACCTGCTCGGCGACGGGAGCGCCGGCATGCTGGTGGAGCCCCGCGACGACCGTCAGCTCGGCGAGGCGCTGGCGCGGCTGCTGGGCGACGCCGAGCTGCGCCGCCAGCTGGCCGGGCGGGCACGAGAGCGCTGCGAGCAGCGCTACGACGTCAGGCGACAGGTGCCGCTGCTGGTCGCGCGCCTGCGCGAGCTCTGCGGCGCGGCGACGCCGTCCTGAAGAGCGCTCGGATCGGCGCCGTAGCCGATGATCGCCGGCGGATTCTCGAGGCCTGCGGCGCGGCCGCCGCCGCCTCAAGCCCTTTGGGGCCCATGCCGATAGCGGCTATACCATTGCGAGGCTCGGCAGCGCAGCGGCCATCCTCGGGCATCCCTTCGCGGCCGCTCGACACTGCGAAACGACCAGAGAGGACCAGGACGACGTGGGCACGACCTTGATCACCGGCGGCAGCGGATACATCGGATCGCTGCTGGCCAGCGAGCTTCGCGAGAACGACCACGAGGTGCGGGTCCTCGACTCGCTGCTGCACGGCCAGGAGCAGATCGCCTCCGAGCAGGAGAGCGCCGGCATCGAGGTGATCCGCGGCGACATCCGCGACGCGGAGGCACGCCGTCGCGCGGTGGACGGCGCCGAGGCGGTCGTCCACCTGGCGGCGATCGTGGGCGACCCCGCCTGCGCTCTCGACCCGGCGGTCTCCGACGAGGTCAACGTCAAGGCGACCGAGCTGCTCGTCGCAGACGCGTCGGCGGCCGGAGTCTCCCGGCTGGTGTTCGCCTCCACCTGCTCGAACTACGGCCGCATGGCCGACCCGACCGTCCCGATCACCGAGGAGGGCGAGCTGAGCCCGGTCTCGCTCTATGCCGAACAGAAGGTGGGCATGGAGCAGCTGATCCTGGGCGGCGGCTCGGGCAACGGGCTGTCCCCGACCTGCCTGCGCTTCGCGACCGTCTACGGAGTCGGGCGCCGGATGCGCTTCGACCTGACCGTCAACGAGTTCACCCGTGAACTGTGGGCCGACCGCGAGCTGGAGGTGTTCGGCGAGCAGTTCTGGCGTCCCTACATCCACGTGCGCGACGCCGGTCGCGCCGTGCGCACGGTGCTCGAGGCGCCGGTCGAGCGCGTCACGGGTCGCGTGTTCAACGCGGGCCGATCGGGCGAGAACTACCGCAAGCTCGACATCGTCGAGGAGATCGGCAAGCAGATCGACCGCGGCAAGGTCTCCTACGTGCGCCGGGACGAGGACCCCCGCGACTACAAGGTGAGCTTCGACAGGATCCGCGCCGAGCTGGGCTTCGAGACGCTGATGACGGTGCCCGACGGGATCGCCGAGATCATCGCGGCGCTCGACGCCGAGCAGTTCGGCGACCCGTTCGACGGCGCCTACCGGAACATCCCCTGACCGGATCCGGGCTCCGGGCGCGAGAATCCGAGAGATGGCGGCGACCGAGACCTTCCCCGAGCTTCCGCTCTTCGACCTGCAGCTGCAGCCGCAGGACCTCGAGGCGGTCGCGGAGACGCTGCGCTCGGGCTGGCTGACGCTGGGCCCGCGCACGGCTGCCTTCGAGGAGGCCTTCGCGGCGCACCTGGGCGCCCGCCACGCGATCGCCGTATCGAGCTGCACCGCCGCCCTGCACCTCGCCTACCTGGCGGCCGGGGTAGGTCCGGGCGACGAGGTGATCGTGCCGTCGTTCACATTCGCCGCGACGGCCGCCGCGGCGCTGTACTGCGGCGCCACGCCGGTGTTCGCCGAGATCGTCTCGCGCGAGACTCCAAGCCTCGACCCTGAGGACGTCGAGCGGCGGATCACGCCGCACACGAAGGCGGTCTGCATCGTCCACTACGCAGGCTACGCGGCCGCGGCCGACCGCCTCAAGGAGATCTGCGACCGGCATGGGATCGCCCTGATCGAGGACGTCGCCCATGCACCCAGCGCAACGCTCGAGGGACGCAAGCTCGGCACGTGGGGCCTTGCGGGAGCGTTCAGCTTCTTCTCGAACAAGGTGCTGTCGGTCGGCGAGGGCGGGCTGCTGTGCACCGACAGCGACGAGGTCGCCGCACAGGTCCGCTCGCAGCGCTCGCATTGCATGACCAGCGGCACCTGGGACCGCCACAGCGGGCGCACCGACACCTACGACGTGGTCGGGCTCGGCTACAACTACCGCCTCGACGAGCCCCGCTCGGCGCTGCTGCTCTCGCGCCTGGGCCGCCTCGAGGAGGAAATCGAGCGACGACGTGAGCTGACGGTCCGCTACCGCGCGCTGCTGGCGCAGGTCGAGGGCATCATCGTGCCCTTCCGCGACGAGGAGGTACCGAGCTCCTCCTGCTACGTGATCCCGATCATGATCGAGCAGGACGGTCGCCAGGCCGAGATCAGTCGCAGCCTGCGCGAGCGGGGAATCCAGACGAGCATCTTCTACCCCTCGATTCACCGCTTCACCGCCTACCGGGAGCGATTCCCGGACGTATCGCTGCCGATCACCGAGCTCGCGTCGCGCACCGAGCTGACGCTGCCGTTCTATCCCCACATGACCAACGACGACCAGGACCGCGTGGCGAGCGCGCTGGCCGAGGCCCTGTCGGACACGACGGCCGGGAACGCTGCGACCCGGACTGGCAGCTCATGAGCGACTGGCGCGTGCCCCTGACCGACATCGAGGTGCCCGAGCAGGACGTGCGCGCCGTGTTGGAGTGCCTCGAGTCCGGCTGGCTGACGATGGGCCCACGCACCAGCGCCTTCGAGCTGGCCCTGGCGGAGTTCGTCGGCACGCCGCACGCCGTGACCGTCTCCAGCGGCACGGCGGCCCTGCACCTCGCCTGCCTGGCGGCCGGGATCGGAGAGGGCGACGAGGTCATCGTGCCCGCATTCACGTTCGTGGCCAGCGCCGCGGCGGTGCGCTACACGGGAGCCACGCCGGTGCTATGCGACGTGATCGGCCCGCGCGACTTCAACCTCGATCCCGCCGATGTCGCCGGGCGCATCAGCCCGCGGACCAAGGCCGTGATCGCGGTCCATTTCTGCGGCTACCCGGCCCGGGCCGCCGAGCTGCGGGCGCTGTGCGACGAGCACGGGCTGCGGCTGATCGAGGACTGCGCGCAGGCGATCGGGGCCCGCGTCGACGAGCACGGCCGCCAGGCGGGGACCGTCGGCGAGCTGGGCGCCTTCAGCTTCTTCTCCAAGAAGCAGTTGTGCGTCGGCGAGGGTGGCATGGTCGCGTGCTCGGAGGAGGAGCTCGCGGAGCGGGTGCGGCTGCTGCGCTCGCACGCCCTGACCAGCAGCACGTGGGATCGCCACCGTGGCCACGACCCGGCCTACGACATCGTCGACGTCGGCTACAACTACCGCCTCGACGAGCCCCGCGCCGCGCTGGGGCTGAGCCGCCTCGGGCGCCTATCTGAGAGCCTGAAGGCCCGCCGCGCGACAGTTCGGGCCTACCGCGAGCGCCTCGCCGAGCTGCCCGGGCTCGAGCTGTGCTTCGACGATGAGGCAGTCGAGCGCGGCTCGCATTTCGCCTTCCCCGTGCTGCTGGCCGACCGCGAGCGGCGGGACCGGCTCCGGGCCGCGCTGAAGGAGGACGGCATCCAGACGACGTGGTACCCCGCCCTGCACACCTTCACCGAGTACCGGCCCTTCGCGCCGCCTGACGGGCTGCCGGGGGCCAGCGAGGTAGCCGACCGGCACTGTGCCCTGCCGCTGAGCGCGACGATGGACCTCGACGCAGTCGACGCGGTCGTCGAGGCGGTCGGCTCGGCGCTGTCGGCCTAGTGTCCTAGTCCTTCGGGATCAGCCGGTCGCGGACCGAGGCGAACTCCTCCTGCGCCTGCTCGTAGTCGTCGTGGCGCCCGATGTCCAGCCAGTAGTCGTCGCTGAGCCACGACCGCACGATGTCGCCGGCGGCGATCAGGCGGAGGATCAGATCGGGGAAGTCCAGACGCTCGCCCGGCACGATGTGGGTCAGAGCGCGGGGCGCGAAGCAGTACACCCCCATGCTGGCGATGTAGTCGATCGCGGGCTTCTCGTCGTAGCCGGTCAGGCGCGTCGGGTCCTCGCCGTCGCCGAAGCGCAGCACGCCCAGCGAGACCTGGATCTGGCGCTCCTTGGTGGCGATCGTGGCGGCGGCGTCACTCGATCGGTGGCGTTCCAGCAGCGCGCCGTAGTCGATGTCGGTGAGCACGTCCCCGTTCATGACCAGCACATCCTGCTCGGCCAGCCCCTCGATCAGGGCGAGCGCCCCCACCGTCCCCAGCGGCTCGCGCTCGCGGTAGTAGTCGATCGCGACGCCGTAGCTCTCGCCGTCCCGGAAGAAGGCCTCGATCAGCTCGGCCAGGTAGCCGGTCGCCATCGTGATGCGCTCGAAGCCGTGCGCCTTGAGCTGGCGCACCACGATGTCCAGCACGGGCCGGTCGCCGATCGGCATCAGCGGCTTGGGGAGCACCGTCGTGTAGGGGCGCAGTCGGGTGCCCTCGCCGCCGGCCAGGATGACGGCGCGCTTCAACGGGCGGTTTCAGCTGCCGGCGCGAGAAGATCGAGCACGGCTCAAGAATAGGGGTAGGCCTGGACGGTCGAACCGGGAAATCCAGGGCCGCGCCGTGGCTCAGCCGGCCCCGCGGCTGTCCCCGATCGAGGCCAGGAACTCGTCCCAGTGCGCCACGTGCGGGCCGATCACGGCCAGCAGCGCTTCGAGCGCCGTCCAGTCCTCGTCAGCCTCCCACCCCCAGTGCAGGACGACGGGCGCCCACAGCGCCGCCCGCGCCTCGATCAGCCGCCGCGCGCCGGCGAGGACCTCGCGGGCGTGCCCGTAGAGGGGGTGGTAGGAGGGAAGGTAGACCGCCTCCCCCCACCACGCCGGTGTGCGCTGGAAGCCGAGCAGGCCAACCGACTCGGGCCCGCCGCAGATGACCTCGAAGTGGCGCGCCAGGATCTCGTACTGGCGATCGTCGAAGCGGTTGTACGGCGGCACGAACACCCGTGGGACGATCCCGAGCGGCGCGAGCTCGGCGAGGCCGGTGGCGATCAGCTGCTCGGTCGCGCGCGGGTCCAGGCCGCACAGCTCGCTGTGACGGCGGGGCGAGGCGTGCCTGGTGCGGTGGTCGAGCCCGTGAAGTCCATAGGAGACGCCCTCGCCCGGCATCTGGGCGAGGAGCTTGCGCTCGTCGTCCTGCAGGGCCCGCCAGCTCGAGGAGGCCGGGTCCAGGGCGTCGCGGCTGACGCGGGGCAGGACCGCGACGAGATAGGGCACGCCGGCGGCAGCCATCGTCGCGTGGAAGCGCCGGTAGCGCTCGGTGCCGTAGCGGGCCGGCTCGTCCCAGGCCATGTAATGGGGGAACTCGTCGACCCTGACCAGGAAGCGCGGGGCGCCGTCGGCCGCGGGGCCGAGCGCGGCGCGGCGGCCTGCCATCAGCGGCTCCGCGACGGCCCGCTCGTAGTCCAGACGCCCGAGCTTGCGCTGCACCCGCTCGGCCAGCCGCACTGGCGGCGAGGGCGTCGCTCGCAGTCGCAGCGCCCGGCGCAGCGCGGATGAGCGCAGCGCCTCCTCGGGAGCCTGGGGACCCAGCAGCAGACGGGAGCTGCGGGCCAGGTCGGACGCGGCCCGGTCAGGCAAGCGCCAGCACCTCGCGGTAGAGCGCGTCGGTGCGCTGGGCGATCGCCCTCCAGGAGAAGCGCTCCTGCGCGAGCCTCGCGCCCGCCTCGCCACGGCGCCGGCACTCCTCGGCGCCGGCATCGACGCTGGCGGCCAGCGCGTCGAACAGGGCCTCTCGGTCGGGCCGCGAGCAGATCCACCCGGTCTCGCCGTCGATCACCGCCTCGGGGAGCCCGCCGACCGGATACACGATCGCCGGGCGATGGAAGCCGTAGGCGAGCAGCAGCACCCCGCTCTGGCTGGCGATCCGGTACGGGAGCGCGACCGTGTCGGCTGCGGCGAACAGCCGCGCCACCTCGGGCATCTCGAGAAAGCCCTCGCGGATCGTCACGCGGCCGGCCAGCCCCGGGTCGGCCAGCTCCCGCGCCTGCTCGGCCAGCGCGCCGGCGTCCTGGCCGCCGATCAGCAGATGCAGGGCGGGCAGCCGCCGCAATGCGTAGAGCAGATCGCCCAGGCCCTTGTCGGTGCGGAGCTGGCCGAACATCAGCGTGACGGGCGCCAGCCGATCGATCCCCAGCTCCGCTCGCGAGGCCTCACGTTCGGCGCTGCCGCCGTCTCGGGCGAGGCCGCCGTACTCGCCGTGCGGGATCACCGCGGTGCGGCCGGCCGCACCGGCCGGGACCCTGGCCAGGTCGGCCTCGGTGTGGACGATCGTCCTCGCGGCAAGCCGCGACGTCAGCTCCCTGACCGCCCGCCGCGTGCGCAGGAAGCTGTTGCCCCGCTCGAAGGTGCCGTGGGCGGTCTGCACCACGGGCGTCCCCGAGAGGCGCAGGCAGAGCATCGCGATCAGCCCGATCTGCGGAATCTCCCACCCCTGGGCGTGGACGATCTCGGCCCGGCGCGCCAGGCGCATCAGCCGCGGCAGCACGAGGATGAAGCGGATCCCGTTGACGAGTCTGCCCAGGCCGCGCCCGCGCAGCTCCCGCCCGAGGCGGGTGTCGCCGCGGAGATAGTGGAAGACGGGCACGACGGTCACGCCGTCGATCGGCGGGTAGAGGCTGTCGGTGGCCGTCGCCAGCTGGATCGACCAGCCCAGCGGCACCAGCGCCCTGACCAGCGCTGTCGTGTAGTCCGCCACGCCGCCGCGCCCGCCCTGCTCGATCATCAGCAGCCGCCTGGGCCGCGCCTGGCTCATGAGCCCTGTTGCGCGCGCGCCCCGTTCGCGGAGATCGCGCCGTCGAGCAGCCGCTCGATCGCCTCGGCGACCACCGGCGCGGCGTAGGTTCGCTCGGCGTGGCTGCGCGCGGCCGCGCCCTCGCGTCCCACCCGGTCGGGGTCCTCGAGGTAGCGGGCCAGCAGCACCCGCAGCGACTCCGGGTCGTTCTCGGGGCTCGCGATCCCCCCGATCTCGGGCGAGATCATGTCGGCGACGCCCTCGGCGCCCGTCGACAGGCAGGGACGACTCGCCAGCATCCCGAGGATCACGGCCCGCGGAGCGCCCTCGGTCGGGCTGGGGCAGAAGACCGAGACGTCGAAGGCCGAGAGCACATCGGGCACCTCCCGTCCCGGCGTCGGGATGAAATGGGCTCGCTCGCCGAGCGGAGCGGCCAGCGCGCGCAGCTCCTCTTCGGTCTCGCCGTCCCCGGCCAGCAGCAGGTGCACGCGGGGGTCCTCCAGCGCCAGCACCGCGCTGACCACGACGTCGTTGCGCTTCTTGGGGTGGAATCTGGAGATGCAGCCCACCACGAAGGCGTCTGCCGGGATCCCGAGTTGCTCCCGGACGCGGCGGCGGCCCTCCTCGGTGTATCGAATCTCGTCGGTGCGAAGGACGTTGGGCACGACGACCACCTTCGCTTCAGGGACGCCGACCTCGGTGACCGAGCGGCGCGTCCCCTCCGAGACGGCCATCACCAGCGGCACCGGCGCGGCGGCCGCCAGGTAGGCCCGCTGCGGGACGCCCTTGCGCAACGGAAAGGGGACGGGGCCCCACTCGGCCCAGACGACGTTGCGGCGCAGCTGCGCAGGCAGCATCCGGGCCAGCAGCTGCTCCTTCTTGTAGTGGACCAGCAGCACCTCGTAGGGCGACTCGGCCCGCAGCGCAGCCCGCAGCCGCGCCAGCAGCAGGGGCCAGCGCGCGGCCAGCCCCATCCAGGTGCGGGTCGAGAGCTTGGGGCCCAGCTCGATCGGCCTGATCGTCACGCCCGTGTCGCGGCCGATGCCGGGCATGTCGGTCAGCATCACCGTCTCGTGGCCGCGCTGGCGAAGCGCCTCGAGCATCTCGAGTGCGGCGAACTCCGCGCCGCCGCTGGAGTCGGTCGTCATCACGCTCACGATCTTCATCGTCGCCCATTATCCCGGCCATCGAGGACGGCGCACGACCGGCTGAGGAGCCTCGGCGGACCGGCTCGGCGACGGCACGGGCTCCAATAAGCTGGGCGGGATGCGCGCCCTCCTCGTCGATCAGGCCCGCGACAGGGCGTCGCTGGTGGCTGTCCGCAGCCTTGCCGCGGACGGGTTCGAAGTCGGTACGGGGGCAGCCCAGCCGAGCTTCGCCAGCCTGTCCAGGCACGCCCGCCGCCACCATCTCGTGCGCGAATGTGCCGATGACGAGGACGGCTTCATCGCCGACATCGCCACCGCCGTGCGCGAAGGCGGCTACGAGATCGTCTTCTGCTCCTACGAAACGGGGCTGATGGCGCTCTCGCGGCGCCGTGAGGAGATCGCGCCGGCCGTCTGGCCCTATCCGCAGTACCCCGTGGTGCGCCGCACCTTCGACAAGCTCGACCTGTTCCACGCGGTTCAGGCGGCCGGGCTGAACGCCCCCCACACCGAGCCCGCCACCGAGGCCGCGCTGGCGGCCTGGTCCGGGCCGGTCGTGGTGAAGGCCCGCAACCACGTCCCCCAGCGATTCGACACCGCGATCTTCGACAGCGCCGGGGAGGCCCGCGACCTCGTCGCCCGCACCCTCGCCGAAGGCGGCGAGCCGCTCCTGCAGCAGCCCTTGCGCGGTCGCATGGGCGCGGTCGTGATCGTCGTGGGGCGCGACGGGCACATCCTCACCGAGGTCCATCAGGAGGCCGTGCACACCTGGCCGCCCGGCGCGGGAGACACGGTGCTGGGCCGGATCGTCGCGACAGATCGGGACCTCTCGCCGGGGATCGCCGCCCTCGTGCGTGAGCTGGGCTGGTTCGGGCTGGCTCAGATCGAGCTGTTCCGCGATCCGGACGGGAGCGTCTGGATCACGGACTTCAACGGGCGCTTCTACGGCTCGATGGCGCTGGTCGTGGGCGCCGGCGTGAACGTCCCAGCATTGTGGGCGCGGGCTGCCCTGGGTCGCGAGAGCGGCGCGGACGGTACGCCCCCGACGGCCCGCCCGGGAGCGCGCTTCCAGTGGCTCAACCGCGACCTCGCCGCCGGTTACGCACAGGGTCCGGCCGCGCTGGCGGGCGCGCTCGCGATCGCGCCCTTCGCGGCCCACTCGATGTGGAGGCTCAGCGACCCGCTCCCAGCCGTGCGCTACCTGCTGCCCGAGGGAGCGCGACGCCTGCGGGCGCGCGCCGGGCGATGAGCCCAAGGCGTGGCGGCCCTCTAAAGCTACGGCCGTCAAGCGACGAAGTAACCGCAGGCGAATGAACACGCCGATGACACCCATCGTCGTCCAGTACCTCTACGTGCACGAGCCCGAGGAGGGCTTCTACTACCCGACCGCCCGGGCAGGCAGCTCGGCGGCCGAGGTCGCGATCCGCTACCTCGAGTGCGCGCTCACCCAGACGGCCACGCTGGCCTACCGCGACGTCGACTGCGAGCTGCTGCTGGCGACCAACCTGACCGAGCGCCGCGTGCTCGGCCGGGCGGGCATCAGGCTGCTCGAGGAGATCGAGGCGCTGGGCACCCGCATCGTGCCGACCGAGTATGCCCACCGCCCGCGGCCGGGCACCGAGATCTACGTCTCCTCGCGTTACGTGCTCGACGCGATCCTGTCCTGCACCGCCGGAGTTGCGCCCGAGCGCCAGCTGTGGCTGACCGACCTGGACTGCGTCTGGGCCGATCCGTCCAGCGTGTTCGCGAGCGTGCCGCCGGCTGAGCAGATCGGCTGCATCCACATCGACTACCCCGCCGACTGGGACACGGTCGGATTCGAGGTCCACGGGCGCACACGCCTCGGCATCGGCGAGCTGGCCCGGTCCCTGGGCGACGCCGACGAGGTTCCGCCCTGGGTCGGAGGCGAGGTCCTGACGGGCAGGCCGGCCGCGCTGCGCGAGCTGGTCGCGGTCTGCGACGAGCTCGACGCCGTGCTCGACGCCGAGGGCAAGACGCTGCCGAACGAGGAGCAGATCCTGTCGCTTGCCGGCGCCCTCGGGAGGGTCCAGTTCGCCGATCTCTCCCGTGTCGCACGCCGCATCACGACCGGTCCCCGCAGCCAGGCACTGCCGGTGCGGGACGCCGAGCGGATCGGGCTGTGGCACCTTCCCGCCGAGAAGGGCTTGAGCATGCGGCGTGCCGCCCGCCAGATCGTGCGCGACCGGACCGCGTCGCTGCGCAGGGATCTCGCCGACCCTCAGCGCACCGCACGCCGCTTCAACGTCGCTCCGGCCGGGCCGCTGAGGCGGCTGCGGGACGACGGGTGGATCGCGGCGCAGCGTCTGCGCCGGCTCGCGCCCCGGCCGGCCGGCTGAGGCGACGCTAGCTGGTGCGGACGACGCTAGGTGGTGCGGATGATCAGCACCGAGCAGGGAGCGTGGTGGGAGACCTTGTTGGGGACCGAGCCGAGCAGGAAGCGCTTGGCGCCGGTCATGCCCTTGTTGCCCACCACGATCAGGTCCGCCTCCTGCTCCTCGGCGACGTCGAGGATCGCGTCGGCCGGGTCGCCCTGCCGGGCGTAGATGTCGACCTGGACGCCGGCGTCACGGGCCACCTGGGCGGCGACTTCGAGCGTGGCGTCGACGTCCTCCCGCGGGCTGATCATCCACTGCAGGTCCTCGGGCGCCTCGAGCCGTTCCTCGCTGAGCCGCTGCGAGGAAACGGGCTCGTAGGCGGTGACCAGCTCGATCTTGGCCCCCACGCTGCGGGCGAGGTCGACCGCCTGGTGCACAGCCTGCGTGGCAGTGTCGGAGCCGTCGGTGCCCACCACGATCGATTTGAACATGCCTGGCCTCCTGGCACGGTCGACTGACGGGGCCGTGCCGCACCCCGGTCGCGATCATATCCGCGACTCTGGATCGCCGTGCCCCGGCCGAGCCGGCCTCCCACCGGGGCGGCGGCGGCTAATGTGACTGCGCCCGATGGCGCGCGCTGAAGTGATCGACGACCTCGCCGCCGCCGAAGCCCTCGCGCCGGCGTGGGACGCGCTCGCCCAGTCCGCCTCGCTGCCGCTGTGCGCCCCGGGCTGGATGCTCTCCTGGTGGCGACACCTGGCTCCCGGGGACAGCGAGCTGCGGATCGTCGCGATCCGCGACGGCGATGAACTGGTGGCGCTGGCCCCCTGGTTCGCACATCGGGGGCACCGCTCCCGATGTGACCTGCGCTTCCTGGGCGCCGAGCTGTCCGATCGCGTCGACGTGCTGTGCCGCGACGGCCGCGAGGACGAGGTCGCCGGCGAGCTGCGCCAGGCGATCCTGCGGATGCGCCCGGGTGCCGACCTGGTCGCCTTCGAGGCTGTGCCGGCCGCGTCGGCCTGGACTCGGCGCCTGGCCGCAAGCGCACGTCTTTCCCGTTACCGCAACTCGGTCCTGCCCGCCCCGGCCGTCCTGTTGCCGCTCGACGCGGAGCAGGGCTTCGAGGGCTGGTTGGCGAGCCGCTCGAGCAACTTCCGCGGGCAGATGCGGCGCATGCGCCGGCGCCTGCAGGAGCGGGGCGGCGAGGTCCGCCGCCTCTCCGAGCCGGGGCAGCTGAGCGCGGGGATCGAGGCGATGCTCGAGCTTCACCGCCAGCGCTGGCAGGGCCGGGGCGAGTCGGGCCTGGCGCGAGCGGGACTCCCGGAGATGCTCGGCGCGGCCGCCGCGGCGCTCGGGCCGGAGCGCCTGCGGCTTTGGAGCGCCGAGATCGAAGGTGAGCCGATCTCGGTTCAGCTGTTCCTCGCGGCGGGCGGCGAGCTGAAGTACTGGAACGGGGGCTGGTCGGAGGATCACGCCGACCTGAAGCCGTCGATGCTGACGATCCTCGCGGCTCTCGAGGACGCGATCGGCCGCGGCGAGCGGCGGCTGGACCTGGGGGTGGGTAGACACGAGTACAAGCTGCGCTTCGCCGACAGCGAGGACTCGCTGACCTGGGGCGGGCTGGTGGTGCGCAACCGACGCTGGCCGGCGACGCGCGCCGAACTCGCGCCGTTGCTGATGCGCTATCGCGGCAAGCTGCTGGTGCGATCGCTGCCCGCGCCACTGGGCGCGCGCCTCGAAGGGCTGGCCAGAGGACGCAGGGCGGAGGCGCCAAAATGATCGATCTGCACAGCCACGTGCTGGCCGGGATCGACGACGGGCCCGCGACGGTCGAGGGCTCGCTGGCGATCCTGCGGGCCGCCGAGGCGGCGGGGATCACGACGATCGTCGCGACCCCGCACGTCAGCTCCCGCTACATGAACGACTCTGCCGGCATCGCCGCGGCCGCGGCGGCGCTCGCGGACGCGCTCCCCGAGCAGGCCCCCGCCGTCCGCCTGCGGCTGGGAGCCGAGATCGCGGTCACGAGAATCGCGGAGCTGGACTCCGAGGAGCTGTCCGCGCTGAGACTGGGCGAGGGGCCCTGGCTGCTGATCGAGCCGCCCTTCTCGACGGTGGTGCGGGGGCTCGAGACGACCGTCGCCGAGCTGCACCGCCGCGAACACCGGGTGCTGCTCGCCCACCCCGAGCGCTCCCCGGCCCTGCAGCGCGACCCTTCGCTGCTGGAAGCCCTGGTCGACGCCGGCGTCCTGACCTCGCTGACGTCGGGCTCGCTGGTCGGGCAGTTCGGCGGCGACGTGCGCCGCTTCGCCATGCGCCTGCTCGAGGCGGGACTCGTCCACAACGTCGCATCCGACGCCCACGACGCCGAGCGCCGGCCACCATCGATCGCGGCGGAGCTGCGGGCTGCCGGCCTGGGGGAGCTCGAGGACTGGCTGACCCGCCAGGTCCCCGCCGCGATCCTCGACGGCGGGGAGATCCCGCGACGCCCCGCCGGGGCCAGCGCGCCCGCGCGCGGACGGCGCTGGTCGTGGCGGGGACGGAGGAGCTAGCCGCCGCTCAGGCGAGCTTGGTGATCGCGACGACCATGCCGATCAGCACGAACACGACGATCGCGATCTGCATCCAGATCCAGCTCTGCGGCATCTCGCTCCAAGCCTAGATGATTGATTCCACGACCCGGCAGAACCGGCGCACCGCTGCGCAATCAAGCCTCCAGCGGCCGGCCAACCGCCGCGTTGGAGCCGCCGCCCCGACTATCTTGTCGGTATGCATCGAGCTTCACGCAGGCTCGCCGCGCTGCTCGCGGTGGCAGCGCTGGCGGCGCCCGCTGCGGCCGCGCAGGCGGCCGGCCCTCCGCTGGTCGGAATCAACATCCCCGGGCTGAACGGCGGATCGACCCCGGCCGAAGCCGATCATTCGATCGCGCTGGCACGCAAGCTCCACGCCAAGATCGTGCGGGCCGACTTCCCGTGGTCGGTCCTCGAGCCGACCGGCCCCGTCCTCAACGCACAGGCGCTGGCCTTCACCGATCGCCTCGTCGCCGACGCCGCGGCGGCCGGCATCAAGGTCAGCGCAACGGTCGCCAGCACGCCCTGCTGGGTGTCCTCGGCGCCCGCCCCGCTGCTCTCGAAGTGCGTGCCCGGGCGCTCGTCGGCGGCCAACTCCTGGCCGCCGAGCGACCCGCCGGCCTACGGCGCGCTGCTCGCCGCTCTGGCCCAGCGCTACGGCAGCCGTCTGGCCGCGATCGAGGTCTGGAACGAGCCGGACCAGTCGAACGAAGACTATTTCGCCGGTCCCAACAAGGCGGCCAACTACGCGAAGCTGCTGCGCGCGGCCTATCCGGCGGTGAAGCAGGCCGATCCCACCCTGCCCGTGCTCGCCGGCTCGATGGTCGGCTCCAACGGCCTCTTCCTGCGCGCGCTCTACGCGGCCGGGATCAAGGGCTTCTACGACGGCCTGTCGGTCCACTACTACCACCTGACCCTGGGCTCGCTGCGCGCGATCCGCGAAGTCCAGCTGGCCAACCACGACACCAAGCCACTGTGGCTGGACGAGTTCGGCTGGACGAGCTGCTGGCCGGCGCGCCAGATCGAGCAGGAACAACCCTGTGTGACGGCCGGCGCGCAGGCGCTCAACCTGAGGAACGCGATCAGGGAGATGTCGAGGGCGCCCTACCTGGCGGCCGCGATCGTCTACAAGCTGAGCGACTCCCCGGCGGAAAACTTCGGAGCCCTGACCACCCAGGGCACGGCCAAGCCGTCCTTCACCGGGCTTCGCGAAGCCTTCGAACGCCCCTACGGTCCGTTCAGCCCGATCACGCTGCACCTGCAGCGCCACGGCTCGCACGTCGTGGCGAGCGGCAGCGGGCCGGTCGCCGACTACATGGGGATCGAAGCCTTCCAGGGCACGGTGCTGCGCTACCGCGCCCTGTTCACCCTGGATCGGTTCAACCGCTACTCGATCGCGATGCCCGCCGCGCTGGGCACGCACGGCCTGCGAGTCCGCGTCTTCCAGTACTGGGCCGGCACCGGCAGGGCCGCCACCAGGAGCATCTGAGCTCAGCCCGCGTTGCGGAACAGCGCGACCAGCGTCAAGGTCAGGATCTTCAGGTCCAGGCCCAGCGACCAGTGGGCGATGTAGTAGTTGTCCCACTCGACCCGCTCGGCCAGCGAGGTCTGGCCTCGCAGGCCGTGGACCTGCGCCCATCCGGTGATGCCCGACTTGACACGGTGGCGGTCGCCGTAGCGGATGATGTCGTTGCGGAACAGCTCGACGAACTCCGGCCGCTCGGGCCGCGGCCCGACCAGGCTCATGTCGCCGCGCAGGACGTTGAACAGCTGCGGCAGCTCGTCGAGCGAGGTGCTGCGCAGGAAGCGCCCGACCGCGGTGCGCCGGTCCTCGCCCTCGACGCCGCCCGGGGCGACGTCGCCGGCGAGCAGGAAGTCGAGCGCGCTCGAGTCGGTCTCGGCTGCTTCGGAGCGCCGGTCCGCTTCGCGCATCGAGCGGAACTTGTAGAAGTCGAAGACCTTGCCGTCGCGCCCCACCCGGCGTTGCTTGAACAGGGCGGGCCCGGGACTGCTCAGCCGCACCGCGGTCGCGGCGAGCAGGATCACCGGCGAGAAGACGATCAGCAGCACCAGCGCCAGGACCCGGTCGAAGGCGTGCTTGACCGCGAACTGCATGCCCTTGGGGTCGACCGCGCTGAAGGACAGCAGCGGCAGGCCGCCGACCGTGTCGTAGCCGACCCGATCGTTGATCAGGTCGAACATGCGGGGGACCACCGACACGTCGACGCCGAGCTCCTGGCAGCGCGGGATCAGGCGGCTGACCCGCGCGTCGGCGACGGAGGAGAAGGCGACGATCAGGTTCTTCACGCCCGTCCGGTCGACGGCCTCCTCGAGGTCGTCGATCGTGCCGAGCACGGGGACCTCGCGGCCACCCACCTCGGCGACCGAGCGCGGGTCCTCGTCGAGGAAGCCGACCGGGGCGAGCCCGTACTCGGGGTGGTTCTCGAGCCTGCGGGCGACCTGGGCGCCGACGACCCCGGCACCCATGATCAGGACCGGCTTGCCCACCAGCCGCCGCGCACGAGCTCGGCGCTGGGCGACGGCCAGCGCGGTCCGTCCCAGACCGACGCCGACGAGCGCGAGGAACCAAGCCCGCAGCCAGTCGCCCTGGCTGGGCACCTGGTTGTTGAGGAACGTGCCCAGCACGGCCACGCCCATCGCCGCGACCGAGACCCCGCTGATCACGGGCACGATGCCGTCGAGCATCAGCGGCCGGAGTTTCTGGCGGTAGAGGCCGCGCAGGAAGAACAGCAGCACGACCACAGCGGGCAGCGCCAGCAACGGCGCTCGCAGGCTGTCGATCGCGAGCACCGCGCCCACGCCGCCGATCGAGATCAGCACCGCGATCCAGACCATCACGAAGTCGACGGCCGGCCTGACCACACCCCACCCCGCGCCCTCGAGCGCCCACTGCAGCGGGCCATGGAAAGTTCCGCGCCGCAGCGCCCTCGGGCTCGGGGGGTCGTGAACCAGCTCGCTGCGCAGCGAGATCGTGCTGGAGGTCGTCTGTTGGGTCACTCGGGCGCGGTCCATTGACTGAGGGTTTCCAGTCCTTACCTGACTACTCGGGTTGTGGGTGCCATCGCTTTAGCCGCGCCCCCGCTGCTCAGACCCGCGCGCCAGACGGGACGTGATCACGGCGGTCGCGACAAGCGCGCCGAGTCCGAGGATTATGTAAACGACGTCACCACCGGTCAGACCGAGCGCGGGCGAGCCGGCTGACTGGCTCGTGGCGAGCAGGACACCCGACCTGTACGCAGGAGACGGCACTCCGGATGCGTGTTGCGGCGAGGCCTTCGCGCCGCCGCTGCGGCCACCGCTCGATCGCGAGGCGCCCCCGCCTGCACCGGCGACGCCCGTGGCGCCGACCGAGCTCGCGCCGCCCGCGGCCTGGGGCCCGGCGCCGGTCGGCCCCCCCGAGCCGCCCTGTCCGCCCCCCGAGGAGCCGCCGCCGGCAGAGCCGCCGGCGCCGCCGATCAGGGTCGAGCCGAGGATCGCCTGATTGCCCTCGCCCGGGCCGCCATAGCCGCTCAGCAGGGTGCTCGACGCCCCGGCGGCCGCCGGGACCGCGAAAGGAAGTGCCAGCGCGATCAGCGCGGCTGTCGTTGAAAAGCGATAGCTACCCATACATCCCTACCGTGGGTTCCCTTCATCGGCCGGAGCAACAAAAGCGCTCTCGTTCCATGCCACTCGACCATGGTCGCCGCACTCGGCTGGCAGTTACGTGCCCCCCGCCCGAGTACCGACGAATCGACGAGATGGGCCATACGCTACCGAAGCATCGGCAGCATGTCGAGTTTGATTTCGAATATTCATCATGGCCGGGCGGGGCGGTGGAACGGACTCAGGACAGTTCCTGCGCCTTCTGCAGGATCGCCTTGTTCAGTTCCTCGACACTTACCCGTTCTCCCCGCTGCGCCATTCGCAGCGCCTGCGCGGTCAGCGGATCGCGGGGATTGAGGGCAGCGGCACGGCCGAGCAG
>JBKQOO010000065.1:0-10327 GCA_052145475.1 Solirubrobacteraceae bacterium
CCCCCCCCCCAGCCGGCTAGTGCCCGGCCACGGTCAGTTCGAAGACCGGCTGGAAGTTCGTCCAACCGGAAGCTTCGAACAGGCCCTTGTCGTACGCGCCGTTCGGCGTCGGGTCCGTCCCAACGGCCGGCACGCCTCCGTTCGCCGGCGGTTCTTCGACGAAGTTGCCGGCCGAGAATTCCTTGAAGGACGTCTGCACACCGACGTTGACCGGTTTGCCTTCGCAGCCCCCGCACGCGTTTTCGAGCAGGATGATGACGTTGGAAGGCAGCGCGACGGCCGGCGAGAAGTGCTTGAACGTGACCGTCGCGAGCTGACCCCCGACGTCGCAGTTTTCGCCGAAGCCCTTCCCTTCGCTGGTGGCCGGGCAGGAGACGTTCGTGGTCGGGCGGTATTTGAGCTTGAACGTCGCCGTCGCGGAGCTCAGAAGCGTCCCGACCGCGTTACAGGCGCCGACCGAGTAGATCTTCGCGGTCCACGCCATCGAGAACTTCTTGTTCGGCTTCAGCGTGTAGCAGTTTTCGAGGCTGTACACACCGTGTTCGCATGCGAACACGTCGAGCTGCGCCTTGAGACCCTTCGCGATGCCGGTCTGGGCGAGTGCGACCTGCCCACCGAACGCGAAGTTTTCGTAGTCCAGCGAGTAGGTGTCTTCGTTCGGCTTGCCGTTGACGGTCGACGGCACGGTGTTGAAGTTGTTGTATGCGACCTGGGTGCTGGCGCTCGCGGCCGATCCGGTCGCGGCCAGGCAGCCGATGGCCAGCAGGATCGCGGCCACCAGCCGCGGCAGCCGCACAGGAATCCGTTCTCTCATTTCCCCTCCAGTCATCAGTTCCGGAGTCAGACGAGACAAAGGCCCCCGACTGCGGCGCGGCCCCGTCGCTCTCCCTCGGCGGGCAAAGGTAGTGGGTACGGCAGGCATGTGTCAATGGCTTCGAGCGCTTCGGTGGCGCCGCTGTCATATGTCGGACAGTGCCCGCCGGCTGTGCCCGCCGGCTGCGCCTGCCGTCACGCCGGGCTGCCCGGAACATAGACTTCGCGCCGATGAGCGTCCGGACGCGAAGGACAGCCAGATGAGCGTGGGCGGGGTCCGCGACGCGGTCGTGTGCGAGCCGCTGCGGACACCGGTGGGCCGTTTCGGCGGTGTGTTCCGTGACGTCGACGCCGCCGCGCTGGCCTCGACGGTGATCGGCGAGCTGGTTGCCCGCACCGGCTTGCGGGGCGAGGACATCGACGACGTGGTGCTGGGTCAGTGCTCCCCGAACGGCGAGGCGCCGGCGATCGGCCGGGTCGCCGCCCTGGATGCCGGGCTGCCGGTCGACGTGCCGGGCGTGCAGGTGGACCGCCGCTGCGGCTCGGCCCTGCAGGCGGTGATCGACAGCTGCATGCGCGTTCAGACCGGGGCCGCCGAGCTGGTGCTGGCCGGAGGCGTGGAGAGCATGAGCCAGACCGAGTTCTACTCGACCAAGCTGCGCTGGGGAATCAGGGGAACGGCGGGCGTCCAGCTCGAGGATCGTCTGGCCCGCGGGCGCGTGACGGCCGGCGGGCTCAACCATCCTGTGCCCGGCGGCATGCTGGAAACGGCAGAGAACCTGCGCCGTGATTACTCGATCCCGCGTGACGAGCAGGACGAGCTGGCGCTGCTCTCGCACCAGCGCGCCGTGGCCGCCCAGCAGGACGGTCGCTTCGCGCAGGAGATCGTGCCGGTGTCCGTCCCGCGGGGCGAGCCGGTCGCGCTGGACGAGCATCCCCGCGCCGACGCCAGCCTCGAGGCGCTCGCGCGGCTGCGTCCCGTGATGTCGGGCAGCGACCCCGAGGCGACGGTCACGGCGGGCAACGCGAGCGGTCAGAACGACGGCGCGGCGGTGTGCATCGTGACGCACCCGGAGAGGGCCGCCGAGCTCGGGCTCCGACCGCTGGGACGGCTCGTCGCCTGGGCGGCTGCCGGCGTGCCGCCGGCGACGATGGGTATCGGCCCCGTTCCGGCGACGGCTCGGGCGCTGCAGCTGGCCGGCCTGGGCATGGAGGATCTGGGGCTGATCGAGTTGAACGAGGCCTTCGCCGCGCAGGTGCTCGCCGTGCTCCGCGAGTGGGCGCTGCCCGACGGGGTGGAGCGTGTCAACGTGAACGGCTCCGGCATCTCGCTGGGCCACCCCGTCGGAGCGACCGGCGCACGGATCCTCGCCACGCTGCTTCGCGAGATGGACCGGCGCGAGGTTCGCTTCGGCCTCGAGACCATGTGCATCGGCGGCGGGCAGGGGCTGGCGGCGATCTTCGAGCGGCCGACTGCCTGACGGTGGGGCGGGGGCCCCGGGCGCCGGCAGGGCGACGGTAGACTACGACGCTCTGCGCCCGTAGCTCAGCTGGATAGAGCGTCGGTCTACGGAACCGAAGGTCGGGAGTTCGAATCTCTCCGGGCGCGCTAAGGAAAGCCCTGCTGACGCGGGGCTTTTCCATGCCTCGGGGAATGGGCTCGCGCAGACAACCCGCGACAGTGTGAATCGAAGTGTGAACACCGCCCGCCGGGGGCGTAGCTCGGAGCGACCGGATGGATGGCGGCTGGACCTCCATACCCCTCCTGGCACCCTCCGCAACACTCCCGCCGAAAGGAACCGCCGTGGCGCAGGGAAAAAGGGAGGGCGCTGGGAAAGGGCCACTTCTCATGCCCGTCTGAACGGGGAGTGCCCCGACGAGCCTGCGCGTCGCAGCCTAGCCCTGCGGTTGTCCCGTGAACTCCGTCGTCCACCGCGGATGGCGGCGGAAAGACCGTCCGCGCGGCGAGTAGTTTGCCCCGGTGGTACGCTGCGCTCACCCGCTCGCCGGAACCTCTCTGGTCGCTCTCTGGCCCCCGTGCGGATTAGCGTTTGAGAGCTTCTAGATCGGGGTTGGGTCGATGAGCCCAAACGTGCAGTTAGGCTGCGAGGCACTGCATCCCGTCCGCTGCTCCGCGATCCTCCGGGGAAATAGTCCCGCCGAGTTGGTCGCGGTTGCGATGCAGCACGGCGCGAATGCCCATGGATTCACGCCCGCGTGGTACAGCAGCGATAGGCAGAGGGAGATGATGGCGGCGGCGATCGCGAGCGGCACACCAGACTGACCAGACGTCCTGCCGGAGAGTGGGCGTATCCTCGCCGCCCGGTGGGCAGGCCCCCGCGACCGCGGTGGCCGTCGGGCGTATCGTCGGCCCCGTGGCGGACCGTCGCGACTTCGGCCGTGCTCGCCGCGCCTTGGAATTGGCCCGTCTTCCCGGGCGCGTCCGCCGGGCCCAGCCGAGCGGCGCCCAGCTAGGGGAGCGGGCGGTTGACCTCGCGATCGATCCGCCGGTGCAGCGTCTTCAGAGCGCTGTCAGCCTCCGTGGCGGTGATCCGGTGTTCCTTCACCGCGAGCGCAAGCGACGCCGCCCGCCGAGCCACCAGCGCCTCGGTCAGGCCCTGAGCCGACCTGCCCGGAGTCGAGTCTGCGATCTGGGCCAGTGTCCGGCCGTCGGCGAGCTCGGCGCGAAGCTGCGACTTGTGAATCCCGAGATAGCCGGCGGCGGACGCAACGAGCGCGCCCCGCCGCGAGTGGCCGGGGTCGGTCGTCAGCTCACGGCGCAACCGCGACAACGCGAGCCGTTCCGCGGCCGGCGGCAGGTGTTCCCGCTTGAGTTCGGCGGCTCGGGCGGCGAGCAGCTTGCTCAACAGCTGCGTCGAGGAGTGCCCCGGTGAGGAGTCGGCCACTTCGCTCAGCGACTCCCCGCTACGCAGGTGGCGGCGCAGCTCGCGCGGGCTCAGGCCGAGGTAGGACGCCGCGATCTGCACCTCGCCGTGGACGCCCGACCCGGTCCTGCTCGAGTCTGTCAGGCGGCGCTGGCTGCCGCCGGTGAGCACGGCGATCAGCACGCCGGCCAGCACCGCCGCCAGCGCGACGCCGAGCATGAGGTTGCGTTTCAGGGGGCTTTTCACAGTCTCGTCACCGGGTCTACGTCAAGGATGGTCAACAATGCACGGAAAGTCGCCCAATGCTAGACTGGCTCGTCAGCCAGTGCGGCAGCCTACACCGGCCCGATACGCACGGCAGCCCAAAAAGGCCTCGGCTGTGCTCGTCAGGTGCCCACATGTGCGAATTTGCCTGGGCCGAATGCTGGTGGCAATGTATACCCATGGCGTCGGTGGTCGTGGTATGCTCGCGCTCGAGTCTCGATCTCAGGGGGGCCACAGGGGGTGCCCGACGGAGTGCCTGGGTTCGCAGAACGAGTCGCGACAAATGTCGACATGAAGCCTTTCGAGCAGGCGAAAGCGAGGACCTAGGAGAATGAGAAGCCTCAGGATGACGATTGGGCTCGTCGTGGCGGTGTGCGTCTTGGGCGCTCTGTCCGCACCGGCGTTCGCGAAGGAAAAAGCGGTGTTCGGCGAATTCGAAGCGAGCATCGCCGGCCAGAATCTCGAAACGACACCCGGCAAGCTGCAGGTCTGGAAGGAAGACGAAGCGGAACTCAACGGGCTGCAGCTCGGGAACTACAAGTTCGGGCCGGTCATAAAAACAGGCCCCGAAGCAGGGAAGCAGAACCTCAGCGACCCCTGCTCGAAGCTCAAGTTCAGCGGTTCGGTGAACAAGGAAAAAACGCCTTACATCATCGGGAAGCTGTCGTTCATGAAGTGCCCCACGGTCGGTGGCGCCGGTGGCTCGCTTGAAGAAAAGCCGGTCAGCTTCGCGCTCTCGGTCAGGTTCAACGCGAACCTGTCCGCTGAAGTCGGCAAGAGCGAGGCAGGGCTCGAAATCGAATCGGGCACCGTGGAATTCAAGGGACAGGAGCGCAAGTGCCCCGTCCTGATCGGCAAACAGACGATTCCGATCAAAGTCAATGAAGAAAAGGAATACGAAGAAATCGTCGAATACTCGAACGAAACGCCGGAACCGATCGAAAACTGGGAAAAAAGCAAAAAGCTCAAAGAAATGTATCCCAGCGGTGTGAAGGAACGCATCGAAATCGAACTCGGCGAAAAGTTCAAAGGGCTTCGTACCTACGTCGCCAACAAAGCGCCCTGCAACAACACCAAAGGTGAAGAAAGCCCGAAACTGGTCGAAGAACCGTCCAGCCCGTACTACGGGATGCTCGAATACACGAGCGGGCACATCTTCGCCGACATCGAAGGCATCGAAGTGAAGGACGGAGAGATCAAATTCGGTCCGCCCGCCTCGTGAGCGAATCCGAACACGACGTTTAGGAGATCCTCTCCTGCACGTCTGAAGAGCGCGGGGAGCGCGGTCGGCAACGGCCGCCTCTCCGCGCTTTTTCTTTGCCCGCCCTCAGAGGCCGGCCAGCACCGGCGCGGCGCGCCCGGCGCTCTTGGACTGGTACATGGCCGTGTCGGCCCGCTTGATCAGCTCCTCTGCGCTGATCCGCCCGGGCTCCCCGCAGGCGACGCCGATGCTCGCGCTGAGCTCGACCTGGCCGCCGGAGAGCTCAAAGGTCCCGCAGACGGTCATGCTGATGCGGTCGGCGACCTGCATCGCCTTCTCGGAGGACGGCAGATCGCGGAGCACGATCAGGAACTCGTCGCCGCCGAGGCGACCGATCACGTCGCTGTCTCGGCTGGCCATTTTCAGGCGCTCGGCGACCATCACCAGCAGCTCGTCACCGGCGGCATGCCCGAGCGTGTCGTTGACCGGCTTGAACTTGTCCAGGTCGACGTACACGACGCCGGTGCGGGCGGAATCCTCACGCTCGAGCTCGCGCTGCAGCAGGCTCAGGATCGATGAGCGGTTGTAGGCGTGGGTCAAGGTGTCAAAGGTGGCGCGGTGCTCGAGCTCCTGCCGGGCGCGAGCGCTGTCGGTGATGTCCAAGACGCAGGTGATCGCGCCGCTGACCTCTCCGTTGGCCCGCGACAGCGCTCTGAGGCTCATCAATGCCCGCCGCCACGCCCCGGTCGGAAGCGAGATGTCAACCTCGACGTCGCGATCGGCCCCTTGCCCCAGCACCTCGTCCAACACGGCGTCGAACGTGATCATGCTCTCCGCCGTCAGCGTCTGCAGGAGCGTCGTCACGGCCGGAGCAGCCTCGTCGCCCTGCGCCCCGGGAGCGGGCGCGTCGCCCTGGATGGCCGGGACGCCGCCCGGGGGCTCGGCCGTCTCGAGTGGCTCGCGGCCGTAGAGGATGTCGAGGAGGCAGGCGTTGTTGTAGACGACGTCGCGCTCGGTGTCGATCTGGAGCAGGCCGACCGGCATCGCGTCCGTCAGCCGGCGCAGCAGCTCCTCGTGTTCGTGCAAGGCCTCCTGTGCAGCCATCTCGGCCGAGATGTCGATGATCTCGACGACGACGCAGTTGCGCCCCGGATGGTTGAGGAAGTTGTGCAGGGTCGTGTCGACCCACATGTAGCTGCCGTCCTTGCGCCGCCGCCGCAACCTGGTCTGCTGGGCGCGGTTGCTCGAGATCACCGCCAGCCAGCCCTCGACCGCGCGGCCCTGGTCGTCCGGGTGGATCTGGTCGAGCACCGAGTTGCCCAACAGCTCCTCCTCGGTGTATCCGAACATCGCAGTGAACGCGGCGTCCGCCGCCAGCACCCGCGCACCCTCGTCCTCGGTCAGCGTGCAGAAGCGAGGGGCCGCCGGCGTCGTCGCGCGCTGGCTGGGCTCGTCCTCGGCGTCCTCGTCGCTGGGCAGGATCACACCGAGGAACACGCCATGGACTTCGCGCAGGTCGATGAAGTGCAGCGTCGACCACTTGGCGGGCGCGGACAGCATCCGTACCTTCGTGGCGGCCGCGCCCTCCTGCTGCGCGCTGAGCCATAGCCTGACGACCTTGGTGCGGTCGGCTGCGACGACGTTGTCGATCAGCGCGCGTCCCTCGATCAGGCCCTGTCCCCAAAGCCCCACCGACTGCGGCACAGGGACGATCAGCCCGTTGGCAGCCAGTGCGCAGACCTGCGCGCCGGGGTGCTCGCGCAGCAGCGCTTCGGCGCCCTTGGCGATCGCGTGTCCGTCCTGCTCTACTGGGCTTGCCATGTTGCGTTCCCCCCGCTACGAAACGGCGCCGTCGACGCCTTGAAGATTTCCTGGTGTGGCCCCTGCATACGGGTTCACTGTTGCTTTGAACCTGAACATCGGATTGCGCCCGCGTCGACATGAGCCCTGCAGGTGAGCTTGGACTCCTCGTGCACGCGCGCCGGCCCTCCAGGCGGCGATGACTCGATCTCCGTGCGCTGTGCCGGCGCGGATACCCGGGGGCCGGGCGGCCTCGCCTCAGCCGTCGGCGAAGGGCGCGATCGGCACGCCGTGGTCCCGCTCGCGCATGCCCAGCTCGTAGGCGCCGCCGTGGCTCGTGTGTAGCGGCCGCGGGGACGCGTCACCGGGCAGGCGCGCCGTCAGCTGGAGCGCCGCGATCGAGCAGTTGACCACGTCGTGCTCGCCCCCGTCAGGGTCCGCGTAGCGCCAGCCCGCGGCGCTGCCCGCAGGCACTCGGGCGCTCAGGGCGATGCTCGGTCCGCGCGCTCCGCCCAGCTCGACCACGCAGCCCTCGGCGCTCTCGCGCACACGCGGCCGCGCCCGGAGTCCACCGAGGTGATGGCGCCGGCCACCGATAGAGATCGCGCCGTTGGCCACCCAAGGGGTCAGCCGGCCCGCGACGGCGAGCCTCCCCAGCGCGAGATCCAGCCAGGCGTCGGGCGCCTGCTCGAAGCCGAGCCCGCTCAGCCAGATCCAGCGCTCCGCGTGCTCGGAGCCCCAGTTGTGCCCGATCATCCCCGGCCATCCGCACAGCTCGATCGGCTCCCGTCCCGCCAGCTCGAGGACCCCGTCGAAGCTCGCCGCGGGGGCCGGGCTGGTCAGCTTGGTGCGCGGCAGCGGGGTTCGGTAGAGCAAGCCCGGGCGCAGGTGCCGCAGCGGCGGCTCCAGCGAGTCGAAGCGCAGCGACCAGCGCGCCGCGCCGCAGCTCCCCTGCGCGCCCCGAGGCCCGAAGCTGGCAAGGTCGTCGATTGCGATCCAGCCACCAGGCGGGGACTCGAGCAGCTCGGAGCTCACCTTGCACATGAACGGTGCGTCCTGCCGCGGATCGAACACGGTGCACCAGATCGAGCCGCGCGGCGGCTGTCCGGGGCGCTTGTGGACGGTGTGGCGGATCCAGATGCCCAGCGGCTGCGTGGGGGAGAAGGCGCGCAGGTAGAAGGACTCGTACATACCCGCGCCAGTGCCCGTCCCGGGGAAGATCGGACGCGCCTGCATCGCTGCGATCCTAACCCCGTCGGGTCATCCTGACAGGATCCGCCGATGCAGCGCGAGCCCCTCGTCACACTGCCCCCTGAGCTGACCGAGCCGACCGTGCGCGACGACGCGCGCTTTCTGCTCGGGGTCGACGGCGGCGCGACGAAGACGCTCGCCGCGGTGCTCGACCTCGAAACGCGAGCCCTGCACCTCGGGCGGGCGGGGCCCAGCAACGAGGACGCGGTCGGGTCGGAGGCGGCCGTGGGGGCGCTGCTCGGCGCCGCACAGCAGGCCCTGGACGGGGCGGGTATCGAGCGCGACGAGCTCAGCGCCGCGGTCCTGGCGGTCGCAGGCACCGATACGGCATCGGTGACGCGCCACGTGCGGGCGGTCCGCCCCGACTGGCTCGTCGTGAACGACGTCGTCGGCGCCTGGGCGACCGCGACGGGAGCCGGCCCCGGCGTGGCGGCGATCGCGGGCACCGGCTCGAACGTGTTCGGCGTGGGCTTCGACGGGCGCAGCTGGCGGGCCGGCGGCTGGGGGCATCTGCTCGGCGACGAGGGCTCGGGGTACTGGCTGGGGATCGAGTCGATCCGAGCCGCTCTGCACGACCGCGATGCCTCCGGTCCGCCCACGGAGCTGGGGCGGGCGGCCACCCAGTTCTTCGCTGTCCCGACGATCGACGCGCTCGCCAGCCTGGTCTACTCCAAGCCGCTGACCAAGGGAGAGATCGCCGCGTTCGCGATCGAGACGGCGACGCTGGCCGAGCAGGGAGACAAGGTGGCGTGCGAGCTGTTTCATCGCGGCGCGATCGAGCTGGGCGAGCAGATCGTCGCGGTGATCACACAGACCGGCCTGCAGGGGGCATTCCCGATCGGCCTGATCGGCAGCGCCTACAAAGCGGGCGAGGTGTTCCTCGCGCCGCTGCGCCGACGGGTCATGGAAGCGGCACCCGACGTCGAGATGTCGATCGTCGAGATGGCTCCGGTCGGCGGCAGCCTGCTGCTGGCGGCCAAGGCGGTCGGGCAGGAGCGCCAGCTCGAGCCGGCCCGGCTGGCCGAGCTCATCGACGCTTCTGTCGCGGGCTGAGCCGAGCCGGAGGGCGGCTCGCTCAGGCGCCCGCAAGGCGAGCGAGCAGGGCGGCGCGGTCGGCGATCGCGGCCGGGCCGACGCCCTCCATCCTCAAAGCGGCGGCGGCGTTGCCGAGTGCGGCGGCGCCGCGCGGATCCACGCCTTCGGCAAGGGCGATGAAGAAGGCGCTGGCGTACACGTCGCCCGCGCCGAGGTCGTCGGCGGGCCGCTGTAGCGGCTGCACGGGGAGCCCGAGCACCTCACCGTCGGCGAGGACGACCTGGTTGGGTCCCGGGCCGGCAGTGATCGCCACGATCGCACCGCCCGCTCTGGCCCGCTCGAGCAGGCCGGCGCAGAAGGCCCGCTCCTGATCGCTCAGCACCACGGCATCGCAGCCCTCCGCAAGGACATCCTGCTCGGGACCGGGCGTGCGCGGCACCACCTCGGCCCCCGGGCGCGCCCAACCGCGCGCCAGGCCCTGCGGAGTCAGGCCGCGGAAGCCGAAGCGGCCGGCTGGGCGCCCGGAGAGCTCGGCGGCCACCGGCGCAAGGTGCAGGATCGCGCTGCCGGGAAGCCCTGACAGCTCGACCGGTCCAGCCCAGGCGAGCATCCGCTGGCGGCGGGCCACGCCGACGCCGCAGGTCGCAAGCGTGGTCGTGTCGCCGGCGGGCTGGATCCGCAGCTCGAGCTCGCCGGCGAACGGCTCCAGCAGAGACTCGATCTCCGCGGCCACACCCCTCGTGAGGATCATCGCGCGCGCGCCGAGCCGAGCGGCCTGCAGCGCGCTGTAGAGGGCCGTTCCGCCCGCGCGGCGGGTTCCATCCGCGACCACGTCAACCGTGACATGCCCGACTGCCAGGTAGTCGACCTGCAAGGCCGCGCTCATCCTCCTCGCGGCTGCTGTGCGACGATGCCGCCGGCCGGCGGCGCCGGCAGTCGCGGCGGCGCACCAAATCGAATGCGCCCGCCACCTGTTGTTTCAGCTTGAGTGATGCCCTTCACGATCGGTCAGCTCCATCTTCCCCGAGCGGCGCTCGGTCTGGCGCTCGCCTGCGTCGCAGCGCTGGCGCTCTGCCCG
>JBKQOO010000066.1:0-43532 GCA_052145475.1 Solirubrobacteraceae bacterium
GACGGGCACGAAGCACCGGCCCGGGCAGACCAGGCGGGCCCGGATGATGAAGCGAATGGCAGAGCGCTGGCGTCGCCGCCAGGAGGGTAACGGCGGGATGCCGGGGCGGACCCAGAGCTGATACCCGCGTGGATCGAGGAGGGACGGCGTTGCCGTGAGATTGCCGACCGGACGCGGGGGCCATGTCCCGTAAACGGTCGTTTCCCCTACACCGGTATGAGCGGTGACCTGATCGAGGTCATCGGTAGCGACAAAGGCTGCGCGGATCCGTCCGAAACCTCCAGCTCCTTCCCGGTCTGCAGGGGAACCTACGGACGGGGCCGCCTGGGCGGGGCCTCAGCTGGCCATCAGGCGCTGGATGCTCAGGCGGTCACCTGGGCCAGCGACAGCACGAGCTGGCGGACGAATGCGGCCGGGTTGGGCCACGGGAAGCGCGGGAGCGCCGTGCGCAGGCTGACGGTCCCGTGCAGGGCGACCCACACGGCGGTGGCATCGGCCACGACGTCGCTGCTCGCGGAGACCCCTGCCGTGACGCAGTCCTCGATGGCCTGGACGAGGAGCGCGAATGACTGGGCCCCGAATTCGAGCACCGGCCGGCCGGCCGGCCCGATCGGGACCGGCGTGCAGTAGTCTGGCGCGTCCGGCCGCGGCGTGGAGAACAGCACGCCGTAGCGGGCGGGGTGCTCGAGCCCGAAGGCCACGTACGCCTCGCAGCCTGCGACCAGGCGGCCGGCCGGATCCTGGCCGGCCGACTTCTTGCCTTGCTCGATCGCCTGGGTCAGCTCGTCGAAGACCCGGACGACGACGGCCATCAGGACCGCGTCCCGGTCCGGGAAGTGGGCGTAGATCGACGGGGCGGCGATGCCGACCTCCCGGGCGACCGCGCGCAGCGTGACCGCCTCCGCCGAGCCGGTCCGCTCGATCAGGGCAAGCGCTGCCGACACGATGTCCTCGGTCAGCCGGGCTCCCTGGCCGCGGGGGTTGCGGTGCCGCGTGCGGACCGCGGCGGTCGGCTGGGCCAGGACCCCTGGCCGGGGTTCGGCAGTCTGTCGTGATGGTTCCACGTCTCCTACTTTACATCCGTTAGCTCATCTACGTACACTTACGAGTGTAAGATAACGTTCGTAAGCAAGCGACTGTAAGGAGACCCTGATGAGCGCCACGACCGCCACCGGCCCGGTGGCTCCCGGACCGGGTACCAAGGCAAACTCCCGGCGGTGGGCGATACTCGCCGTGCTGTGCCTGAGCGTTTTCCTCGCGCTCGTGGACAACACGATCGTCAACGTCGCCCTGCCCTCGATCCGCCGCGACCTGCACGCGTCGCTGTCCGGGCTGCAGTGGACCGTCGACGCGTACACGCTCGTGCTCGCCAGCCTGCTGATGCTCGCCGGCTCGACCGGCGACCGCGTCGGACGCAAGCGCACCTTCCAAACCGGGCTGGCGGTGTTCGCCGCCGGCTCGCTGGCCTGCAGCCTCGCGCCCACGCTCGGCTGGCTGATCGCCGCACGGGCCCTGCAGGGCGTTGGCGGCTCGATGCTCAACCCGGTGGCGATGTCGATCATCACCAACGTCTTCACCGACCCCCGCGAGCGCAGCCGCGCGATCGGAGCCTGGGGCGCGACCGTCGGCATCAGCCTCGCGCTCGGGCCGATCGTCGGCGGCGCGCTGACCGAGACGGTCGGGTGGCGGGCGATCTTCTGGCTCAACCTGCCGATCGCGCTCGCCGCAATCGTGCTGACCGCGCTGTTCGTGCCCGAGTCGCGTGCCGCCAGGCCGCGCCGCATCGACCCGGTCGGCCAGGTCCTCGTGATCGTCGGGCTGGCCAGCCTGACCTACGCGATCATCGACGCACCCAGCGCGGGATGGCTCTCCACGCAGACGGTCGCGCTGTTCTGCCTCTCCGCCCTGTCCGGGATCGGTCTGCTCGCTTACGAGCTGCGCCGCCGCGACCCGCTGATCGAGCCGCGCTTCTTCCGCAGCGCGCCGTTCTCCGGGGCGACGTTGATCGCCGTCTGTGCCTTCGCGGGCTTCGCCGGGTTCCTGCTGCTCAACACGCTGTATCTGCAGGAGGTCCGCCACTTCTCGGCGCTGCAGGCCGGACTGAGCACGCTGCCGATGGCCGTGATGGCAGGCTGCTTCGCGCCGCTGTCCGGGCGCATCGTCGGCTCGCGCGGGGCGCGGCCGGCTCTCCTCTTCGGTGGCGTCTGCATGCTGATCGGGCCGCTGCTGCTGACCGGGCTGACCCGCACCACGCCGTTCGGCCTGCTGCTGGCGGCCTACGCCGTCTACGGCATGGGCTTCGGCGCGATGAACCCGCCGATCACCTATACGGCCGTCTCGGGGATGCCCAACAACCAGGCCGGCGTGGCCGCCGCCGTGGCCTCCACCAGCCGCCAGGTCGGCCAGACTCTGGGAGTCGCGCTGACCGGCTCGATCCTCGGCACCGGCGTCGCCTCGGTGGCCGGTCCCGGCCTGGCCGAGGCGAGCCATGCCGCCTGGTGGATGATCGCCGGCTGCGGCGGCGCGGTGCTCGCCATCGGCTTCGCCAGCACCGGCGCCTGGGCACAGCGAACGGCCCGCCGCACCGCCGCAGAACTGGGTGCGCAGGCACCTGTGCGGGCGCTCGAGCCCGCGATCGGCGAGCAGGCCGCCTAGTAAAGTGACCTGTATGACGACGCCTGTTCCCCGCTCGCACGCCGCTGTCCCGAACACGCCCCGGGACAGCGCCGGGACGGGTGCCGGCGATCAGGACGACCACAGCTCCCACAGCGTGCCGATGGTCCTCCTGCGCTACGTGCTGCCCGCTGCCGTCGTGATCGCCGGCCTCGTCGTGATGGCGCTCGGCAGCGAAGCGGATCTGGAGGGCGGCGGCGGGATCGTCAGCGCCGGGATCGCGATCTTCTTCATCAACTGGCTGTTCAGGACCGGTGCGGCGGGGGATCGCGAGCGCGAGGCCGAGGACCGCGCGAGGCAGTACTTCGACGAGCACGGCCGCTGGCCCGACTGATCGCCCGCGCCGGCGCCGCGCCGATCGGGGTCGCCCGATGAGCCGCCGGCTTGCGACAGCTGCTCAGCCGGCCGGGCCACTGGTTTCTCCACCCGTCCAAGGCGGCGTGTCGCGACGCGGGGGAGAATCCCGCGGTGAGCTCGCGGGTAGAGACACCGCCGATGACCGGCTACCGTCCGCAGTCGCCCTTCCTCGACGAGCTGTTCGAGCCCGACGGCTCGCCACGGCCGACAGCCGAGCCGCTGATCGGCCAGCTGCAGCGCCTCGGCCGCGAGGGGCTGGCCGAGGCGGGCAGGCGCCGCGACGCGATCTTCATGCAGCAGGGGATCACCTTCGAGACCAGCAGCGTCGGCGGCAGCTCCCATGAACGCCCCTTTCCGCTCGACCTCGTCCCAAGGGTGCTCAGCGGCGAGGAATGGCGTGCCATCAAGCGCGGGCTGGCCCAGCGCATCAGGGCGCTGAACCACTTCGTGGACGACGTCTACCACGCCCGCGAGATCGTCCGCGAGGGGCTCGTGCCGTGGCGTCTGGTCGCCTCCTGCTCGCACTTCGCCCGCGCCGTCCACGGCATCAGACCGCCCGGGGGCGTGTACACGCACGTCGCCGGCTGCGACCTGGTTCGTCACAGCGACGGGACATGGAAGGTGATCGAGGACAACGTGCGGATCCCGTCCGGGATCTCCTACGTGCTGGAGAACCGCGCCGCGATGGCACGCCTGGTTCCTGAGCTCTTCTCCTCCTACCGTGTCCGGCCTGTCGAGCACTACCCCCAGCTGCTGCTCAGGGCGCTGCGCTCGGTCGCTCCCTCGGCAGAGAGCGAGGCGACCGTCGTCGTGTGGACTCCCGGCCCCGCCAACCCGGCCTACTTCGAGCACGCGTTCCTCGCTCGGCAGATGGGCGTCGAGCTGGTCGAGGCCTCCGATCTGGTCGTCCGCGACGACGTCCTCTACATGCGCACGACCCGCGGTCTGGAGCGCGCCCACGCCGTCTACAGGCGGCTCGACGACGACTTCGTCGACCCGCTCGAGTTCCGCCCCGACTCGCTGCTGGGGGTGCCCGGGCTGGTCAGGGCCTACCGGGCCGGCAGCGTGGCGATCGCGAACGCCTTCGGCACGGGCGTCGCCGACGACAAGGCGATCTACCGCTTCGTGCCCGACATGATCCGCTTCTACCTCGGCGAGGAGCCGATCCTGGAGAACGTCCGCACCTACCTGCTCTCCGAGCCCGAAGAGCTCGAGTACGTGCTGGACCGCCTGCACGAGCTCGTGCTCAAGCCGACAGGGGAGTCGGGCGGCAGCGGCGTGATGATCGGCCCACACGCCCCCGAGCAGGAGATCGAGCGCATGCGTGGCGTGATCACCGCCCACCCCGACCGCTGGATCGCCCAGGACGTCGTCCGCCTGTCGACGGTGCCGACCGTCTGCGAGGACGGGGCGCTCGCGCCCCGCCACGTCGACCTTCGCCCCTTCGCCGTGTTCGGCGAGCGGATCGACATCGTGCCCGGCGGCCTGACCCGGGTCGCGCTGGAGGAGGGCTCGCTGATCGTCAACTCCTCCCGAGGCGGCGGCTCGAAGGACACCTGGGTGCTGGAGGACGGCGACGACGCCGACCGGGCGGGGCCACCGATCGCCGACACCCAGCCGCCCGCCCTGCCCGACCTGCGCTACGGCGCCTGGACCGGCCAGCAGCAACAGCAACAGCAGCAGCGGACGCCGCAAGCCGGCGCGAGCTGATGCTCGCCCGCATCGCCCACGAGCTCTACTGGCTCGGTCGCAACCTGGCCCGCGCCGAGTTCACCGCCCGCGCGGTCGAGGCGGTCTTCCAGTCCGAGCTACAGGGGACCTCGGAGGGCATCCCCGGCGTCAGCTTCGGCTCGGGCGGACTGCTGGCCATCCTCGGCGACGTCGAGCAGGTCGGCGGACCCGGCCGGCAGGCGCTCGACCAGCTGACCCTCGACCCGCAGCGCCCGGGGTCGATGCTGGCGAGCATCGAGCGCGCCCGCGAGGGAGCGCGCACGGTGCGCGACGTGATCAGCGCGGAGATGTGGGAGGCGATCAACACGACCAGCCTGGGACTGAAGGGCGGGGTGCAGCCCGGCTGGGCCGCGCCGGCCGGCACGGCCCTGGCGTCGCAGTACGTAAAGGAGCGCACGGCCCTGATCTGGGGCGTCGCGAACCGCTCGATGCTGCGCGACGAGGCCAAGAGCTTCCTCGACGCGGGCGGCCTGATCGAGATCGCCGACATGGTGCTGCGCATGCTGCGGGTCGCGCTGCCCCCCGGAGGAACGCTGCCCCCCGGCGAGAACTCCCCCTCGGACGGTCACGCGCTGATCCTGCTGCAGGCAGTCGGCGGCTTCCACGCCTACCTGCGCGCCGTGACCGCGCCGCCCAACGCCCACCCCGTCGCCCGCTTCCTGCTGTTCGAGCGCGCCTACCCCGACAGTGTGGCCGCGTGCGTCGACTCGCTGCACGAGGTGTTCACCGTCGCCGACGCCGGACCGCGAAACTCCAAGCCGGTGCTGCGGGTCAGCCGGCTGGCTGCCGACCTGGACTTCCAGCGCCGCGCCCTTCCCGACGGCGCCGAGCTGACCGGAATATGCGAACAGACACAGCAGGAGCTGGCCCGCATCGACCAGGACGTGGCCGAGCGCTACTTCGCCGGCGCCGCGTCGGCGCTGAGGAGGTGAGCGACGGTTGCACTTCGCCATCCGCTACCTGACCGAGTACCACTATGACGCTCCCGTCACCGACAACCTGAACTCGCTGCGGGTGCGACCCGCCACCACCTCCTCGCAGCGCTGTGACGAGTTCCACACCCGCATCGAGCCGGAGGCCCGGGTCAGCCGCCATCTCGACTACTTCGGCACGGAGGTGATCGAGTTCGGCATCCCGGCGAGCCACGACCGCCTGACCATCGACATGCGTGCGCGCGTCGTCACCTCGATGCCGCCCGATCCGCCTGCCGGCTCGTGGCAGAGCCTGCGCAGCGTCGCCTACCTCGACGCGGCGGGCGAGTTCGCCCTCCCCTGGCAGGATCAGCCCGCGATCGACGGGATCGGCGACCTCGAGGCCGAGCTCGACGATGGCCGGAGCCCGTTGGAGACGCTGCAGATGCTCTGCGAGCTGGTCCCGGACCGCTTCGAGTACCGGCCCGGCGCGACCTATGTGGGCTCGAGCGTGAGGGATCTGCTGGCGGCCGGCGCCAGCGTCTGCCAGGACTTCGTCCACCTCTCGCTGCTGCTGCTCCGCCGCCGCGGGATCGCGGCCCGCTACGTCTCGGGATACCTGTGGGCCGCGCCCGAAGACGACGGAACCGACTCGCTGGAGGTCGACACCCATGCCTGGCTCGAGGCGCTGCTGCCCGGCAGCGACGGCCACGGCGAGCCTGTGTGGGTCAGCGCGGACCCGACCAACCGGCGGCTGGCCGGCGAGTCCCACGTGAAGATCGGCCACGGTCGCTTCTACTCCGACGTGCCACCTGTCAAGGGGCTCTACATGGGGGGCGCGTCGTCCGAGCTGAACGCCGCCGTGACCATGTCGCGGCTGGACCCGCAGGCCGGCGCGCGGGCCTGACCTGCCCCGGCCCCGCCCCCTCTCCGGCTCCGGCTCCGCGAGATCCGGGCCTTCCCTGCCCGTCGCGATCGTCTAGAACTTGTCCATGGTCGTCACGGTCGCCCACGGCGACGCAGACGAGGTGGAGGGGCGCCTGGTCAAGGCGCTCGACGATCGCGGGGTGAAACGCTTCGCGCGGATCGATCACGCAGCGGCCGCCAGGGAAGCGGGACTCGAGCTGGGCGAGGAGCGCGTCCTCGTGTTCGGCAACCCGCAGGGCGGCACGCCGTTGATGCTGGCCGACCGCCGCGTCGGCATCGAACTGCCGCTGCGCATGCTGATTTGGGAAGACGACGAGGGCACGAAGCTCGGATACAACGACCCCCGCACGCTCGCCGGCAGCTACCGGCTGGAGGGGCACGAACAGACGCTGGAGCAGATGGCGACGCTGCTCGCGACGCTCGCCGGCGAGGCAGCCGGCTGACTCACCGAGCCGGCCGTCACCGCGCCCCGCTTCATCCGTGGTAGCCGGCGACGAGGCTGGTGAAGGCCAGCGGTTCCTGGGCGATCCCACTGCATTCTTCTTCGGGTGCCGCTCCGGCTCCCTTGCACGGCCGGTCGCGGTTGACCGCCCAGAAGGTGACGCGCGCAAGATCGTGCAGAGCGGCGAAGGCGACGATCGTCTCGAAGTCTTCGATGCTGACCGTCTCGGAGGATTCGTCGGTATGGCCGTTCATCGAGGACACACCGACGTGTTCGTAGGCCACCGAGGACGACAGATGGTAGGCCGAGCTGAGGTCGCCGGCCAGGCCTTCCAGGGCGCGGATCGAGGCGTGGCCCATGTCCGTGCGAGGTGTGCCGAAGTCGAACGGCATGACCGTCCAGACGCTCGGCAGGAAGCCGATCCGGGCCGCGTCGGCGATCAGGCTGACGCCGTCCGCTTCGGGCCCGGTTTCGGCGGTGCCCATCGTGATCGAGATCTCCAGGCCCGGGTTGGCGCTCTGCACGGCGGCCAGCGCTTCGACGACCCGCTGGCGAGTCTTCCTGCTCGTGAACTCGGAGTGCTCGATGTCGATGTCGATCGCGTGCAGCCCGTACGCGTCGATCACCTCCTGGTAGGCCCCGGCGAGCGCGGCGACGCTCTTGCACGCGTTGCCCAGCTTCTTGCCGCTCCAGCCGCCGAAGGAGACATCCACTTCGCCTCCAGCCGCCCTGATCGCTTCGATCGCCGCCTCATCGACGCCGCCCAGTAGCGGGCGCTGCCCATCCCACTCTGGGTTGCACTTGCCCTTGGACAGGATGAAGGCCAGCGTCAGGTCCTGCACACCGGTGGCCGCCATCACGGATGTCGGCGGCTGCGGGTCTCCCCAGCCCAGGTACTCGTAGGGCGCCGCCATCTCGACCGGCTGGGCCGCTGCCTGCGCGCCGGTCGCGCACAGCAGCACTGCGGCCGCGAGCACTACCGCGCCGATCACTCCCGACGTGCCGATCCTCCGCCCATGCCTCCTCGGCGCACGCCCCATCGGCGCAGCATACCCTCGGACGACGCGTCGTTCTGCCCGCGCCCTGCAATCAGGAGACCTCGAGCGAGTAGCTCAGCCAACGCTCCTGCCGGGCCCCGATGCGGTCGTAGACGACCTGGGCGCGGGCGTTGTCGGGCGCGGTCTCCCACTCCAGCGCCACCGCCCCCCGCAGCCGGCAGCGCTCGAGGCAGGCCGCGATCAGCGCGCCGGCCAGGCCACGGCCACGGGCAGCCGGCACCAGGTACAGGTCGTTCATGATCCCGACTCGAGCCGCGCTCGCGGTCGACCAGCTCCAGAAGACGGTGGCGAACCCGGCCGGCCTGCCCCGCCCGTCGCGGGCGATCAGCTGCACTCCCTCGGTCTCCGGATCGGCCAGGAGCGCCGCCGCCATTGACAGCAGAGCCTGATCGGAGGGGTGAACCCGATAGAAGTCGCAGTAGGCCCGCATCAGGACCAACAGCTCGTCCAGGTCCCCCGAGGTGACCAGCTCGACCGAGTCGCAGCCCTGCCTGTCCGCGCCGCCGGGCTGCCCCGATACGGCCTCTGCATCGCCGCTGCGGACGCCGTTATGCTGGCTTGGTAATTCGTCGTCGGCCACCGCAGCAGGCTAATGGACCGCGCCGGCGCGGCCGATCCGAGGACCGAATGCGCCTTCGCTCCGCACCAGCACCGATCGTGGCCCTGCTGGGAGCGGGGGCAGTGGCCGTCGCCGTGAGCGGCTGCGGGTCCGGCGGAGGGCCGGCTGCGGCGCTCGACCCTGTCGCGCAGGCGGCCGAGACGACAACGCACGCCGGCGGAGCGCAGGTGGAGGCGACCGTGCGGATGGACCTCGCAGGACTGGGCTCGCCGCTGACTCTCAGCGCCCACGGGGCGGTGAACTTCAAGAGCCACGAAGGCGAGATCTTCACCGAGCTGAGCGGGCTGCCCGCCGCGGCACAGGCGCTGGTGCCAGCCGGCGGGGCCACGATCACGGAGCTGTTCAAGGGCGACTCGGTGTACGTCGGCTCCTCGCTGTTCGCAGGCAAGCTGCCGGGAGGCGCCAGCTGGATGAAGGTCGACCTCGGGCACCTCACACAGCAACTCGGGTTCGACCCGCAGGCGCTGAGCGAGGGCCAATCCAACCCGGCGCAATACCTCGAATACCTCCGGGCCGCCGGAGGGTCGGTGCACGCGGCCGGCGGCGCGGTCGTGCGCGGCGTCAGGACGACGCGCTACGTCGGCACGATCGACCTGCGCAAGGCGGCCGAAATGCTTCCGACCGGCAACCGCGCCGCGGCCGAGCAGGCGATCGAAAAGCTGATCGGGCAGATCGGAACGAGCAGCGTCCCGATCGAAGCCTGGGTCGACGGACACGACATGATCCGCCGCCTGAACCTTGCCATGACGCTCGTCGCAGACGGGCAGCAGGCGAGCGTGGAGGTGCAGGAGGAACTGTTCGACTTCGGTCCCACGCCGTCGGTCAACCCGCCCGCCGGCGGCGAAGTCTACGAACCCGACCTGGCCGCGCTGAGCGGCAACGGCGGCGGCTGAGCGGGGCCTGGCGACGCACGGATTCGCCCAGGAGGCCCCGGGCGGGACCGCATGCCTCTAGGCTTGACATCGGAGGGAGGGTCGGCCCGTCGAGACCCGGCAGAGACGACCCGCCGAACGAAGCGATGCAAATCAGGTCTGGCAGCGACAGGGGATCGGTCGGAGGGGCACGGCGGGGCGGGGAAACCCGCCTGGCGGTCGCCAGCGCGGCTGGCCTGTACGTAATCGGCGGGTTGCTGATCGCGACCGCGTTCCTGTTGCCCGAAGTCAGCTCGCCCGCGGGCGCGGCGGCGGTGGCGGGCGACGCGATGTTGACCGCGCTGGCTTTGATGTGGGCGGTCGCCCGCGGCCGCGCCGGCCTGGGGCTCGCGTGGGCGGCCGAGCTGTGGGGGATCGTGATGATCGTCGTGCTGTGCGCCTCGACCGGCGGCGCGACCAGCCCGTTCGCGCTGCTCTACTTCTTCGCGATCGGCCACGCCGCCGCCTTCCAGCCCCGGCGCCGGTTCATCGCGACCGCGATTCTCGGCCTGCTCGCCTTCCTCGCGCCGATCGCCTATTCGCACGTCTCGACCGACTTCGCCGCGATCGCCTGCGTCGGCGCCGTGCTCGCGACCCTGACTACGATCGTGGTGCACCTCTCGCTGGAAAGGATGCGTGCCGACCAGCGCCGCCTCGAGCTGCTGATCGCGGCGACGGCCGGGCTGGACACCTCGCTCGACCCGCAGCAGACGCTGCGCAGGATCGCTGCCACCGCCTTGCCCGAGCTGGCCGAGCTGTGCGTGATCGACCTGGTCGACGAGGACGGCACGATCACGACGAGTGTCGCCGCCGCGGTGGACCCGTCCGTGGCGGAGCGGGTCGAAGCGATGCGCCGGGAGCAGCCGCCCCAGCCGCCGGCGGGCCACCCCGTCACGCGCGCGTTGATCGACCGCGCCTCCCAGGTGATCCCGGACCTTGCCCAGGTCCCCGCCCTGAGCGGGCCGATCGCGCAGGCCGAGATCGAGCCGGGCGAGAGCGGGAGGGCCCGCTCGGCGACGGTCGTGCCGATGGTGGCCCGGGGCCGGCTGCTGGGAGTGATGTCCTTCGTCCAGGCAGGGCGCCCGCAGCCGGGACAGCGTCGCGTGCTCGAGGATCTGACCGGTCGTGCCGCGCTGGCCTACGACAACGCGCGCCTGTATGCGGAGCGAGCGCGGGTGGCGCACACCCTGCGCCGCAGCCTGATGCCTGCCGCGCTGCCCGTCGTGCCCGGCCTCGAGCTCGAGTCCTACTTCCGGCCGATGGGCTCGGGCAGCGAAGTGGGAGGCGACTTCTACGACGTGTTCGACGACGGCGAGAGCTGCTGGATGGTCGTGGGCGACGTCTGCGGGAAGGGTGCCGAGGCGGCCGTGCTGACCGCCTTCCTGCGCCACACGACCGTCGCCTACGCGCTGGACGGCAGCGGGGGCCCGGCCAGCGTGCTGGCGCGAGTCAACCGCGCGATGCTCGACCAGGACTTCGAAGGGCGCTTCGCCACGGCGATCCTGGCCCAGCTGTCCTTCGCCAACAACGGTGTGCGCCTGACGATCGCCGCCGCCGGCCATCCCCCCGCTCTGGTCTCGCGGGCAGGGGGCTCGTGCGAGGAGCTCGGCGCGGGCGGCACGCTGCTGGGGATCTTCCCGGACGCGAGCATCAACGAGGCCGCGACGATGCTGCAGGTCGGAGACTCGCTGGCGCTGTTCACCGACGGCCTGGCCGAGGCGCACGCGCCGGCGCTGATGCTCAGCTCCAAGGAGATGATCGAAGCGCTCAAGCGAACTCCGCAGGAGTCGGCGCAGGAGACGATCGCCGCGCTGCTGGGGCTGGTCGACCTCAGCCGCAGCCCGCGCGACGACATCGCGATCCTGGCCGTCAGGGTGCGCGCGGCCCAGGCCCGCGGGATCCGGGCGGCCTGAGGCACGGCGGTCCGCCGTCCGGAAGACGGCGGGCCGGCCCTCCGCTAGTAGGCGGAGCCGCCCGAGTGCGTTTCTTCTCCGTAGCTGCCCGACCCGGCTCCACTGCTCGTCGCGGACGGTGCCGGGGAGCCGGCGGCGACGGTCACCGCGCTCCACGTACCGACGTCTTTGAGCCCCTGGCCGGCGGCGTCGCCGGGCTTGGTGTCGGAGGCGAAGGTGTAGAGCGGCTCGCCCTTGTAGGTGACCTGCACGCCCCCTTCGGGGCGCTTGACCGTCGCCAGCGAGGCGGCGCCGGTCGGGGTCGTGCCGGCGGGCACGGTCAGCGGATGCCAGACGAGGACGCAGGAGCCCGTGCAGATGAAATGCCCGGCGCCCTCCCCGCCCAGGTGGTAGAGCGTCATCCCGCTCGAGTTGACCAGGACCGTCGTCCCCAGCGTGGCGTTCGAGGCGGTCTTGAGGACGGCCGCGGAGCCTTCGGTGGCGGGCGCCGTCGAGGCGGCCGTGGTCGCCGAGGACGAGCCGCCGCCGGAGCTGGAGGAGCTGCCGCAGGCGGCCAGCAGCAGCGAGGCGAGCGCGATTGCGGCTAGGGACATGATCGTCTTGGGCACGTTGGCCCTCCTGTCTGTTCGGATGCGGCCCGCGAATCGGTCCCGCACAGACAAAGACGGCGAGGAGCCCGTTTTCTTTCCCGCCTCCCCGTCACGGCCCGCGGCGCGCCGCGCTGCCGGCGGCCGTCAGCCGTGCGCCGATGCCCGCTCCGCACGCTCCAGGGCGCGCCGCAGCCCGGTGTAGCTCTGGTCGGGGGGCATCGCCTGCTCGTAGACGGCGGCGGTCTGCAGGTCGGTGGCGCTCGCCACGCGCCTGCGCATCGCCGCGGCGAAGGCCCCCTCGTCCATCTGGACCGTGCCGCTCTCCACCTCGTCGAGGTAGCGTCGCAGCTGCTCGAGCTGCGACGCGACATCCTCGTGGGCGCCGAAGTGCGTGACGGCCAGCGCCCGCGGCGCCCAGCTCTCGATCTGGTCGATCGAGGCGCGCCAGGCGGACAGGTCGATGTCGGGCGGCGGCGTCGGAGCCATCGTCGGGCCGCCGGCGACACGCACGCCGGCGACGTCCCCGGTGAAGGCCCAGAGGGTCGGCCGGTGCAGGTAGGAGACGTGGTGGGAGGCGTGTCCAGGCGTGTAGGAGACCTCCAGGTCATCGAGGCTCTCCCCTCCCTTCAGCGTCCGGATCCGCTCGGCCGGGACGGGCAGCACCTCGCCCCAGAGACGCTCCATGTCAGTCCCGTAGAGGCGGCTCGCGCTCGCCAGCAGCCTGCTCGGGTCGGCCAGGTGGGGCGCACCGCGCTCGTGCACCCACACCTCCAGATCGGGGAAGCGCCTGGCCAGCGAGCCGCTGGCGCCGGCGTGGTCGAGGTGGATGTGGGTGAGGGCCAGCGCCCTGGGCGGCTGGGCTTCGAGCCGCTCGAGCAGCACGGGCAGGCACGAGGCCGGGCCGGGGTCGACGATCACGTCGCCCAGTCGCCAGGCACCGATCACTCGGGGCCGGCCCAGGTGCAGCAGGTCGATCAGCTCGGGCTCGGCCGTGGCGAGGCTCACAGGGCGGGACTGTACCTTCGCCTCTGCCCGTCGGCCGTGCCGATCGTGGCTAGGGTGAGCCCGTGGGGACGACGGGAGCGCACCGTGGACGTTCTTGAATTCCTCTGGCACGGTCTCAGGGACTCGTTGCTGATGGCCTGGGAGGTGTGGTGGGCTCTGGTCCTCGGCTTCGCGATCTCGGCGATCGTGCAGGCCTGGGTGCCGCGGGCGCGCATCGAGCGCTCCCTCTCCGGCAGCGGACCGCGCGCCGTAGGGCTGGCGACAGGACTGGGCGCCGCCTCGAGCTCGTGCTCCTACGCCGCCGTGGCGATCGCGAAGAGCCTGTTCCAGAAGGGGGCCTCGGCCGCGACCAGCCTGGCGTTCCAGTTCGCCTCGACCAACCTGGTCTGGGAGCTGGGGCTCGTGCTGTGGGTGCTGATCGGCTGGCAGTTCACGCTCGCCGAGTACCTGGGCGGGCTCGTGATGATCGCGCTGATGGTCCTCCTGCTGCGGGTCTTCGTCCCGCCCCGGCTCGAGGTGCAGGCGCGCGAGCACGCGCTACAGGCCGATACCGGGCACCAGCACCATGGGGCCGGCGAGGAGATGAGCTGGCGCCAACGGATCTTCTCCGTCTCCGCCTGGTCGGATGTCGCCCACAACTTCCGGGGCGACTGGCAGATGGTCTACCGCGAGATCGCGGTCGGCTTCCTGCTCGCCGGCTTCATCGCCCAGCTGGGCAACGGCTTCTTCCACGGCCTGTTCCTGGAGCAGTCGGGCGGGGCGGTGAGCGCCGTCGAGAACGTCCTGATCGGGCCGATCATCGCGGTGCTGAGCTTCGTCTGCTCGGTCGGCAACGTGCCGCTGGCCGCCGTGCTGTGGTCGGGCGGGATCTCCTTCGGCGGCGTGCTGGCGTTCCTGTTCGCAGACCTGATCGTGCTGCCGATCGTCTGGATCTACAAGAAGTACTACGGCACCGCCTTCGCGCTGAGGATCGTCGCGCTGATGTTCGCGACGATGGTCGTGGCGGCGCTGCTGATCGACGCGCTGTTCGATGCCGCCGACCTGATCCCGACCGGGCCAAGGCCGTCGCGCTCCGAAGTGTTCGGCACGGTCGCGCTCGACTACAAGCTGGCCCTGAACCTGCTCGGCCTGGCGATCTTCGGCGCCCTCTTCCTGCTGACCCGCCGCCGTGGCGCGACCGACCCGGTCTGCGGGATGACGGTGGACCGCACCAAAGCGCTGACGGTCCGGCATGGCGAGGCGACCCTTCACTTCTGCTCGACGGGCTGTCGCGATGAGTTCAGCTCCCGCCCCGAGCGCTATGTCACAGAGGTCGGCACGGGGGAACGGGCGACCGAGCCCGCCGAGCTGGTCTCAGGCGCGCCGGGGCCCGGGTAGAGCGCCTGGCTGGGTCAAACGTCAGCGGTCGCGGCCGGTGTGGGCGTCACGTCCCTCTGCCCGCCGACGCGGCGGATCAAGCTCTCGAGGACGTCGGCGGCGTGGGAGATGGTGCTCCAGCTGAGGTTCTCGGGGACGTCGCTCGGCCAGTGGTAGTTGGCCGGCGTCTTCAGATCCGTGCAGGCTGCAAGGCATGCGGCGCGATAGCCCGCGCGCAGCGGGGGCAGGGCGTCGGTGCCGCCGGCGCCGAGGCGCAGCCCTCGCCACAGGGTCACGCCGGCGGCGTCGGCGGCCGCTTGGATCTCCTCGCGCAGCTCCGTGTCGTAGTCGCGCATCCGCAGCATCCCCTCACCCTCGAGCAGCGCCAGGCGCGGCGAGCCGACGCACTCGAGCGCGATGAAGCTGGTGCGCTCGGCATCGAGGCTGGCGCGATGGCGGCGGACGAAGCCGCGCATGCCCTCCATGAACGACTCCTCGCTGCCGGTCGAGAGGAGCAGGATCCTGACCGGGCCGGCGGGCCGTGCCTGGAGCCGGCCGGCGAGGTCGAGCAGCACTGCGACCGCGCTCAGGTTGTCGTTGGCCCCCGGCACGACGGGCGAACGCGCCACGTCGGCCAGCAGTCCGAGCGTGATCGCGCTCCACAGCGTTCCCAGCCTGCGCAGGCGATGCGAGCCGAGGACGCTGCCGAGCGCGACCAGGGCGGGCCCGGCGGTGAGCAGCCTGCCGGTCTGCGCGGAGGTGTTCTGTCCCGCATACCACCCGGGGAACCGGCGGGCGATCAGGGGCACCAGGCCGGGGTGAAAGAGCAGCCCGGTGTGGGCGGCGTCGTGGTGGGCGATCACGACCACGGTGTCGGCGGCCTCGGGATCTCCCGCCCAGGCCAGCACGTTGGTCGTCTGGCCGGCGGGCAGCAGCCGGCGCAGCACCTGGGCACCGTTGTCGACGTCGTCGGCCATCAGCCCGGCGGCCGCGGCGGCGAGCAGGGCCGAGCAGGCGCGGCGGGAACCTCCCAGCAGCCCCGCCGCCAGGCCGGCGCCGGCAGCCAGGCCGGCCGGTACCCAGAATCCACCCACCGCCCGCTCTCGCTCGAGCCCCGGGTCGAGCCCGCGCTGGCGCAACATCCCGGCCAGCAGCTCCGCCGCCTGTGCCTCGCCGGCGCTGGCCGAGCCTCGCGTGATGCGAGCCAGGCGCTCCACGGCGTCGGCGAGCTCGGCGGGGGCCACCGGGACAAGCCTAGGCGACCGTGCGCGGAGGCGTTCCGCGGCTGCCTGCCCGGGCAGGGTCGTAGGGGTACCCTCAGCGGATGCGCAGCGCTCCCCCGGCCGGCCAGCTCGGGGCGGCACCGGCTTGAGGCCCGAGCGGGCGATCCGGGCCGTGGTCGCCGGTCGCGTGCACGGCGTCGGCTTCCGGGAGTCGACGCGGCGCCACGGCGCCGAGCTGGGGTTGATGGGTTGGGTGCGAAACGAGCAGGACGGCACCGTCGTCGTCCATGCCGAGGGGGCGAACGAGGCGATCGAGCGCCTGCTCGAGTTCCTGCAGAGCGGTCCGCGAGGAGCCCAGGTGAGCCGGGTCGAGGTCCGCGAGGTGCCCGCCGAGGGGCACGAGCAGTTCGCGATCCGGGGCGTGAGCGCGGGCTCCTTCGTCGTGCAGGAGCACGCCGCGACGGCACACCACTTCGACCTTCGCCTGGAGGTCGGCGGCGTGATGCGCTCGTGGGCGGTGCCGAAGGGCCCGTCGCTGGACCCGGCCGTCAAGCGCCTTGCCCTCGAGGTCCCCGACCACGACGCGGAGCGCAACTCCTTCGAGGGACGTACCGAGCGTGGCGGCGTGATCGTCTGGGATCGCGGCTCCTACGAGCAGGGCGGGCGGGTGGCGTGGCCTGAGGCGCTGGAACGCGGCCACGCCGTGTTCGTGCTGCACGGACGCAAGCTGCGGGGAGGCTTCGCCCTGCAGCGGACCCGCGGCGGCGAGAAGCCTCAGTGGCTGCTGATCAAGCGCAGCGACGAGTACGCGCGCCCCGGCGCCGACGTGGTGCTCGAGCAGCCGCAGTCGGTCCTCACCGGACAGACGCTCGAGCAGCTGCTGGGCGAGCCGTCCTGAGCCGGGCCGAGGCCCCGGATGTGCAATCGGACGCCGCCAGGGGTCCCCAGGCTCCTGTTACCCGGGTGTTACCAAAGGTGCTCCGATGCGCACCGGGGGCCAACTTCTGCTTTGTTATGTGGCGCACGTGAAACGACCCTGGAGGGCCCCGTGCAACTGCCCCACGAACGCACTACCGCGTCAGGGGACGCTGGGCTGCGACCCTGATGTTCGCTGCGCTGCTGGTAACGCTGGCGCTCGCGCCGACTCTGTCGGTGTCGGGACAGACGCTCCACTGGACCCCGGTGGGCGCGGGGAGCTATGTCGTCAGCGCCAAGCTGGCCGGTAAGAGACCGACCAGGACGAAAGTCAGGGGAACGAGCTACACCCCGCCGGCGCAGCCCGGGGCCACCGTCTCCTACCGGGTCAGGGCACCGGGGGAAAGCGAATGGTCCAACGTCGTCGCGATCTCCTATCCCGCGAAGGAAGCGCCCCAGGAAGAAAAACCCGTGGAAGAAAAGGAACCGCCCCCCGAAGAACGCCCGGGCGGCTTCGAACCGGGCGTGAACGCCGGCACCGAACCGGCCGACCTCGCCGCCGTCTCGGCGCTGCACGCGAAGCTCGTGCGCCTGACCTTCGGGGCGGGCGAAGCCGGCGCGCCGTGGCTGGCCGAATGGGACAAGCTCTACGCCGAACACGGCGCGACGATCCAGCCGCTGGCGACGTTCGACGGCAGGATGCTGACGGCCGCCGAAGCGAAAGGACTCGTCGTGCTGGACCGGCTGCCCGGCGTGCGCAACGTCGAGCTGGGCAACGAGACCAGCTACGGCTACCAATACGGGGACGGTTACCAGGACGCCTCTTATCGCGAACGGGCCAGGCTCTACGCGATGCGCGTCCGAGAAGTGGCGGAAGTCCTCAACCCGCACGGCATCGGCGTCCTGGCCCAAGCCGAGGACGGCGGGTCGGGCTCGCCGGTGTGGGTCGACGAAATGTTCGCTGCCGTGCCCAACCTGTCCCGATACGTGGCCGGCTGGACGATCCACCCGTACTCCAACCAGCGCACAGCGGGCGAACCCGACACGGCGGGCGTCCCGAAGATGGAACGGATGGTCGCGGACCTCGCTGCGGAGGGCGACACGACCACGCCGATCGACGTCACCGAGTGGGGCGAGCCGTCCGACAACGGGCCGATGCTGGACGACGGCATCCACCTCTCCTACGCCGAAGCCGCACAGATCGTGCGGAGCACGATCCCGGAGCTGATCGCCGCGGCCAAGGCCCACCCGATCCACAGCTTCCTCATCTACCAGGTCCGCGATCGCGGGACCACGGGCACGAACCATGAAATGTTCTTCGGTGCCCTGACCCACACCGACGGGCCGAAGGGCGCATACACGAGCGCGATCGAACGGCTGCTGACGGAATGACCGCCGCGCACCGCTAGTACTCTCGTCCAGAGCCGGACGGCGACGCTCAACCAGGAGTTCCGGGTCCCCGAATGTGAGCGGGACAAACCACCTCGAAGCCGTCTCTCCCTCACCGCCGAGCAACCGGGAGAGCGGCGCATGGGAGGTCGCATGAGCGCGTTCTACGTCATCAGCGACGACTGGGCCGATACCAGCGTGGCGATCATCGCTCTGGGAGGAGAGGTCGACCTCGCCTCCAGCCCCGATCTCAGGGAGCGCATCTTCGCCCACATCAACGCCGGCCGGCGTCGCCTCATCCTCGACCTGACCGACGTGACGTTCATCGACTCGACCGCGATCGGGGTGCTGGTAGGCGCCGTCACCCGATTGCGCGCGTCCGGCGGCGGTTCGCTGGCCGTCGTCTGCCCCGAGCGACGCGACAGCCTCTCGGTCGTCGTCCCGGCCGAGGGCGAGGGCATGATCCGCCAGATCATCGAAGTCACCGGGCTCGACGCGGGCGTGGCCCTGTGCAGCTCTCGTGACCAGGCGCTGGCAGAGATCGCGCTGGCGGGTTGACGATGATGCCCGGAGCTCGCCCGCAGCGCCTGCGGAGGAGGGACTGAGATGGCGGAGCTGCACCTCCCCGCCGAAAGCTCGCGGCTGGCCGCGGCCCGCCGGCACGTCGAACACGCGGCCTCCAGGCTCGGACTCGATCCGGCCAGGAGCAGCCGCTTTGTCTACGCCGTCAACGAGGCGGTAACCAACGCGATCCGCCACGGTGCACCCGACCGCGAGGGCCGGATCCGGCTCTGCACGGTGGTCGAGGATGAGCGCCTGATCGTCCACGTCCATGACAGCGGCGACTTCGTGCTGCCGGATGTCCGGCCCGGCCCCGAGGATGATCACGGCCGGGGCTTCCCGCTGATGGCGTGCTTCGCCGACGAGGTCCTGCTCAGCGTCAGGCCGGGCGCGACGACGGTGAGCCTCTCGATCGCCCGCAGGAGCTAGCGGTCCGCGCGCCTTGGCGGGGTCGCCTGGCGAGGCTTGCCCGGGGAATCGGGCCCGCCGCCGCGCATTTGTGAGCCGCGCCCTCCAGCGGCGTAGCCTTCAGGGATGAGTGCTCGGGAAGGGATCCTCCTGACCGCGCGGGAACTGTTCGTGCTGGTGGCGCTTGTCGTGTTCTTCGCCTGGGTCGCCTGGGAGCTGGTGCGCGGCGGGCGCCACTGAGGGGGGCCGGGCGCCGATCGCGGCGGAGTCGCGTGCCTCGGCTAGCGGACCCCTCTGACCATGTCGAGCAGCTCAGCCCGGTCGTAGCCGTTTTCGCGGCCCAGCTGGACGAGCTCGATCGCCTTGGCCAGCAGGGCGCCTCGTTGTGGCGTGCCGCTGACACGGATGCCGCGGCCGGGGCGCAGCTCGAGCAGCCCCTCGTCGCGCAGCAACCTCAGAGCGCGCAGGACCGTGTTGCTGTTGACGTGCATCACGGCGGCGAGGTGGCGGGCCGGTGGGAGACGTTCGCCGGGCTTCGCCTCGCCCTCGGCGATCGCGCGGCGGATCTGGGCGGCGACCTGGTCATGTAGCAGCGCGGGGTCGTCGCGGTCGATCTTGACATCGATCATTGTGCTATTCATAGTAGCTCAGCAGATGCACGAGTGCCGGCCCGTCCTCCGATGACCCTCGCGGTCGAGCAACCGCCTGTCGAGACGCCCGACGCCGGCGTGATCGAAGAAGCCCGCAAGCGCCAGCGCCGCCACCGAGGCACGGCCGTCGTAGCGGTTTCCGCGATCGCCGCGATCGCGGCAATCGTGTTGACGTTCGGGGGCGGTGGCGGATCGCATCGGGGCGACGTCCCCGTGCCCGCGGGACGCCCATCCCTGAAGACCGCTCGACTGTCGCCTTCCTCTTGCCAGGGCAAGGCCCTGGAGGGCGCTCCCAGCAGATCGCTGCTCGCGATCCTCGGCGTGCTGCGCCGGCCGGCCACGGCGGCCGACGCGGTCAGCGGCATCGACGGCGGGGGGCTGGTGCGTGGCGTATTCGTCCACTACATACGCCGGGCCCGGGTCGTCGATGGGAGTCCCTACTACCTCTACCCCGGCATCGTCGGTGGCTGCGGCACCAGGGAGCGTCCACGCGAGGGGATCATGGAGCTCGCAACACACGTGGATCTCGGCCACGGGCTGATCGGTGGCACGGGCGGCGGGGGCGGCAGCGCCGCGGACATCGAGCAGGGCCGGGAGATGGGATCGGGCCCGCCCGGCTCGAGCACGTCGGCAACGCTCACGATGGTCGTGCCCGACGGCGTGGCGAGCGTCAGGCTCAGCTACCCCGCGGGGCATGCCAGCGGCTACAGCCCGAAGCTCTCGCCTCCCTTCGCGATCACCACCGCGCCCGTCAACAACCTCCTCGTCGTCAGGATCCCGCGCAGCAGTCCGCTGCGGGGAGGCACGGTGAGCTGGCGGGCCCGCGACGGCCGGCTCATCAAGACGTTCAAGACCGGGCCGTAGCCCGGGCAGACGGCCGTGCCGTGCACAGCGGCATGTGGGATCCTTGTGCCGTGACGGCCACGAACGTCGAGTTGGTCCGTTCGATCTACGAGTCCTGGGAGGCCGGCGACTTCTCCCGCGCCGGGCAGTGGGCCGACCCTGAGATCGAGGTCGCGAGCTTCGGGGGGCCGGTGACCGGCGGCTTCGTCGGCGCGGCCGCGATCGAGCAGGGCTGGCAGGCCTTGCTCGACACGCTCGACGACGTGCGGCCGGAAGCGCAGGAGTACAAGGACATCGACGACGAACGCGTCCTGGTCCTGAGCTGCCTGCACGGTCGCGAAAAGGGGAACGGCGAGGCGGTCGAGCAGCTGCGCGCGAACCTCTTCAGGATCCGTGACGGGAAGGTGGTGCGGCTGATCTTCTACTGGAGCCGGGATCGCGCGCTCGCCGACGTCGGGCTCAGGCCGGACGGCAGCAGCTTCTAGCCAGGGTCGGACGGGCTCGGCCCGGCGCGGGCTTGCGGGCGGCGCGGGCGGGCGAGACGGCGCGGGCTTGCGCGCGGCCGCGGACGCACTCTAGGATGGGGACGATGGCTGGCTCCCCAGAGCACGCGTGCCGGGCGGCCCCCTAGATGGATCTCGACTTCGCGACGGGCCCAGTCCGCTCGTTCGTGGCCGCCGTCGAGGGAGGACGGGTTGCTGCCGCCACGCAGGGGCTGGACAGGGTGCAGCCGGACGGCGTCTCGGAGGCGATCTCGGAGCTCGAATCCGAGATCGGCTTGGAGCTGCTCGTGCCGAACGCTGGCGGCCTTGCCCTCACTCCGGCCGGTGAGGTCTTCCTGGCGAAGGCACGGGCGGCGATAGCTGCCTACGACGAAGCCGCCATGACCGCCGGCAGGCTCAGTCGCGCCGCGCGGGGGCAGTTGCAGGTCGGCTTCGTGGGACCGCCCCCGCCGGTGCTCGTGCCGGAGCTGCTGAGCGCGTTCGCCGAACGACAGCCCGACGCCGAGATCTCGTTCAATGACCTCCAGTTCCCCCGCGGCTCGACCGCGTCATGGCTCGGCGGGGTCGATGTCGGGTTGTGCTTCTCTCCGAGTGCCGGCCCCGATGTGCACCTGCAGACGGTTCGCGAGGATTCGCGTGTCGTCATCGCGCGCCGCGATCACCCCGTCTGTGCCAGCAGCGAGCTGACGGTCGCGGAGGTGATCGACGAGACGTTCGTCGGGTTCGACCCAGCGGTCGAGCCCGGCTGGGCGAGCTTCCTGACGCTCGGCGACCATCGTGCGGCGGCGCCTGCCAGGGTGACCGACGAACGGGCCGGGAACGCCCTGGAGATGCTGACGATCGTCAGCTCTGGCCAGGCGATCGTCGTGCTGGCGGCCTCACACGGCGAGATCATCAGGGGCGCACTGCCGAACCTCGCCGTCGTGCCCCTGCGCGACGCCCACCCGACGAAGCTCACGCTCGCCTGGCGGACGGACACCGAGCACCCTCTGGTCGATGCCCTCACTGGCCTGGCCAGGGACCTCATCTAGGCACCGCCGCTCAGGGTACTCTGCGACAGGGAGCAGGAGGACGGCCGAGGCCATCCCAGCCGTGGTCTGCGGCGCTAGTTCTCGCCCCAGCGGCCGTCGCCGTGATCGCGAGGCGGACTGTCGCCGTAGAACTCCCTGGCGAGCGCGAGCACGTCCGCCTCGGTCAGGTCCTCGGCGTCCGACTCGATCGAGCCAACGACCCGCTTCATCAATTCGTGATCGTGCTCCGCCAGGTACCGGGTGAACTGCAGCACGCCGTTGCTGTGACCCTTGCCGTTGCCGATGATCAGTATCTCGGCCGCGGGCCTGAGCGCGTCGGCCAGCTCGGCGTACCACGATTTCTCCATCCTGCCGTACCAACCCTCGGGGTTGTTGGCCTTGTGGTGCATCTTGTGCAGCCGGCCCCTGGGGTCCTCCGGCAGGATCCTCCTCGGCGCGCCGTCCGATGCGTCGGTCGGGAAGATCTCGGCGCCGTGGTAGCTGATGAGCAGGATCGCGTGACCGCCGGGCTCTGACATGGCCGGCCCTGCGCTCACGTCTTCGCGCTCGCGCAGCCCCTCGGCGGTGATGCCGGCGGCGCCGAGCATGCGCCTGAGGTCGACGACCATCTGCTCGTCGATGTCCTTCCCGTTCGGTCGGTGGAGCATCTCGGTCTCGCCGCCGACAGTGACCTTGAACTTGCCGTTGTGCTCCTCGGTCACCTCGCCGACGGCCTCCAGCAGCGAGAGGACGTCACGCCACTCGATGTTGTGGCTGACAGGATGGGAGAGGATGGCCTCCGCCGTACGACGATGGTGCCGGTCGAGGTGCGTCGTGTCGGGTTGGCTCATGGACTCATTGTGTCAGGCCCGAGTGCGCCGAGGACCGATCCTCGCGGTCAGCTTGCCGGCTTTGAGAGCTCTTCGATCGTCGTGTCGAAGGACCCCGTGTCGGCCGGTTCGAACGTCGTCATCGTGCCGCCGGTCCTGCCGATCAGGAACGACGGGGTTCCGCGCAGGCCGGCGCTCTGGGCAGCGAGCCCATCGTCGACGATCGTCTTGGCGAGCTCCGGGTCCTGCCGGTCCTCGGTCCACTGCGCGAGGTCGAGGCCCGCCACCTGGCCGGCGATGCCGCGCAGGAACGCATCTGTGACGTATCCGGAGTTCTCCTCGCCCTGTTCCACGTAGAAGATCTCGATGAAGTCCCAAGTCTTCTGCTGCCTGCCGGCGGCGAGCGCCGCGACCTGCTGGGAGACGAACACATCCGGGTCCTGCGTCGCCGTCTCCAGCGCCCGATACTGGATGGACAGCTTGCCCGCCCGTACCCAGCGTTGGATCAGCCCGGGCAGCGTCCGGAGAGAGAACTCCCGACAGTACGGGCATTGAAGGTCACCGAAGTAGTCGAGCGCCACCGGAGCCTGCGGGTCACCGAGCCGAGCGGCGCTCTGAGGGATGCCGGCGAGCAGCTCCTCCACCCCGTTCTCGCGGTCCCCCGCACCCATCACCCGAAGGTAGCAGCCCGCGCTTCTGTCAGGCCCCTCGGCAACTGGTGATCGCAGCCGGTTCCCTTCAACGGCGACCCTCGGGGTCTATTTCGACGGTCATCAGGGAATCACCGTGTCGATGGATCACTCGCCAGCGCCCGTCCTCGCGGCGGTAGACCGACGTCGCGCGGAGCCTCATCTCCTCGGCCTGACCGCCGACCTGACGCGTCAGGCGCTCCAGCTCGACCGTGAAGCCGAGCTCATCGTCGAAGCCGGCTGCGAGGGTCTCCGCATCCCAGGTCGTGTAGTCGAGCGTCGCGGCGGCTGCGGTCAGCAGCTTGCTCACCGCATCGATACCAACCTGATGGCCGCCCACGCCCCCCATCAGCGAGACGTCGTCGGCATGCGACCACAGTTCGAGGAAGGGGGCTGGGTTGCCGCCGGTGTGCTTGCCGAGTGCCTCGTGACACCGCCGCACGAACTCCGCAGCCTCGCCGTCGACCCTTGCGCCTGTGCTCTGCATGACTTTCTCCTGTTCTCAGATGAGACGTCTTGGCTGATCCGCAGGACATCGTGGCCGATCGCGACGACCGTCGCACCCGTGCCCACGCCGCAGAACTCGGCAAATGCAACGCCAATAGGATGCCCCGGAGCTGAAGATTGACCTCCGACCCTGCGAAATCCCGATATCGGCGGGCCGGCACGAGCGCCTCAACCGGTCGTGACGAGAGCGAGGTCGCGCTGCGCTTCGTCCACGACTTCCAACCTGGGCTGCACCGAGTGCGGGCAGGCACGGGCTTCATCTATCTGGAAGAGGACGGAGCGCTCGTCCAGGACCAGGTCGTGCTCGATCGCATCCGCGGACTGGGGATCCCGCCGGCATGGAGGGCGGTTTGGATCGCTCCCCGCGCGGACGCTCACCTACAGGCGACGGGCCTGGACAGCCGTGGCCGCAAGCAGTATCGCTATCACCCTGCGTGGCGGCACGAGCGCGATCAGGTCAAGTTCCAGGACATGGAGGCGTTCGGGCGGGCTCAGCGTCCACTGCGCAGGCGGATCGCGCTCGGGCTCGACGACGGCGGTGAGCCGCCTGGTCACCGCCGCGTGTTGGCCCTCTCGCTCCGTTTGCTCGACATCGGTCTGCTGCGGGTCGGCTCCGACCGCTACGCGCGCGACAACAAGCACTACGGCCTCACCACGCTGTTGCGCGAGCAGGTGACCGTTCGCCCGGACCAGGCCGTCTTCGACTACGTCGGCAAGGCCGGAAAGCGACAGCGACTTGCCGTCTCGGACGAGCCGTCGCTCGAGCTGCTCGCGGTCCTGAAGCGCCGCCGCCGAGGTCCGAGCGAGCTCCTGGTGTTCCGCTCCGCTCAGCGCTGGACACGGATCCATCGCGAGGATGTCAACAACTTCCTGCGCGCCGAATCGGGAGGACCGTTCTCGGCGAAGGAGTATCGGACCTGGAATGCCACGGTGATCGCCGCGACGACGCTTGCTGCGCTGCAGCCTCGGCCGTCGCGCGCAAGCTCCGTCGCCTCCCACGCCGTGGCGGCCGCGCTGGGCAACACTCCAACCGTCGCGCGCCAGTCCTACATCGACCCCAGAGTGTTCGAGCGGTTCAGCGCCGGTCGCGTCATCGCGCTCGACCGGCTGCCGAGCGACCCGTGGCAGGCCCGGACCCGCATCGAGAGCCGCGTGCTGGCGATGCTGTCCGCGTGACCGGTGCGAGCGGCGACGCCTGGCCGCGCGCCTCACGTCACGTGCGCGCCGCCCGTTCGGCCGCTTGTCCGCGGGCGAACAGCGCGTGCAGCCACAGCATCGGCGCCGGCGCACACCGGTGAATAGATCACGGGGGTCTGTTCCATAGCCGGGCCGTATGGCAACTCTCGAGCGTCTGCGCCCTGTCCGCAGCGTCGGCGAGCAGCGAACGAGCGGTCATCGCGGAGGGCTGCTCGAGGCCGAGTAGCCCTAGCACGGTGGGTGCGACGTTCGACAGGGTGCCCTGGCCGGCCGACATCCTGCGGCCGCCGGTGAGGATCAGCGGCACGGGATTGGTCGAGTGCGCCGTGCTGGGAGCGCCGTCCGGGGTGAGCATCTGCTCCGCATTGCCGTGGTCGGCGGTGATGAGGCACACGCCACCGCGCCTGCAGACCTCGGCGATGACACGGCCCAGGCACTCGTCCACGCACTGGACGCCGAGGATCGTCGCCGGGATCGAACCGGTGTGTCCGACCATGTCGGCGTTGGCGAAGTTGATCACGGAGAATGCCGGGCGTTCGCGGGCGAACGCTGCCACGAACGCGTCGGTGATCTCGTGAGCGCTCATCTCGGGCTTGCGGTCGTATGTCGGCACGTCGCGCTGGGAGGGCACGAGCTCACGCCGTTCGCCTGGCAGCGGCTGCTCGACGCCGCCGTTGAAGAAGTAGGTCACGTGTGCGTACTTCTCGGTCTCGGCGACGTGGAGCTGGGTCTTGCCGGCACGCGAGATCGCGGCGGCGAGCGTGTCCCGGGGCCGCGCCGACGCGAACGCGCTCGGGTAGGGCCAGCCCTGCTGGTAGGGCGTCATCGTCGCGAGCCGCGCCACGGGTCGCGCCCCGCCGCGACCACGCCAACCCGGCGGCGGGGTGGCGCCTTCGCCGAAGCCGGGCTCGGCGAGCGCGCGTACGATCTGGCGCATGCGGTCGGGCCTGAAGTTCAGGCACAGCACGCTGTCGCCGGCGCGGATGCGGCCCTCCTCGCCGACGAGCGTCGGCGTGATGAACTCGTCCGTCTCGCCCCTCGCGTATGCCTCGCGGGCAGCCGCGGGAGCGTCCGGGACGTGGTGTTCGGCGCGGCCGTGCACGAGCAGGTCGTAGGCGGCCTGCGTCCGCTCCCAGCGCTGGTCGCGGTCCAACGCGAAGTAGCGCCCCACCACGCACGCCACCCGCCCCACGCCCGCCACGGCACACCAGCGCTCGATGATGCGCAGCTGATCTACGCCGGCGGTTGGCGAGGTGTCGCGTCCGTCGGTGATGCAGTGCAGGACCAGATCCGGGACGCCAAGCTGTGCCGCCAGGCCGATCACCGCTCGCGCGTGCTCGAGTTGGGCGTGCACCCCGCCGTCGGAGCTCAAGCCGAGCAGGTGCACCCGTGCGGCGCCGCTCAGAGCGTCGCGGAGCACGGCGTTCTCGCCCAGGGCGCCGCGCGCAACAGCGTCGTTGATCCTGGTGATCGCCTGCGCCACCACGGCTCCGGCGCCCAGCGTCAGGTGGCCGACCTCGGAGTTGCCCATCTGTCCGGCTGGCAGCCCCACGCTGGTTCCCGAGGCGCTCAGCGCGGCGCGCGGGCAACAGGACCACAGCTCGTCGTGGATCGGGGTGCGGGCCTGCGTGATCGCGTTGCCTGGTCCCGGCGGCGCGATGCCCCAGCCGTCGAGGACGATCAAGCAGACACACGCTGCCGGTGCAGACTCCTCGGTGATGGCGGCGTGCCTCAGCGAGGGCGACGTTCTTGGTCAGGATCGACGAGCTCGGCGATGCTCGGGGTGGTGGGTGTTCTTCTCATTGGCGTGTTCATGCCGGTAGGGCTGCCGGGCGGCGGAGGCGGCGACGTGCGTCGAGGTACCCGCGGAGCTCGTCGCGGGCGTCGGGGTGCGCTGCGTGCTCGATGATCAGCCGCGCCTGTGCTCGCTCGCTGCGCCCGAACACCTGCGCGCAGCCCTGCTCGGTGATCACCGCGGAGTGCTGGAACGAGGTGACGGGCCCGGTGAGCCGCGGAACGATCGCCGAGCTGTCGCTGGGCTCGTGCCAGGAGCGCAGCGCGATCACGGCGTGCCCGCCCGGGGAGTGCAGCGCACCGCCGACGAAGTCGGGCTGGCCTCCCAAGCCCGAGTAGAGGCGCCCCTTGATGTGGCTCGCCCCTGCCTGGTCTGAGAGGTCGACCTGCAGCGCGGTGTTGATCGAGACCATCCGCGGGTGCGCGGCGATACGCGCGGGGTCGTTCGTGGTCTCCGTGCGCGTCATTCTCAGCCTGGGGTTCTGGTCGACCCACGCGTACAGCTCGGGCGAGCCGAACAGGAACGAGCAGACGATCGGGCGCGCCGATGAGAGCGCCCAGCGGCGCTCGAGCTCCATCACGCCGTCACTGATCATCTCCGACCAGATCGCCAGGTCGTGTCTGCTCCGGAGCGCGCGCACCGTCGCGTCCGGGACCTGACCGATCCCGAGCTGCAGTGTGGAGGCATCCTCGACCAGGCTCGCGACGAGCTCTGCTATCTGCTCGGCGTGCTGGTGCGTCGCGCCGACGCGGGGCGAAGTCAGTTGCTCGTCCACCTCGATCGCGACGTCGACCAGGTCCTCGTCCAGCTCGCTGTCGCCGAATGTGTAGGGCATGCGCGGGTTCGTCTGCGCGATGACCAGCCCGCCGCGTGCGCGCACCGCTTCGATCGCGGCGGGGAGGATGTTGACCTCGATCCCGAGCGAGACCTTTCCCCTGCGCGGCGTCGAGGTGTGGAGCAGCACCACGTCGGGAGGGCGGATCGTCGCGAACAGCCGTGGCACCAGCGACAGGCGCATCGGCAGGTAGTCGAGGCGCTCTCCCGCGTCACGCATCCCGGGCCCGACGAAGGGGGTCTCGAGGATCACGCCGTCGCGCCGGGGCAGCGGTGACTGAGCGGCGAGCATGAACAGCCGGTAGCGCTCGAGCGCGCGCTCCAGCACGTCGAGCAGGCAGCGGGGCGTGGCGAGGTTGCCGCTCGCCACGATCCGCGGCTCGCGTCCAGGCAGCCCGGCGAGGATCCGTTCCAGGTGTTGTTCGGGGACGACCTGCATTGCTCAGGCGGTGACGGGCACAGGCGCCATGACCTTTGCCGCGAGGTCCGCGAGGCGGCTGGAGTAACCCCACTCGTTGTCGTACCAGGCGATGACCTTCACCTGCGAGCCACTCATCACACTCGTCAGCTGCGAGTCGAGGATCGATGAGAAGGGCGAGCCGACGATGTCGCTCGAGACGATCGGTTCCTCGCTGTAGGAGAGCAATCCATGCAGCGGGCCGTGCTCCGCGGCGGCGCAGAAGGAGCCGTTGACCTCCTCGATCGTGGTGGCCCGCTCGGCCTCGATCGTGAGGTCGACGATCGAGCCGGTCGGGGTGGGGACACGGATCGCGATCCCGTCCAGGCGACCGTCGAGCTCGGGGATCACGAGACCGAGCGCCTTCGCCGCCCCCGTGGATGTGGGCACGAGGTTCAGCGCGGCGGCGCGTGCGCGGCGCGGGTCGCTGTGCGGTCCGTCGAGCAGGTTCTGGTCGGCGGTGTAGGCGTGGATCGTGCTCATCTGGCCGTGGCGGATGCCGACCGTCTCGTGCAGGACCTTGGCGACCGGCGCCAGGCAGTTGGTCGTACACGACGCGTTGCTGATGATGTTGTGGCGCTCCGGGTCATACGCCTGCTCGAAATTGACGCCGAGCACGACGGTCGCGTCGAGGGGCTCCGAGCCCTTGCCGGGCGCGGACACGATCACCTTGTGCGCTCCGGCGGTGAGATGCTCGGCGGCCGCTGCGCGGGTGCGGTGTCGACCGGTGGACTCGATCACGACGTCCACTTCCAGCTCGCGCCACGGCAGCTTCGAGAGTGATTGCTCTGCGAGTGCCCGGATCGGGTGGCCCGCGACGATGAGCTCTCCCGCGCTCGACTCGACGCTTCCGGGAAAGGCGCCGAACACGGAGTCGTGGCGAAGCAGCTGCGCCAGCATGCTCGCGTCGGTGAGATCGTTGACCGCCACGATCTCCACGTCGGTCCCCTGCTCGTGGGCGGCGCGAAGGGCGCTGCGGCCGACGCGACCGAAGCCGTTGATGGCAACTCGAGTGGGCATCCGGCAGTCTCCTTCTGCTCGATCTCTGGGTGGCGGCACCCGCCGTTTGGGGCTGATTGCCACGCTACGCGGGAGCGCGAGCTGCGTCATGGGTGTTGAGTCCGTTCGCGAGTGGGCGCTAACTACGGACCGTCTCCAGTGGCGAGCCCGCTGCTCGGGATGGCTCGCGGCCGGTTGACTGGTGTTCGTGAGCGCGGGCCAGCCGAGCCGAGGCGAGCTCGCGGGCTTCGGTGCGCTGAACATCTGGTACTACTCGGGCGCGCCGGACCGCGCGCCCGCTGCTCGACGAGCTCCGCCGGCAGAGCACGCCCGTCTGTCTCTCGCTGCGCCCGCGGAGACGGTGACGGTCAGCGCTCGGAGCCGGCGCTGAGCAGCTCGTGCTCGCCGGTGGGCGCTGCACGCGCGGCACTGCTGCGCAGGCGAGCGTCGCCTCTGGTCACGCGCTGGCGCTGCAGGTGACGCACCTGCTCCTCCAGTCTGCGGTTCTGCAGGCGAAGCCGGGCCGACTCGCGGCGGGCGCTCGCGAGCTCCTGGGCGAAGACCGGCAGGATCGTCCGGAGGTTCTGCAACCGATCGAGTAGGTACTCGCGCTCGCGCGCCGGCTCGGTCCAGGAGGTCATGCCCCGCATCGTGACGCGGGGTCAGGCAGGCCACATCCGCAGATCGCCCGTTGGCGCCCTGGGTGGTTTCCCACATCCACCGCTATGACGAGCGCGGGGTTCCACGGACGACGCGACTCCCGCTGGCAAGCAGCATGTCTCTGGCGCGACGTCAGAGCTATGCGATGCGGACCTCCGTCCCGGCCGAGATCGGCACTTCCCAGGAAGCGGGCAACCCGGCGCTGCTCCAGGCGCTGGCGACGCCGGCCATGTATCCGGGACACCCGCCGGTGGCCGTGCATGAGACCCACGCCTCCTGGGTGTTCGTCGCCGGCGATCGGGCCTACAAGGTCAAGAAGCCGCTCGCGCTGGGCTTCCTCGATTACAGCACGCTGGCGCTCCGCCATCGCGCCTGCCGGGAGGAGGTGCGTGTCAACCGGGCGCTCGCTCCCGGGCTCTACCTGGGGGTGCGAGCGATCGTCGTGAGCGAGGGAGTGTTCCGTATCGTCGGCGCGGACGCTCCCGACGCGCTCGAGTACGTCGTGGAGATGCGCAGCTTCGACGAGCGGGACACACTCGCAGGATTGATCGTTGCCGGCTGCCTCACCAACCGGGACGTCGCCCAGACCGCAGGCGTGCTGGCGAGCTTTCACCGCTCAGCGGAGGTGGCCGCGGACTGGGACGAGCATCGCGTGCTGGCGGCCTGGAGGCGAAACGTCCAGGAGCTCGAGGAAGTCGGTCCTCCGGCGGGCTGGCGCGTGGAGGTTCCCGGTGGATTCGGCGAGGCTTTCGTCCGTGCGCACGCCGCTGAGCTGCGAGAGCGCTCGCGGCGCGGCCTCGGGCGCGACGGCCACGGAGATCTGCGCTGCGAGCACGTGCTGGCACGGCCGTGTGTGCGAGTCGTCGACCGGGTCGAGTTCGACCCGGCGCTGCGCCGCACCGACGTCGCGTGCGACCTGGCGTTTCTGACGATGGATCTCGAGGCGAGCGGAGCGCGGTGGGCCGGCCACGCGCTCGTCGAGGCATACCGCGACGCGGACATGGATCCCGGCGGCGAGCAGCTGCGCTCTTTCTACGCCGCGCACTGGGCGCTCGTGCGGTCGAAGGTGTCGCTGATCGCGGCGTCCGAGCACGAGGGCGCCGCGCGCAAGGAGCAGCTTGACCGCGCGGGTGGGCTGTGGTCGCTGGCCGAGCGGCTGTGCTGGCGCGCGCGGGCACCGCTGGCCGTCGTGGTGTGTGGACCCCCGGCCACCGGCAAGTCGGTGCTGGCGCGCGAGCTGTCGCGACGTTCGGAGCTCCCTGTCGTCTCCTCCGACGTGGTGCGCAAGCGCATGGCGCACCTCTCGCCGTCGGAGCGGGCGCGCGCCGAGCACTATGCGCCGGCGTTCACTCGTGCCACCTACGCGCAGCTCAGCGAGGCGGCGCTGATCGCGACGAAGCGCAGCGGCGGTGTGATCGTGGATGCAACCTGCGGCTCACGCGAGGCTCGCGCGGAGCTGATCGATGGCCTGGGGGCAGCGGGTGTGCCGCTGTTGATCGTTCGCTGCCAGGCCCCGCTCGAGCTGGTGCTGGCGCGAGCGGCCGAGCGTATGCACGAACGAGGGCGCGTGTCGGACGCGACGCCGCAGATCGCTCGCGAGCAGTTTTGCTCCTTCGCCGAGCTCGACGAGGTTGTGCAGGACATCGTTCTGGAGCTCGACACGACCAGGCCACCTGACGTGCAGGTGGACGAGATCGCCCGTGCGCTCGATGCCCACAGCCTTGAAACGAATCGAGCCCTCCCCCGGTAGCGAGGGCTGGCCCGCGTAGGAAAGCGCAGCGTATTCGCGGGGTTCCCCGATGTGCGAGCGGCGGGCAGGAGTTAATTTCAGGTATCGCTCGCCCGAATGCGACGAGCGCCGTTCACCGACCAAAGGCAGGCACCGGCGATGAAGGCACTCGTTTATCACGGCCCCGGGAAACGCGGCTGGGACAGGGTCGACGATCCCACGATCCTCGAGCCCACGGACGCGATCGTGCGGATCGACACCTCGACGATCTGCGGCACCGACCTGCACATCCTCAAAGGCGACGTGCCCGAGGTGACGCCGGGCACCGTGCTCGGCCACGAGGCCGTGGGAACGGTGCAGGCGATCGGAGCCGGCGTGAGCACGGTCGCGCCCGGCGACCGGGTGCTGGTGTCGTGCGTCAGCTCGTGCGGGCGCTGCCGCTTCTGCAAGGAGGGCCGCTACGGGCAGTGCCTGGGAGGCGGCGGCTGGATCTTCGGGCACCTGATCAACGGCTTGCAGGCCGAGTATGCACGGGTTCCGTTCGCCGACAACTCCGTCTACAAGGTACCCGCCGAGCTGAGCGACGAGCAGGTGCTGTTCCTCGCGGACATCCTCCCCACCTCCTTCGAGGTTGGCGTGCTCAACGGCATGGTCTCGCCGGGAGACGTCGTGGCGATCGTCGGTGCCGGCCCGATCGGCCTGGCCGCGATCCTGACGGCTCGGCTGTACACGCCCGGGAGGATCGTCGCGATCGACCTTGCCGACAGCCGGCTCGAGAGCGCGCAGCGCTTCGGCGCGGACACGACGATCAACAACTCAACCGAGGACCCCCTCGCCCGCGTGATGGAGCTCACCGACGGACTCGGCGCGGACGTCGCCTTCGAGGCGGTGGGCGTGCCGCAGACCTTCGAGCTCGCCGCCGATCTGATTCGCCCGGGCGGCCGGCTGGCGAATATCGGCGTTCACGGGAAGCCCGCGCAGTTGCACCTCGAGAAGCTGTGGATTCGCGATGTGACGATCACGACCGGGCTGGTCGACACGTTCAGCATCCCACAGCTGATGCGGCTGATCGCGACCGGTCGCCTGGACCCGTCGCTGTTCGCGACCCATCACTTTGCGCTGGGCGAGACGATGAGTGCGTATGACACGTTCGCCGATGCTGCGAACTCGGGTGCGCTGAAGGTCGTGCTGGAGGGCGGGGTCGAGGACCGCGAGCTGGCGACGGCGGCAACTGCCACCGTTGTTGGGTGACGCTGGGCGCCTTCCGACGAGCGTGAGGAGCAGCGAGCGACGGTCGGCCGTTCGTCTGGTCGCGCCGTCGCGCGGAGCGCGAGGAGCCTGAACCACGCGGCATATCGCGCTCTCTATGCTCGCGTGCGATGAGCGCGGTGAGCGATAGCAGGGACCATCTCAGGGCCGGCCAGTTGGGCACGGCCGATGTGACGGCCTCGACGATCGCGAACATCGGGCCGGGGATCGACTTCTACTTCGCCTTCGGCGTGATCGCCGTGACGGCTGGAGTCGCCGCGCCGTTGACGATCTTGGCTGCAGGCGTGGCCGTCGTGTTCCTCGCCTTGACCGTGGCAGAGTTCACGAGGGTGGAGCCCTCGGCGGGAAGCTTCATCACCTATATCGAGACGTCGCTGGGGGCGCGGGCAGGTGTCGTCGGCGCCCTCCTCGTCACCGTAGGATTCACGATCGCGATAGCCGGCGTGTTCACCATGTCGGGTGGCATGGTCGTCATGACCCTTGCTCACTACACGTCGTGGCGGCTCGCGTGGGAGCCCCTGAGCCTGGTGCTCACAATCGGCGCAATCTGGCTGACCGCGCGCGGGGTCAGGCTCTCGACCCGAGCGGTCGGCTTGGCCGTCGTCGTGCAGGTCGCGGTCATGCTCGCCGTCTGCGTCGTCATCCTGGTGAACCAGCGGGCCGAGCTCTCCAGCGTCCCTTTCTCCTGGACGCATCTCAAGGGAGGGCTCGCCGGGCTGTCGGCCGGGTTTCCGCTCGCCCTCTACATGTTCATCGGGTGGGAAAACGGCCCGGCACTCGCAGAGGAGTGTCGCAATCCGCGGCGCACGATCCCGCGGGCGCTCCTGATCTCGATAGCGATCGCCACCGCCCTGTTCGTCTGCTTCGCATATGCGACCGTGACCGGCTTCAACTACGACGTCGCATCGATCGGGCGCTCGTCGGTCCCGTTCCTATCGGTGGCCGACCAATATCTCGGCAGTGTTGCCATTTTGGCGTGGCTGGCCGGGATCGTCTCAGTGCTCGCCACGCTCGTGTCCGCCGCCAACTCCCAGTCGCGCATGCTCTTCGACGGCGGGCGCTCCGGCCTGCTTCCCGCACGACTCGCGCATCTGAGCCGCGGGCGCGACACGCCGGTCAACGCGCTGCTGGTGATGGCCGGCGGCGGACTCGGGATCGTCGGAGCTTGGTGGCTGTTGCACGTGACCGGCTTGGACTCAGGATCCACCAACCCGGTCGGCCTCTACGCCGAGTGCTCGACGATGGGAACGATCGTGATCCTGTTCGTCTACATGTTGACGGTGCTCGCTCTTCCAGTCTTCATGTGGCGAAGGCACCGACAGTCGTTCTCCCCGGTGCGGCATCTCGTGGTGCCGGCGCTCGGAGCGCTGACTCTCGTCGTGCCGTTCGTCGAGCTGTGCAAGCCGGGGCAGCCGACGCCGTACAGCGAGTTCCCCTATGTCGCCCTGGCGATCGTGGCCGCCGCCGGTGTCATCGCCTGCATTGTCGTGCACCGCCGACCCTCGACCGGCCTCGGCGAGGGGACAGCCCTCTCGGAATCGTGAGGACAGAGTCGGGACTGCTCGTCACCGTCAAGTCGTGAGCCGGGCGCGATCGCCTCACGCGACGGGCGCACGCTGGGTCGAGCTGCGCTGTGAGCTGGTCGAGGACGAGGAGGCGCGCCGCTCAGCGTGGCGACGGATCATCCAGCGGCGCAGCTCGTCGGCTCCCCAGACGATCAGCGGATATGGGAGCAGCAGCGCGAGATAGCGTGCAGGCAGGGCGGCGGTGCCGAGCAGCGACTGAAACGGCGGCGCATACACGAAGATCGCTGCCAACAGCAGCTCTCCGAGGATCGCGAGCAGCAGATAGCGGTTGCTGAAGACGCCGATCGATCGCAGCGAGGCTCGTCTGGTGCGCACCGCGAAGGCGGTGCCGATCTGCCCGAAGATCATGCCGAGGAACGTCATCGTGGTCGCCTGCAGATAGGCGTGGTGAAGGGCATGTCCGGCGCCGACGGGATCCCCAGGGCTCCATCCGGCACTGGTGAGGACGTAGAAGAACCCTGCGAGCGACAGGCCGGCGACCATCACGCCGAGGAACAGCCAGGCGCGGACGAGCATCGGCGCCTGGATGACACCCTCCGAGCGGGGCCGCGGGGGACGGCTCATGCTCCCCGGCTCGATCGGGTCGCGGCCGAGGGCGAGCGATGGCAGCGTCTCCGAGCCGACATCGAAGGCGAGCAGCTGAAGCACGGTGAGGGGAAGCGGGATCAGCCCGCCAGAAAGCGCGAACACGAGGAACGGCGCGACCTCGGGCGTGGCGTGGGCGAAGATGTACTGGATGAACTTGCGTACGTTGTCGTAGACCTGCCGGCCGGCCTCGATCGCGACGACGATCGTCGCGAAGTCGTCGTCGGTGAGCACCATCGTCGATGCCTCGCGGGCCACGTCGGTGCCCGAGCGGCCCATCGCCACGCCGATGTCTGCGCGGCGCAGCGCAGGTGCGTCGTTGACGCCGTCACCGGTCATCGCAACGACGTGGCCCTGGCCGCGCAGTGCCTCGGCGATCTGCAGCTTGGTCTCGGGCGACGCGCGGGCGAAGATCACCTCGCGGCCGCTCGCAAGGATGTCCTGCACCTCGCGCTCGTGGCGGTGATCGAAGTCCTGGGCGTTCACCACCAGCGGGTCCTCCCCGCCGATGCCGACCCGGCGCGCGATCGCTGCGGCCGTGAGCGGGTGATCGCCGGTGATCAGCACGACTCGGATGCCGGCATCGTGGCAGCGCGCAACGGCGTCGGCGACCTCGGCACGGGGTGGATCCTGCATCGTCACCAGTCCGAGCAGGCAGAGGTCACGCTCTGCCTCCTCGCGCGATGGCGGCTGGGCGCCGGCGGGCAGCGCCCGCTGGGCGAGCGCCAGTACGCGCAGCCCCCTGCTCGCGCAGCTTTCCACCGTTGTGGTCACGCGTTTGCGCTCGCCTTCTCCGAGCGGCGCTTCGGAGCCGTCGGCGAGCATGACCGTGCTGCAGAGGGGCAGCACCGACTCGGGTGCCCCCTTCGTCGACAGCCAGTCGTGGCCGGCAACGGTGTCGAGCGTCGACATCAGCTTGCGACGCGGATCGAAGTTGTACTGGAGGCGACGTGTACGCTCGCGATTCGCAGAGTCGGTTGGAGCGCCGAGGCGCTGCGCGGCCGTCAGCAGCGCCAGCTCGGTCGGGTCGCCCGCGCTTTGCCCGTCTTGTCCGAGAGTCGCGTTGTTGCAGGCGCTCGCAACGCGCGCCGCGGCGGCAATCGCTCGATCATCGGACCTCGTGGGGCGCTCGGCGTCCAGCGCGACTTCGCTTTGCAGCGTCCACACGGAGATCGGGCGCATGCGGTTCTCCGTGAGAGTGCCGGTCTTGTCGGTGCAGATCACATCGGTGCAGCCCAGCGTCTCGACTGCGCTCAGGCGCTTGACGAGTGCGCCGCGACGCGCGAGCGCACCCACAGCTACCGCGAGCGCCAGGGTGATGACCGGCAGGAGGCCCTCTGGCACATTGCCGGCGAGCAGCCCGACGGCGAAGACGATGCTGTTCTGCAGCGACAGGCCGGCGCCGAAGATCGCGACCGGAACGAAGGCGACGGCCATCGTGATCGCGATCGCGGCGATCAGCCAGGCGACCCTGCGAACCTGCGCTTCGAGTGGACTCGGCTCCTCCTTGACCCGCTCGGAGAGCGCTGCGATGCGACCGAGCTCGGTATGCATGCCCGTCGCGAAGACGATGCCTCGCGCCTCTCCGCCGGTCGCGCTGGTACCGCTGAACAGCAGGTCCTGTGCCGCGATCCGCGGCCCGCTCGGATCGACGAGGTCGGCCGAGCGCAGCGCGGGCGCGGACTCGCCGTTGAGCGTGGACATATCGACCTCGACGGACCCATCGATGATGCGCATGTCGGCCGCGATGCGGTCGCCCTCCTCGACAAGGACGACATCCCCGGGAACGAGATCGACAGCGGGGATCTGGCGAGGCTCGCCGTCGCGCAGCGCCCGGGTCTGCTGAGGCAGGAATTGCGCGAGCGCCTCTACGGCTCGCTCGGCCTGCATCTCCTGGATCAGCGCGAACACAGCGTTGAGGGCGATCACAAGCAGCACGGCGATCGCGACTGTCTGCGAGCCGACGGCGAACGACAGGGCGGCCGCGAGCCACAGCAGCAGCGCGAGCGGATGCGTCAGCTGGCGGGCGAGCTCTGCCGGCCATTTTGGGCCCCCGCGCCGGGTGAGCACGTTGGCTCCGTACTGGAGCAGACGACGATGCGCCTCGGCGTCGGAGAGCCCGCGCGGTGAGCTGCGCAGATCGCGCATCAGCCGCTCGACCCGTTCGGTGGGCTCGATCTGCTGAGCCCGCTCGACAGTCGCGGCCGGATCGGCATTTCGCACGCTGCGCGCCATCGCCAGGCACGCTATGTCTTCCCCACCGCGGCGCCATCGTGCGTGCGCCGCCTGGCCGGTCGGTAGAAACCCCGCACAGGCTCAGATCGGCTCTGTGAAGCTGCTCGAGGGCGACATCGAGCTGGATGGGAAGAGGGAGACCCGTGCCGCCATGTGCCGTTGTGGCGATTCGCGTCCCAGTTCGAGAGGAACGTGACAGGGTAAGAGGCGGCGCTCATGATGCGTCCAGCACTCGAGCGGCCGGGCAGTCTGTATACCCGGACTCCGTCGACCGACGACTACGAAACGAGGATTGCCGATGGCAGCACAGACACTTCCCGGCGGCACGTTCGCGATGGCCGAGGATCTGACCGTCACCCGCATGGGGTACGGAGCGATGCAGCTCGCCGGCCCCGGTGTCTTCGGGCCGCCGAAGGACCGTGGCGCCGCGATCGCGGTGCTGCGCGAGGCCGTGGCGATGGGCATCACCCACATCGACACCAGCGACTACTACGGCCCATACATCACCAACGAGATCATCAGAGAGGCGCTGCACCCCTACCCGGACGAGTTGCGGATCGTGACCAAGGTCGGAGCTTTGCGTAACGCCGAGGGCGGCTGGCCCCATGCGCGATCTCCCGAGCAGCTACGCCGGGCCGTCCACGACAACCTGGGCCGCCTCGGCCTCGACGCGCTGGACGTCGTCAACCTGCGCGTCGGAGGGCTCGACAGCCCCGAGCCGGGCTCGATCGCCGAGCCGTTTGGTGCTCTGGCGCAGCTACAGCAGGAGGGCCTGATCAAGCATCTCGGCGTCAGCACCGTCTCCCCCGAGCAGGTCGCGGAGGCCCAGTCGATCGCACCGATCGTGTGCGTCCAGAACTTCTACAACATCGCCAACCGTGGCGACGACGAGCTGATCGACTCCCTCGCCGCCCAGTCGATCGCCTACGTGCCTTACTTCCCGCTTGGCGGCTTCACCCCGCTGCAGTCCGGCACGCTGGAATCGGTCTCCGGGCGTCTCGAGGCCACACCGATGGCGGTCGCACTCGCGTGGCTGCTGCAACGCTCCCCGAACATCCTGCTGATCCCGGGCACCTCATCTGTCGCGCACCTGCGCGAGAACGTCGCGGGTGCTGCGCTCGCCCTCTCCGACGACGACGTCACCGAGCTGAACAGCGTCGGCTGACGAGGACGACCAGCCCGAAAGCGGAAGCTGGTCGGGGAGCGGTAGTTGATTTCTTTTCGCTGCGTTTGCTCGGTGTCGGCCTGGACGGTCGGGTGGGCTCGTCGCCGTGCAGCGCTCTTATGGGTTGCCGGCTTCTCGTCCGGCCTGCTCGCTCAGGCGCGCGAGCTCCTCGTCGCTGAAGCCCTCGTCGATCTTGAGCACTTCGAGCGCGCGGTCGAGGTCCTTCGCCTGGACGTATACGTCGCGGGCCGCCGCGGCGCCCAGTCGTATGCCGCCGGAGGCGAGTCGCGACATGTGTTCGATGCCTGCCTCGGAGAGGCGCTCGGCGACCATTTCCGCCTCCGCCTCGTTGGCCACCGTGGCCACGATCTTGACCTCTTCGGACATGCTTGGAGGGTAGCGCCGCCGAGCCGGTGGCCGCAGTGGGCTCTCGAGCCGGCCGGCAGGGCTCAGCGGGCCGCGGCGCTCACTTGCCTGCTTCCAGGGCCGGCTCGCCCGCCCTGATCTGTCCGCCCGTGCGCGCCGGCGAGCGGTCGATGGCGAGTTTCGGCAGGCGGCGCTCCAGCCATGCGGGGAAGACCCAAGTGCGCCGACCGAGCAGCTCGAGGACCGACGGGAGCAGCAGGCTACGGACGACGAAGGCATCGAGGAACACAGCCGTTGCAAGGCTGAGTCCGAACAGCTTCAGCACGCGTTCGTCGCCCAGTGCGAATGAGGCGAACACGCAGATCATGATCGCGGCCGCGGCAGTGATCACGCGCCCCGTAGACGCCAAACCACGGTTGACCGCGTAGGAGGCATCTTTGCTGCGTCCCCACTCCTCGTGTATGCGCGAGACCAGGAACACCTCGTAGTCCATCGACAGGCCGAACACGATCGCGAACAGCATCACCGGGATGAACGCCTCGATCGGGCCGCCCTTGACGTTGAAGAAACTACCCAGCCAACCCCATTGGAAGATCGCCACCACCACCCCCAGGGAGGCGCCGATCGAGAGCAGGTTCATGACCGCTGCCTGCACGGGGATCACCAGCGAGCGGAACACCACGAGCAGCAAGAGCGCGGAGAGCAGGACGACGATCCCGATGAACAAGGGGAGCTTGCTGGAGAGCACGGCCGTGAAGTCGACCGTGGTGGCCTGCTGGCCCCCCACGAGCAGGGTCGTGCGGGTGCTGCGCGCGATCGGTGGGAGGACGGTTTCCCGCAGCGCGTGGACCAGTTCGGTCGTGGCCAGGGACTGCGGCGCGCTGCGGGGGTAGACGTTGAACACGGCCGTCTGGCCGTTGGGACTCAGGCGCGCCGGAGAGATGTTCGCCACGTTCCCTGTCGCCTTCAGCGTCTGCGCGACGCTCGCCAGGGCCGCGCTGTCGCCGGCGCGGGGGAGGCTCGCGACGACCTCCAGGGGGCCGTTGGAGCCGGGGCCGAAGCCCTTGGCGATCAGGTCATAGGCCTGCCTGGTGGTGTCGCTGGGCGGGTTGTTGCCCGCGTCGCTGTTGCCCAGTCGCAGCGCCAGCAGGGGCGCCGCCAGCACGAGCATGATCGCCAGTCCCGCGAGCGCCCCCGGCCACGGGTGACGTTGGATCGTGTTCGCCCACGAGACCCAGAAGCCGCGCGGCGCGGCGCCGGGCTTCCGGGGGTTCTTCCGCTCGCGACGGCTCGGGCGGCCGATCCGCGGACCCATGCGCGAGAGCGCGGCGGGCAGAATGGTGAGGGCGGCGAGCATTGTCATCAGCACCGCCAGCGCTGATGCCACGGCGAGCCCATACAGGAAGCTCACACCCAGCAGGAACTGGCCGAGCAGGGCGATGATCACGGTGACGCCCGCGAACAGGACCGCCCGACCGGCCGAGTCCATTGCATCGTCGATCGCTGCCCGGAGCTCGGCGCCCGCTCGGAAGCTCTCGCGAAAGCGCGTCACGATGAACAGCGCATAGTCGATGCCGACCCCGAGCCCGATCATGGCCGCGAGCTCGATCGCGAAGCTCGGCACGCCGATGAGCTGTGAGACCAGACCGGCCAGCCCGATGCCGGTGCCGAGTCCCAGCAGCGCGGTCACGATCGGCAGCCCCATCGCCAGCAGCGAGCCGAAGGTGATGAACAGGATGATCATGGCCGCGAGCAGCCCCACCGCGGTGGCCGTTCCGAGCGACGGTTTCTGCGCCTGTTCGATCGCCGCGCCGCCGAGCTGCACCTCGAGCTGCTTCGAGCGAGCGCGCTCGGCGGTGGAGATGACGTTTTCGATTGACGCTTTGGGCAGGACGTTGGCGCGCTCGTCGAAGTTGACCGTGGCAAAGGCGATCTGTCCGTCGGTGGACACCGCGTGGGCACCCGCGGGCGAGTAGGGACTGACCACGCCGGTCACGTGCGGCAGCGCTGCGACCTCCTTCAGCATCGGTTCGACCTGCGCGCGCACCGTCGGGTCGGTGATCTGTCCTTCGCGCGCACGCAGCACGATCTGGTCCGAATCGCCGGACTGCGCCGGGAAGTCGCGCTGCAGCAGGTCCGTCGCCCGCTGGGACTCGGTGCCCGGGAGTGAGAAATCGGTGCTGTAGTTGGTCCCGACCGCGTGCGAGATACCCAGCGAGCCGACGAGCAGGACGATCCAGCCGATCAGGACCAGGCGGCGGTGGCGCCCGGCCCAGCTGCCTACGCGCGCGACGATTCCCAGCCTGCGCTCCTGCGATGCCGTCGAGCTCATGTCAGACCTCCAGATATACTGTGGGAGAGCGAACAGTCTCTATTTACGAATAGTTCGCAGATCGAAGTAGACTAGCATACGAACCATGGCCGTCAAGAGCAACCCGAAAACCCAACTGCGGCCGAGTGTCGAGGACGACCTCGCCGAGCTCACCTCGCTGCTGCCTGTCACGCTCCACGAGCTCAAGAGCGCCGCTCCCGCCCCCATGCCGATGCGAGACGCGATGGAACGCGCCTCGCTCGGAAAGCGTCACGCGAACGCCCTCCTGGCAGTCGCGGCCGTCGAACCCATCGGCGTCAGTGAGCTGGCCAAGCGCCTCGGCCTGCTGCTCTCCAGCACCAGCACGATCGTCGGGGAACTCAGCCGTGCGGGCCTGCTCGAGCGGGCCGAGGACGACCAGGACCGTAGGCGCACGATCGTGCGCGTGCACGAGAACTACCGCGATGCCATGGATGGATGGCTCGACGTGGCCTTCGCGCCGATTCGGAACACCCTCGAGCGACTCTCACCGCAAGCACGTGCGCACTTCATGGAGGGCTGGCGCATCCTGCAGAAAGAGGCAGCCCTGATCGCATCCGACCAGGAGCAGGGCGCGGACTGCGAGCCCTAGCAGCAGTCGCGTCGCTGCGAAGCACGGGCCCCGGGCCGCGCGCCTGCGCCCGATAGGCAGGCTGTTGGGTCAGCCGGGCTCCTCGAGCAGGACCGTCGCGGTCCGGTCGGCGGCCGCAAACGTGGCGGGGTGCGCACGCATCGCCGTGAGGAAGGCCTCGCGGCCGATGCTCAGGAGGGTGGTCTCGATCGTCGAGGTGACGGTGGCGGTGCGCTTGACGGGGTAGAGCAGCGCGATCTCTCCGAAGCCGTCCCCGCTGCCCAGCCGCCTGATCTCGCGCCCGCGTTTCGTCACGCGGACCGACCCATGACTGATCGCGTAGTAGCTGTCCCCCTCCTCGCCCTCATTGATGATCGCGGTGTCGGGCTGGACGCTCACGTAGTGCGCTTCGCGGGAGAGCGTCTCGAGGGGGGCGGCGGGGAGCGCCGAGAAGATCGCCATGTTGCGCAGCATCCCCATCTCGACGACCGGGATCGAGGCCTCTGAGTCGATCCGGCGAATCCGCCGGGCGGCGGCGAGCACCGCGATCAGGGCGAAGCTGGCCATCCCCAGAAAGGCCGCCTTGGCACCGCCGAGACCGATGAGCAGCGGAATGATCAACGCACTGAAGGCCATACCGAGGTCGCGCATCGACTCGATCAAGGCAAAGGCGCAGACGATCACATCCAGGGGCGTGGAACGCTGGAGCAGCGTCTGGGCGGTGACGCTTTGCACGGTGCGCGCAGCGCCGACGAGCACCAGGAGCAGCACCGCGACCAGCACCGTGGAGGCCAGTGCCAATGCGCCGAGAGCCAGGCTGCCTATGAGGGTGGCGGCGGCCAGAGGCAGTGCTAGCCGGCGGCCCGCGAAGAGCACCGCTATGGTGGCGCCGAGCAGCCCGCCTGCGCCGAATGCAGCGCTCAGGTAGCCCGCAGCGCCTGGTCCGATTGCGAGGATCTGCACCGCGAGCACGACGACGAGTAGGTCGATCGCCCCCTCGATCGCAGCAGCTCCGGCGGGGAAGGCGATCAGCGCCCGGGTGTTCGGCCGGGAGAGGATGACCCGCGCAGCGGCGAGCAGATCGGAGAGACCGCCCTCTTCGTCTCCGGGCTCCTGAGCGTCGGCTCGCAGCGGACGCACGTGCGCCAGCAGGGGGGTGGAGAGGGACACCCCGGCAAGCGCCGTACAGGCGAGACCCGGTCCGTCGGCGCTGATCAGCACACCCGCGAGCGCGGGTCCGACCAACGCTCCCACGCCCTCGCTCCAACTCGTGGCGATGTTGGCCGAGGTGAGCTCATCCGGATGGCGCACAACGAGTGGCATCAGGACGTGGTGCAGAGGCCTGCTGACCCCGAGTGAGAGTGAGAATGCCATCGCGGCGAGGTACACGACGGGCACGGGCGCACCCGCGAGGATCGCCACCCCACAACACCCGAGGGTTGCCGCCGCGGCGGCATAAGCGCCGGCTAGCAGTCTGGCGACGCCGATGCGCGCCAGCTTGGCGCTGATCAGCGGTGCGAGGAGCATCGAAGGGATCAGCTGCAGGATCACCACCAGGCCCGCCGCAGACGCGCCACCGCGAACGTACGCGTAGACGATGACTGCGAGCCACTCACCGAACTCGGCGATGATCATCACCAGGTAAGCGAGCAGCAGCCGCGTCAGATCGCGGTTGCGCGCAACCACGCCGATCACCCGGCCGAACCTGTTCCC
>JBKQOO010000067.1:0-16133 GCA_052145475.1 Solirubrobacteraceae bacterium
TCTCGTGCTCGCGCAGGCGAGCGTGCGGCGCGAACGGCTCCGCTGGCTCGGGCGGTGGGTCGCCCTGGCGAGCGTTTTCCATCGACAGCCGATCAGAGGGGCGTGGCGGGCGAGTGTCCCGGCCCGCGAGCCGGAACTGCGCGGTGGGGGTCGCCCCCGCGAGCGTCTTCTATCGACAGCCGATCAGAGGCGCGTGGGCCAAGCGGGGCAAGGACGCAGGCTGCGTGGCGTGCCACGCACGCGAGCAGCCGAGGACGCGGCCCAGCGCCGCGCCCACGCTCATCTGATCATTTGACCGTGAGGGTGCCGAACATACCCGCCGCGCGGTGCCCCGGGGCCTCGCAGAAGTAGGTGTAGGTGCCCGGCTTCAGGCTGACGCTGACGGTCGCCACGCCTTTGGCGGTGAACGAGCTTGCGCCCAGGACGGGACCAGTGCCGCTCGCCCCGTGTTCGCCCGCTTCGATCGCGATGTTGTGCGAGACGCCCGACATGTTCGGCATTTCGATCGTGACCGCGCCTGGCGTGGCACTGGCCTTGTTCGTGGCGTAGGCCAGCTGCCCGGTCGGGTTCGCCGGGATCGTCAGCTTTCCGCCCTTCTCGACGGCCGGCTTGCCCGCGCCGGGCGCTTCGACGGCGCTGGCCAGCAGCCCGGTGTCGTTCCCGGGCAGGGCGGCGACCTGGGAGACGTAGGCTGCGATGTCTTTGCGTGCCGCGCCGCTGACCAGGTTCTTCGGCATCGCCCCGATCGGGTTGGGGTTCTCGATCTGGTATTCGACCACCCCGCGGATCGTGCTGCGCTCGAGCCCTTCGTGGATGCTCGCCCGGAACGCTTCGTCGAGGTTCGGTCCGACGATGCCCTTGGTGTCGGCCCGGGCCAGGGTGTGGCAGGAGCCGCACTTGGCGACGAACATCTTCTTGCCGGAGATCAGGTTGGCGTCATCGCCGCCCTTGACTTCGCCGCAGCCCGCGGCGAGCATCGCCAGGCCCGGCAGCAGGCAGGCCGCGGCGAGCCGGGCGGGCAGGGCGCGAAAGGGGCGCCTGCCGGCGCCCGGGCGTGCGTGGGGCTGGGACCTGATGCTCACTGGAGGGCGCAACACTATCCGAAGGGCCGGTTGTCCCGCCGAGCCGTCGGACCCCTCGGGGGCGGCGTTTCAGGGCGTCTGCAGCTCGCCCAACTCGCCCTGGGCGGCGGCGATCACGCCGTCGGCCACGCGCTCCCAGGACCAGCGCTGGCGGACCGCTGAGACGAGGCCGGCCCGCGTCTGCGCGCGCAGCTCGCCGTCGGCGGTCAGCCACCCGATCAGGCAACCGGCAAGGGCCGGCACGGCGCGATCGTCGACCGGGAAGGACAGCCAGCCTGCCGCCTGGCAGGGCACCGAGGCGGCCAGCGCCCGGCTGACCTCGCCGAGCCCGGAGTGCTCGGCGACGACGGGCAGCGCGCCGCAGGCGGCCGCCTCCACGGCGACCATGCCGAAGGCCTCCGGGAAGGTGCTGGGTGCCACCAGCGCCTCGCAGGCGGGCAGCAGCTCGGCCAGCTCGTCGTGCTCGAGGCGCCCGGTTAGGACGACCCGCTCGGAGAGCGTGGCGGCGCTGGCGAGGTAACGCGCGCGCTCCTCGCCCTCCAGGCCGTCGAGGAACGCCAGCAGGTGGCGGAGCGGGTGCTCCGGCGCCGAGGGGTCCTCGAGCGAGCGTCCCGCTCGGGCGATGCGGCGGGCCTCCTGCAGATCCCCTATCTGCAGTGCCCCCAGCAGCCCCTCGAGCCCCTGTCTGTAGGCGCCGAACCCGACCACGACCAGGCGTGCCCCCGGCAGCCGCTGGAGCACCAGTGGCCAGGCGGCCAGCAGCAGGTCGACCCCCTTGCTCACGATCAGCTTGCCGACGTAGGCGACCAGCTGGTCGCGCTCGCCGTCGAGGCGCTCGATCGCGGCGGCCGCCAGCTGGCCGTCCCGCTCGAACGCGCTGGGGCGCTCGCCGTCCCCGCCCGCTCGGTCCGGCTCGCTCCGCAGCCTCGCCGCCAGCGTTCGCAGGCCCGCTGCAGCCGCGGCCGGCTCTCGGGGGGCGAACCGCTCCACATCGACCCCGGGCGGGCCGAGCCTGGTCCGTCCCGGCAGGCCCTCCTCGTCGATCGCCTCCCACAGGCTCTCGGCGGTGTGCCGGGAGCCGACCAGCACTCCCCGCGCCGCGGCGATCCCCTCGCGGGCCGGCGCGAGGAAGCGCTGCGGGTCGGGCTTGACCGTGTACTCCAGGGCACTGCCGTGGACCTTGACCGCATACGGGACGCGGCCGCCGAGCCCACGGGCGAGGATCACAGGGCCCATAACGAGATGGTTGGCCAGGGCGATGCGGGGCCGGGCCAGCGCCGCCACCTGCTCGACCGCGGCGACGTTCGCCTGCACGTACCGCCCGACCTCCGTTTCGCTGCATTGCTCGAACGTCCGCGCCTCCAGGCCCTCGTAGCGGTCGGCCACATAGACCGGCAGCAGCCCGCCGATGTCGGGGCGATACAGCGTCGCCCTGCCCGGCCCGTAGCTCGGCGCGGCCGCTGCGGGCAGCTCGCGCACGGTCAACGATCCCGTGTCCCAATCGCCGGCGGCGGCCACGAACGGGTAGTCCTCGGGATGGCGGTCCTGGCTGAGCAGGTGCACCTCGTGGCCGAGTCGCACCAGCGCCTCGACGAGGCTGGCGGTGTAGACGTTCGAGCCGGTGCCGGAGAGCAGGTATCCGTGGAAGATCAGGATGCGCATCGACGCCCACCCTACCCCGGGTGCCGAGGAGCCCGGCCCGGGCCGCAGATCTCCTGGCAGCGGTGCTGCGCCGGTCCGTCTCGGACCTCCACCGCCTTCGGTAGAGTCCCCGGGCATGAGCGCCAAACAGCTTTATCGCCTGCGCAATCCGGCCACGGGTCGCGAGATCCTGGTCGAGGCCGAGCCTGAGGAGGTCTACCGGGATCGCGACACCGGCGAGGTTCTCGAGGTGGTCGGCAAGGTGCTGCCGCTGGCACCCTCGGAGTCGCGCCTGCCATGGGCGGTGGAGAACCTGCGCTTCTGCCCCTGGTGCCACCAGATGTCCCAGAAGGACCTCAACGACTGCCCGACCTGCGGCAGGCGCATGGGACCGCTGCAGCAGCCGGCGGGAACGGGCTGATCCCGTGACGGTGCCCCGCGGGCGCACCATGCTGGCCGGCGGCGCGGCCCTGCTCTGCGCCCTGGCGTTGGGGGCGTGCGGCGGCAGCAGCGTCTCGGACGCGGTTCCCAAGAGCACTCCCGACATCACCCCGCCGAACGACACGAGCGCCGAAAAGGCCGCCGCGCAGACGACCTCGACGTCGACCACGTCGTCGACCAAGACGTCGACTGGCACGAGCGGAGAATCCTCCGAACCAGCGGCCGCCGGCGAAACGTCCGAAGGCACCACCGGCGGCGCGCCCAGCGAAGCGACCGCCTCGGGCGGCACCGGCAGCGAAGAAAAAGCCGCCGCCGAAAAAAGCGCGAAACCCGAAGAAGGCGCCGGCTCGAGCCCGACGGGCGGCGCGAGCGCACCCTAGGCCGGGTCGGTCAGGGCGTCGAGACCAGCGTCGCGCTGTAGGTCAGGCGGGCGGTCTGGTAGAGGCAGTAGTACTGGACCGAGGTGTTCAGCTGGGTGTGGGCGGTCTGGCTGCTGGTCGTCGTGCACTGCTTCTTGGGACGGCTGGCCCGCCAGGAGGTGTCGTTGCCGAAGCCCAGCGCCAGGGAGGGTGCCCAGGAGGGGACGGTCAGCGCGATCTCGTCGCCCTTTTTGACCGGGATCGTCGTTTCCAGCGGGAACTGCGCGGTCTCCCCGAAGTACGGCTGCAGCTTGATCAGCGGGCTCTGGGCGATCAGCTTGTAGGTCAGGTTGGGCTTGGGCTGGGGGCGCAGCACCGCGATCGCGGCTTCCGAGACGCCGCCCTCGTTGGCGTTGAAGAACTTGATCTGGGTCGGGTTCGGCTTGCCCAGGGTGATCGTCCAGGCGACGATCGTCCCGTTGCGGGGCACGCCCATCGGGTTGTGGACGGTGCCGACCTTGACCTGGAAGCCGGTCGTGCGGCTGACCGCCAGGCACGGTGTGCCGGGGCAGCTCGCCACGGTGGCGGGGTTGGTTTCGCCGATCACGCCGATTTCCGTAAGCGTCGCCGGAGCGGCTGCGGGCAGGATCAGGGCGAGCAGCATGCTCGCGAATATGGCCGTCTTAATGCGTCTCATGTCTGTTTGTGAACACGCCAGACCGCTGGATGTAGCGGTTGGGTATTTCGCTATCGCTCCGCCAGTTCCTCCGCGGCCGCCGCGATCTGCTCGGGATCGCCCGGCGATGGCACCCAGGGCAGTCGCAGCGGATCCCCGTCATAGCGGGGGACCACGTGCACGTGGAAGTGGAAGACGGTCTGCCAGGCCGCCTGCCCACAGGAGTTGAGCAGGTTCACGCCGTCCGCGCCCAGGCGCTCCTTCGCGCGTGCGGCCAGGCGGCGGGCCGCGAGGACCGTCGCCCGCAGGTCCTCCTCGTCGACCTCCAGCAGGTCGCGGGAGTGGGCGCGGGGTATCACCAGGGCGTGTCCGCGCGTGGCCGGCGCGATGTCCATGAAGGCGATCGTCCGCTCGTCCTGATCGACGATCGTCGCGGGCAGCTCGCCGGCGGCGATCTTGCAGAAGATGCAGTCCGGGTCGGCCATCGGCGCTGATCCTACGTCAAGCGGCGCCGCCGGCGGGCCGCTCGGCGGCCACCAGCGTGCGGGCCAGCTCGATCGCCTGCTCCGGCGTCGAGACCTCGCCGGCGTAGTCGGCTTCGCGCAGGCGCTCCAGCAGGCTGCCCAGCAGCGGTCCCTCGGGGATCCCCAGCTCGCGGGCCAGGGCGTCGCCGCGCAGCAGCGGGCGCGGCGGCCCCTGGGCGCGCCAGCGCAGCGCGTCGTCGAGCACCGTCCCGGCGAGCCGCAGGTGGGCCTCGATCGCCGCCTCCGCCCGTGCGCCGCGCGTGGCCAGCCGGTCTGCCACCGACAGCAGCGTCACGTCGACCTCGACGGGCGAGCAGGCGCGCAGGTAGCGATAGACGGTGTGCCGGTCGAGGGGCTGGGGCTCGTGCACGAGGAAGCCGAGCCGTAGGTGGTTACGGACCAGCGCAGCCACGTGCGCCCGCAGCCGCTCGCTAGCTCGCATCCTGGCCAGTACGTCCCTGGCCAGCTCGGCGCCGATCCGGTCGTGACCCATGAACGTGACCCGCCCGTCGGGGCGCACCCCGCGCGTGCGCGGCTTGGCCGCGTCGTGCAGCAGCGCCCCCCAGCGCAGCGCTTCGCCGCGGCTGAGCTGGTCGGCCAGCGGCTCGCCCAGCAGCGCGGCGATCGGCTCGAGCCTCGTCCCGATCGCCGGACCGGCCTCGGCGCTCCGCGGCCCGTCCGGGCCGGTCAGCTCGACGGCGCGGTCGAAGACCTCGAGGGTGTGGTGGTAGACGTCGGCGTGGTGGTAGGCGCTCTGCTCGACGCCCCGCAGCGCCTCCAGCTCCGGCAGCACCACGGCGCCCGCGCCGAGCCGCCCCATCAGCTCGAGCCCGGCACGGGCTTCGGGCGCAGCCACGATCCGGCGCAGCTCGGCGAAGATGCGCTCGCCGGCGACTCCTGCCAGCCCACCGGCCTGGGCGCTGGCCGCTCGCAGCGCCTGCTCGTCGGGCGCGAGATCCAGCTCGACGGATGCGCGCACCAGCCGCAGCACCCTCAGCGGGTCGAGCTCGAAGGTCGCCGGCCCGGCGACCCGCAGGCGGCCCGCCCGCAGGTCCTCGGCTCCGCCGAGCGGATCGATCAGCCCTCCCCCCTCGATCGGCTGGGCGATCGCGTTGACCGTGAAGTCCCGCAGCGCCAGATCCTCCTCGAGGCTCGCCCCCCGCAGCGGCTCGATGTCCACCTGCCAGCTGCCGTCGCGGGCGACGACGCGCCAGGCGCCGAACTCCTCGGAGAGGGCAAAGCAGGCAGCCCCGCCGGAACGCGCGATCGCGCGGGCGGCCTGCTCGGGGTCGCTCGCGACGACGACGTCGTAGTCGGCCGTGTCGCGGCCCAGCAGGGCGTCCCTGACGGCCCCGCCGACCAGCCAGGCGGGCCCGCCGTGGAGAGCCTCGCGGACCGTCTGCAGGCCTGCGCTCATGCCGGGTCGGGGCTTGCCGCGCGCGCGACAGACGCCGCCGCGGCCCCGCCGGCCGGCGCGCCGTCGCGGTGATAGACCCGCCTCACGCGTGGGGTCAGGGCGCAGGTGATCTCGTAGTTGATCGTCTCGAGGCGCGCCGCGACCTCCTCGGCGGTGATCCGCCCTTCCCCCTGCCTGCCGATCAGCACGGCGGGCTGGCCGATCATGCCCTCCCCGGCTCCGGCCCCGACCTCGACCGTGATGCTGTCCATGCTGACCGTGCCGACCAGCCGGTGGCGCTCGCCACCGATCAGCACGTCGGCGTTGTTGGACAGGCCGCGCCGCCAGCCGTCGCCGTAGCCGACCGGCACCACGGCGACGGCCGTGTCGCGCACGGCGACGAAGCGCCGGCCGTAGCCTGCGCTCTCCCCCGCCCGGCACGGCTTGACGTCGGCCACATAGGAGCTGAGCTCGAGCGCCGGCTCGAGACCCCGCGCGGCGGGGTCCTGTCCGAACGGGTCCATGCCGTAGACGGCGATGCCGCAGCGGACCATGTCGAACTGCGAGCTCGCGTCCCGCAGCGCCGCGGCGCTGTTGGCCGCGTGCACCAGCAGGCCGGGGATCCGCGCCTGCAATGCCCTGGCCCAGCGCGTGAACGTCTCCAGCTGTTCCGTGAAGAAGCCGTCGTCGTCGAGCTGGTCGGCCGTGGCGAAATGCGTCATCACCCCCACGAGCTCGACGCCGGGCGCGCGCTGCGCCGCCTCGGCGACGCTGCCCGCCTGCTGGGGATCGCGGGTGCCGAGCCGCCCCATGCCCGAGTCGAGCTTGACGTGGACCCGCCCTCCTCCTGCCGCGGCGATCGCGCCCAGATATCGCTCGTTCCACACGACCACGTCGCCACCCGCTGCCAGGGTCTCGCCGAGTTCCACCGGCGTGAGCGGGCCCATCACGAGGATCGGCACGTCGCTCAGCCCGGCTTCGCGCAGCTCGCGCAGCTCGCGCGAGCCCGCAACGGCCAGCCAGCTGGCGCCCCCGGCCAGGGCCGCACGGGCGCTCTGCGGCGCCCCGTGGCCGTAGCCGTCGGCCTTGACGACGGCACACAGTCCCGTCCTGGCGCGCAGGCCGGCGAGCAGGCCGGCGCAGTTGCGCTCGATCGCGGCGAGGTTCACCCGCGCCTGCACCCGTTCGGCCGGAGGTCCCTGCCGATCCATCGCAAGCCCCGACAGACGCTCAGGCATTCGCGGTGCCCTCGTCGCCCTCGCCGCGGGATCGCGCCAGCGCCTCGATCACGTCGGTCGCCATCACCGCCTCGCTCGCACCGACCGAGCGCGCCGCCAGGCGACCGGCACGAGCGTGCAGCAGCACGGCCGCCGCGGCTGCGGCGAACGGGTCCAGCCCCTCGGCCAGCAGCGCGGCGATCACGCCGGTCAGGACATCGCCCGTGCCGGCGGTGGCGAGTGCCGGGCTGCCGCCGCGGCTGACGGCCACCCGCCCCGCCGGCTCGGCGATCAGCGTGTCATCGCCCTTCAGCACCACGACCGCGCCGGCCAGCCGCGATGCCTCGCGTACGTAACGGAGCCGTTCACCTTCGATCTCGGCGCTGTCCCGTTCCAGCAGCCTGCCCAGCTCCCCGGCGTGCGGGGTCAGGACTGTCGGCGCCGTGCGTGCGCTCAGCTCGGACAGGCGACCGGCATGGGCATTGAGCCCGTCTGCGTCGAGCACCATCGGCACGGCCGCCCCGCGCGCCAGCCGGCGGGCGAAGCCGGCGGCGTGCTCCTGACGCCCCAGCCCGGGACCGAGCGCCAGCGCCAGCGCGCCGCCCCGGGACAGGGCCTGGAGCACCTCCTCCACCCCCTCCTCACGAAGCGCGCCGTCCACTTCGGGCAGGCCGCGGGTCATCAGCTCGAGGGTGCCGTTGCCGGCCAGCACCGGCTGCAGCTCGGCGGGGACCAGCGCGGTCACGTATCCCGCGCCCGTCCTCATCGCCGAGCGGGACGCCATCGCCGGCGCGCCGGTCAGGCCCCTGGAGCCGCCGACGACGAGCACGTGGCCGGAGACGAACTTGGTCGAGGCGGGGCCGCGCCGCGGCAGCAGCGCCAGCACGCCGTCCTCGAGGAGGCCGATCGAGGCCCCCATCGGGGCGCCCCGCGGGATGCCGATGTCGACGATCTCGATCTGCCCCGCGTAGTCCTTGCCCGGCCTGATCCAGAGGCCGGGCTTGGCGGCGTTGAAGGTCGCTGTCACGGTCGCGCGGACGGCGAGCCCCCTGACGACTCCGGTCGAGGCGTCCACGCCGCTGGGGACGTCGACGCTGACGACGGCCCGGCCGGCGCGGTTGATCGCCTCGATCGCCTCGGCGACCTGCCCCCGCGGCTCGCCCTCGAACCCGGTGCCCAGCAATGCGTCGACGATCGCGGCCGCCCAGCCCAGCGGCTCCTCGCGGCGGGAGGGCGGCTCCCCGCCCGGCTCCGATCGCGCCCACGGCGTCCCGTCCAGGCGCAGCGGCGGCTGGCCGGGAAGCGCCAGCAGGTTCTCCCGAGCGTCGCCCGTCAGCTCCCCGGGAGGCGCCGTGCAGAGGACCCGTGCCTCGCGGCCGGCCTCACGCAGCAGCCGTGCCACGACCAGGCCGTCGCCGCCGTTGTTGCCCTTGCCGCACAGGATCGCCAACGGGCCGTCCGGCGCGAGCCGTTCAACCAGGCGGGCGGTCCCGGCGCCGGCGCGCTCCATCAGCTCGAGCCCGGGAACGCCCTGCTGCTCGATCGCCCAGCTGTCGATCGCGCGCGTCGTCTCCGCGTCGGGCAGTGGCGTCAGCCAGGCGGGCAGTTCCTCCACAGCAGCGATGCTAGATGCTCGGCCCCCGCTCGGCCCACGGGCCCGCGGGGATCGCCGCTACTCGACCGTCACGGTCTTCGCGAGGTTGCGGGGCTGGTCGACGTTCAGCCCTCTGCGCCGGGCGATCTCGTAGGCCAGCAGCTGCAGGGGGATCACAGCCAGGATCGGCTGCAGCATCCAGTCCACGGCGGGCAGCGTGATCGTCGCGTCGGCCTGCCGCGGGATCAGCTCGTTGCCCGCGCTGGCCAACGCGATCACGTGGGCGCCCCGGGCGCGCACCTCCTGCATGTTGGAGGCGACCTTCTCGAGGACGGGCGAGTCGGTCGCGATGCACACGACCGGGGTCGAGTCGTCGAGCAGGGCGATCGGCCCGTGCTTCATCTCGCCCGCCGCGTAGGCGTCGGTGGCGATGTAGGAGATCTCCTTCAGCTTCAGCGCGCCCTCCAGCGCGACGGGCAGCCCGACGTGGCGCCCGATGTAGAGGAAGAACTCGCTCTGCCAGTGCGCCTCGGCGATCGGCCGGACCTGCTCGGCGGCGGTGGCCAGCACCTCGTCGATGCAGTGGGGCAGCCGCTTGACCTCGGCGATCAGCTCGCTCAGCCGCTCGGCGTCGAGCTCTCCCCGCAGCTCGGCCAGCCGCAGGCCGAGCAGGTACATCGCCGCGACCTGGCAGACGAACGTCTTCGTGGCAGCCACGCCGATCTCGAGCCCCGCCCTGGTGAACAGCGTGCCGTCGGCTTCGCGGGTTGCCTGCGAGCCCATCGTGTTCGTCACCGCCAGCACGCGCGCGCCGCGCTCCCGCGCCAGGCGGATCGCGGCCAGCGTGTCGGCCGTCTCGCCCGACTGCGAGATGGCGATCACGAGGTCGTCGCGGCCGACCACCGGGTTGCGGTAGCGGTACTCGGAGGCGATGTCCATCTCGACCGGCACGCGAGCCCACTCTTCGATCGCGTAGCGGCCGATCAGACCGGCGTGGTAGGCGGTGCCGCAGCCGACGATCACGATCCGCCTCAGCCCCTGCAGCAGCGACTCGTCGAAGACCCCCTCCTCGGCCAGATCGACGCCGTCGGTGCGGGCGGTGCGACCCGCGATCGCGTCAGCCACGGCGTCCGCCTGTTCATGGATCTCCTTGAGCATGAACGTCTCGTAGCCGCCCTTCTCGGCCGTTTCCTCATCCCAGTCGACGACCGTCTCGGCGCGTTCGACGGGCTCCCCGTCGGCGGTCATGATCCGCACGCCCTCGGGTCGCAGGACCGCGATCTCCCCGTTCTCCAGATACTGGACACGTCGCGTCTGGGCCAGGAACCCGGGGACGGCGGACGCGATGAACTGCTCGCCCTCGCCGCGGCCGAGGATCAGCGGGCACTCCTTGCGCGCGCCGACCACCACGTCGGGCTCGTCGAGGCTGATCGCGACGAAGGCGAAGTGCCCCTCAAGCTGCCCGTAGGCCACCCGCACCGCCTCGGCGAGGTCGCCCTGGTAGTGGTCGGCGACCAGGTGGGCGATCACCTCGGCGTCTGTCTCGGACGTGAACACGCTGCCGTCGCTGAGCAGGCGCTCCTTCAGCGACACGTAGTTCTCGACGATGCCGTTGACGACCACGTGGATGCGAGCGTCGCTGTCGAAGTGCGGATGGGCGTTCTCCTCGCTGACGCGTCCGTGGGTGGCCCAGCGGGTGTGCCCGATGCCGGTCGTCGCTGCCCGCTCGGCAACGGCGACGCCGCCCCCCTGCTCGACCTTCTCGCGCAGCGCCGACAGGTTGCCGACCGCCCTGACCGTCTCGATCCCGTCCTCGACGACGACCGAGATGCCGGCCGAGTCATAGCCGCGGTACTCCAGGCGGGCCAGGCCGGCCAGCAGGAGTTCCCGGACGGGGCGCCCGCCGACGTAGCCAACGATGCCGCACACCCGCTCGAAGATACCAACCACCCCAGCGCCGCTCCGGCTGCGCCGTCGCAAGCGAGCTGCCCGGCATGGCCGGCTAGCGGCGGGAGCGGTAGGCGCGCACCTTCGTGCGGTTGCCGCAGACCGCCATGTCACACCAGGTGCCCGAGCGGTTGCGGGAGCGGTCGTAGAAGGCCCACTCGCAGTCCGCGGCGCGGCACGCCTTGACGCGACTCCAGGAGCCATCGCCGATCGCCTGCGCGACGGGGATCAGCAGCGCGGCCAGCGCCCCGGCGAGGCCGCCGACGCGCGGCCCCAGCCGGATCGAGCCGCCGGGCTCGAAGTGCACGCCCAGCTCGCCCCGCTCCGCGACCGCCGCCAGCTGCGCTTCGGCTGAGTCCGGGCGCTCGCCTCCGTTGTGGGCCAGCATCACGCTTCGGAGCGACTCGCGCAGCTCCCTGGCCTCAGCCAGCTCGGGCTCGCCCACGCTCGTGCCGACCTCGAGCAGCCCGCGCTCGGACAGCCAGCCGGCCAGAGCCGCGGGCGTCGTCAGCAGCTCGCCGCCGTCCTCCCGGTCGAGGGTGTTGACGAAGTCGATGACCAGGTTGAGCTGGTGGGGGGCTGACGGTTCGGCGCTCATCGGTCCGTGCTGAAACCTCCGTCCAACTTTGATAGGTTACAGACACCACCAATTTTCGAACGGAGGTGTCGCACACGATGGTACCGCAGACGGCCTTCCTCTCCCCCTCACCGCCGGCCCCAGCGCTTCGAAGGAGCGCCGGGCATCATCCCTTCGACCGAGGATCGGCGGCCCGCCTCATGGCCCGCATGCGGGGCTTCACCCTCGACGAGCAGCTGATGGCCGGCGCCGACCCGCTCGGCTCGAGGCTGCTTGCGGCGCGCGCTGCCTGGCTGACGAGCGCCCGCACCCGCTCTGCGATGGCCGCGGGGCTGGAGCGCATCGCGGGCAGCGCGGATCGGCCCGTCGCGCGGATGCGATTGAGCCCGCGGCGGGAGGCTGTGCTCCCGAACCGGGCGGCTCTCGGCTCGCTGGCCCTGCGCCTGCGCAGCCAGGAGCCTCTGTACGCGACCGGGCTCGCGCGTCTGGCCCGCATGCTGAGCGACGCGGGGAGCCCGGCCTTTCGGGGCGGTCCGGCCGAGCTTGCGGCGGAGCTGGCGAGCGCCGCGGTCGAGCTCGACAGCGGTGCTGCCGCCGGCCCGCCGCCACGGGCCGGAAGGCGCACTCCCAGGACGCTCGGGCGGGTCGGAGGGCTCGCCAGACCGGGTGCGGACGGCTCGAGGCGAGCACCGACGAACCGAACCGACCCCGCCGGGTTCGTGGGCAACTCGTTCGTGCTGCCCAACGGCTCCTGGTATCACGGGCGCCGCGAGGGCTCCTGAGCTCTACCCGCCCAGCTCCGACTGGACCAGCGCGACCAGCCGCCCGCAGACCTCGCTGGCCTCCTGCTCGGTCGGCGCCTCGACCATCACCCGCACCAGCGGCTCGGTGCCGCTGGGGCGGATCAGCACCCGCCCGCGGCCCTCGAGCTCGGTCTCGGCCTGGCGCACGGCGGCTGCCACCTGCTGGGCGCCGGAGATCGACTCGCGATCCCGGACCCGCACGTTGACGAGCCGCTGCGGCAGCTTGGCCATCGCATCGCGGTCGGCCAGATCGGCCCCGTCGAGCGCCTCGAGCGTCAGCAGCGCCCCGGCGATGCCGTCGCCGGTGCGGTTGAAGCCCATCTCGATCAGATGCCCCGACTGCTCGCCCCCCAGCGTCCATCCCCGGGCGCGAAGCTCCTCCAGCACATAACGGTCGCCGACGCCGGTGACCTGCACCGCGATGCCCTCGCGCTCCATCGCGGCGTGAAAGCCGTAGTTGGTCATCACGGTCACGACCACGCCGTCGCCGCTGAGCCGCCCTGCCTGGCGCAGGTGCAGGGCGCCCAGGGCGAGCAGCTCGTCGCCGTCGACCACCTGACCGCCCGAGTCGACCGCCAGGACCCTGTCGCCGTCGCCGTCGAAGGCGAACCCGACCGTGTGCCCGCCTGCCGGAACCTGCGCGGCGAACTCCTCCACGTGGGTCGAGCCGCAGCCGTCGTTGATGTTGCGCCCGTCCGGCTCGCCGGCTCGGACGGTCACGTTCGCGCCGAGTCGCCTGAAGATCTCCGGCGCGAGACGGTAGGTGGCGCCGTTGGCGCAGTCGAGCAGCACGTCGAGGCCGCTGAGGTCGAGCCGGGCGAAGCGTGCGTGGAGCTCGCGAAGGTAGTCCTCGCCGGCGCCGCGCAGGTCGCGGACCCGCCCGATCGCCGCGGCGGGTGCCGCTTCGCCGCGGTCGGCCAGGCGCCGCTCGATCTCGAGCTCGCTCTGGTCGGAGAGCTTGAAGCCGTCGCCACCGAAGAACTTGATGCCATTGTCCCTGTAGGGGTTGTGCGAAGCGGACAGCACGACGGCCAGATCGAACCCGTAGCGCCCCACCAGCAGCGGCGCGGCGGGAGTCGGCAGCACCCCGCCCAGCAGCGCGTCTCCACCGGCGGCGGCGACCCCGGCGGCGACGGCGGCCTGCAGCATCTCGCCGGACTCCCTGGTATCCCGGATGATCAGCACCTGGGGCCGGGTCGAGCCGGTCTGCAGGGTGGCCGCGCGCGCCAGGCCGAGCGCCAGCTCGGCGGTCAGGAACTCCCCCGCGACACCTCGGACGCCATCCGTCCCGAACAGCTTTCGGGCCATGCTCTCCCCCTTCTGAAAGGCCGCCCTAGCGCTTGGAGAACTGCGGACGCTTGCGCGCCTTCTTCAGCCCGGCCTTCTTGCGCTCCTTGGCGCGCGAGTCGCGGGTCAGAAAGCCCCGCCGCTTGAGCTCCCCACGCAGGTTCGGGTCGGCCTCCAGCAGCGCGCGCGAGACGCCGTGACGCAAGGCGCCGGCCTGCGCCGAGATGCCGCCGCCGTGCAGCCTGGCGACGACGTCCATGCGGTCCTCGTAGCCGACCGTCTCGAGCGGCTGGCGGATGTTGCGCTGCAACGTGTTGCGCGGGAAGTGCGCCTCGAGCGTGCGGCCGTTGACCAGGTAGGTGCCCGTACCGGGACGCAGCGTGACGCGCGCGATCGCCGTCTTGCGCTTGCCGGTGGCGCGGTAGCGCGCGCCCGAGGCGAGGTCGATCGCGGCCGTCGAGATCGGCTCGACGATCACCTCCTCCTGCTCGGCCTCGGCGCCGTCCTGCGCCGGCTCGACCTCCTCCTCGATCGCGTAGGGGTCCTCGTACTCCTGCTCGCTCCTGCTCAGCGGGTCGGCGCCCTCGGGGACGATGTCGACCTCGAGGTGCGCACCGGGCACCGCGGGTTTCTCGCGGGGAGCCGGCTCGGCCTCCGCGCCGCGCTCGTCCTGGGCCTCCTGTGCGGCCTCGAGCGCCGCATCCTCGGCGGAGCCTGCGATCTCCTGCGCCTCGGCGGTCGGCACGGCGTGGCCCTCTCCGGCCGGCTCGGCCGCCACGGGCTCCGCGGCTTGCGGGGCGCCGGCCTGCTGCGCCTCCTGAGCGGCCTCCAGCGGGGCGTCCTCGGCGGAGCCTGCGATCTCGGCGGCCTCCTCGCTGGGCACGGCGTGCTGCGAAGTCTCCTCTGCCTCGGTCGCCGGTGTCTCGGGCGCCTCCGGCGTCTCCTCGTCTGCCATCAGACCTCTATCTCGAAGGGTTTGGGCTGCTGCGCCACGTGCGGGTGCTCCGGCCCGGCGTAGATCTTCAGCTTGGTCAACTGCTTGCGGGCCAGCCGGTTGCGGGGCATCATCCCTTTGACGGCCAGCCTGATGATCTCCTCTGGCCTTCGGGCCTGCATCTCCTCGAAGGTCCGCGAGCGCAGGCCGCCGGGGTACCCGGAGTGACGGTAGTAGCGCTTGTCCTGGCGCTTGTTGCCGCTCACGTGGATCTTCTCCGCGTTGACCACCACGACGAAGTCGCCCGTGTCGATGTGGGGCGTGTACTCGGGCTTGCGCTTGCCCCGCAGCATGTCGGCGATCTGCGTGGCCAGGCGCCCCAGCGTCTTGCCGTTGGCGTCGACCAGCAGCCAGTTCCGCTCGCGGTCGGTCGGCTTCGCTACGTAGGTCTTCGTCGAGGGTGCCATGGGCGTCAAAAAGGCCACGCATCAGCGCGGCGGAGCGAACATCATAGGCGAAGTCCGCCGCCCCCGCGGACTACTCCCACTCGATCGTTCCGGGCGGCTTGCTGGTGATGTCGAGCACGACACGGTTGACCTCGCGCAGCTCGTTGATCATCCGCGAGGCGATCGTCTCGAGCAGGTCGTAGGGCAGCCGGGCCCAGTCGGCCGTCATCGCATCGTCGCTCGTGACGGCCCGCACGACGACCACGTAGCCATAGGTGCGCTCGTCGCCCTGCACGCCGACGGTGCGGACGTCGGGCAGCACGCAGAAGGACTGCCACAGCTCGCGGTAGAGACCCGCTTTGCGGATCTCCTCCTGCAGGATGTGGTCGGCCTCGCGGAGCACGTCAAGGCGCTCGCGGGTCGCTTCGCCGCCGACGACCCTGATCGCCAGCCCCGGCCCGGGGAAGGGCTGGCGCCACACCAGGCGCTCCGGCAGGCCGAGCTCCGCGCCGACGGCTCGCACCTCGTCCTTGAACAGGGCGCGCAGCGGCTCGACCAGCTCGAACTGGAGGTCGTCGGGCAGGCCGCCGACGTTGTGGTGGGACTTGATCGTCGCCGCGCCGGTGCCGCCGCCCGACTCGATCACGTCGGAGTAGAGGGTCCCCTGGACGAGGAAGCTCGCCGGGCGGGCAGGCTTCTGATCGCCGCTGCCCGCCAGCTTGGCCGCCTCCTCCTCGAAGACACGGATGAACTCGGCGCCGATCGCCTTGCGCTTGGCCTCGGGCTCGGTCACGCCGCGCAGCTTCTCCAGGAACCGCGTCTCCGCGTCGACGGCGACCAACGGCACCTTGAAGGTGTCGCGGAAGGTCTGTATCACCTGCTCCCCCTCGTCCTTGCGCATCAGCCCGTGATCGACGAACACGCATGTCAACTGCTCCCCGACCGCGCGATGCACGAGCAGCGCGGCCACCGAGGAATCCACCCCTCCCGACAGGCCGCAGATCACCCTGCCGTCGCCCACCTGCTCGCGGATGCGGCGCACCTGGTCCTCAACGATCGAGGCGGCCGTCCACGTTCGCTCGCAGCCGCATACGTCCGTCAGGAACCTGGTGAGGATCTCCTGGCCGTATGGGGTGTGCACAACCTCGGGATGGAACTGGATGCCGTAGATGCCCCGCTCTGCGTTCTCGACCGCCGCCACCGGCGAGA
>JBKQOO010000068.1:0-29813 GCA_052145475.1 Solirubrobacteraceae bacterium
GCTGACCGTCGGCGTACTGCGGCTTGATCTTGCGCGCCCGGCGCCTGGGTCGAGCTCCAGCGCGAACTGCCCTTCGAGGGCACGCCCGTTCTCTCCGACGCCGAGTTCGAGCGGGCCTCCGAGGAGATCCGCGCCATCACCAGCAGCGCCGGGCAGCCGGTCCTCGTCTAGCCGGCCCGGGCGCAGAAGGGCGCCGCGGCCCGGCCCGCCCTTCTAGGGCTGTGGCCGCTCGAACGCGAGCGCTTCGCGTGCGGCCTCCGCGCCGGACTCGGGCACGAGGATCTCGCGCGGACCGATCATCGGCGAGTAGCCGCCGATCGAGTTGCGCGTCAGGCAGGGGATCCCCTCCTCCAACAGCAGCCCCGCGATGAACTCCGCTTCGGGCTGGCTCTTGGCGTGGGCGACCTTGACCAGCTGACCGTCGGCGTACTGCGGCTTGATCTTGCGCGCCCGGCGCCTGCGCTCGCTGGTCACCTGCTCGTGGGTGCCCGAGTGCACCAGCGGCATCCCGCACGCCTCGCAGAAGCGGTCGCTGGGCGGATGCGTCTGCGCGCAGCTGGGGCAGACGATCAGCTCGGCCTCCATCAGCGCACCTCGAGGGGAACCTCGCGCACATCGCCGCGCTCGATCGAGTAGGAGCACACCTGCGGCTCGCCGCCGCCGGCGAGACCGACGATGATCCACTCCAGCCCGGGCAGGTTAGCGGCGAAGCTGATGTCGGTCTGCGAGGGCTTGGGCTCGCTGCGCACGTGCGAGTGGTAGATCGCCCCGATCTCCCAGCCCTGGCGTTCGATCTCCTCGGTGAGGCGGTACTGCTCCATCGGGTCGATCTCGAACTTCAGCGCGCTGGCATGGATGTTCTGCGCCCGGTAGACGCGCGTGGCCGTGCGCGCGCCGTCCGCGGGCCCGGCCTGCACGGCGACCAGGCCGCAGCACTCGATCGCCGCATCCTCCTGGGCGTGCGCGACGATCTCCCCGAGCAGCTCCGGCGCGATCCTCACAGCGACCCTCTCGCGCTGCGCGCCATCGCTGAGCCGCTCACCACCAGACGGTCGACTCGAGGTTCTCGACCTCCTCGACGGGCAGGGTGTAGATGCCGCTGGAGAGGTACTTCCAGCCGTCGTCGGCGACGACGAACACGACGTTGCCCTCGTCCAGCTCGCCTGCGATCCGCACCGCGATGCTGGCGATCGCGCCGGTGGAGACACCCGCGAACAGCGCCTCCTGGTCGAGCAGCCGTCGTGTCCAGAGGATCGCGTCGCGGTTGGTCACGAAGATCTTTCGGTCCAGCAGGCTGAGGTCGATGATCGGCGGGATGAAGCCGTCGTCGAGCGATCGCAGGCCCTGGACCGGCTCGCCCTGCATCGGCTCGGCCGCGACGATCTTCACGGCGTCGCCGAAGGCCTCCTTCAGGCGCCTGCCGTTGCCCATCAGCGTCCCGCCCGTGCCGAGCCCCGCGACGAACGCGGTGACCTCGTCGAGCTCTTCGAGGATCTCCACGGCGGTGCCGTTGTAGTGGGCGCCCGGGTTGGCCTCGTTGCCGTACTGGTAGGGCATGTAGAAGGAGGGATCGGCCGAGGCGATCTCCAGCGCCATCGAGACCGCGCCGTTCGAGCCCTGGTCGCCGGGCGAGTAGACGATCTCGGCTCCATACATGCGCAACAGCTGGGTGCGCTCCGGCGTCACGTTCCCGGGCATCACGACCTTCAGCCGGTAGCCCTTGCGCGAGCAGATCATGGCCAGCGAGATGCCGGTGTTGCCCGAGGTCGGTTCGAGGATCGTCTGGCCCGGCCCGAGGGCGCCTTTCGCCTCTGCGTCCTCGATCAGCGCCCGGGCGACCCGATCCTTGACCGAGCCGGTCGGGTTGCGCGACTCGAGCTTGGCCCAGATACGCACCCCCGGCTTGGGCGAGAGGCTGGGAAGCTCCACCAGCGGCGTGTTCCCGATCGACTGCACGATGTCGCCGTAGCGCCCCCCGCACGGCCGGTTCCTGAGCCTCTCCACCGCCATTACTTCACGGAATATAGCGAGGTCTGGGTGCGACGTCGAAGCATCCCCCGTCGATGGTAGGTTCCCCTCGCTTCGGCGGCTCCCGGGGGCACGCTCAATCCGCGAACCGCTGGCTGTCCGGCCAGCCAAGCACTAAGATCCGCGCGGACGAGCAGCGCACGCGAGCAGGGGACGAGCGATGGACGCGAACAGGGACGGATTCGACTTCGACTGGCTGGTGATCGGCTCCGGCTTCGGCGGCAGCGTCTCGGCGCTGCGCCTCACCGAGAAGGGCTACTCGGTCGGGGTGCTCGAGTGCGGCCGGCGCTTCGCCGACCACGAGTTCCCCAAGTCGACGGCCGACATCAAGCGCTACTTCTGGAGCCCCCGGCTCGGCATGAAGGGGATCTTCCGCCTGACCACCTTCAAGGACGTCTCTGTCGTCTCCGGCTGCGGGGTCGGCGGCGGCAGCCTCGGCTATGCCTGCACGCTCTACGTCCCACCCCGGCAGTTCTTCGAGGATCGCCAGTGGGCGGGCATGGAGGACTGGGAGGCGGCCCTCGCGCCGCACTACGCCGAGGCGCAGCGGATGCTCGGCGTCGTCCAGAACCCCCATGAGGATCCCGCCGACCAGCTCCTGCGCGAGCTGGGCGAGGAGCTGGGCGTGCCCGAGACCTACAAACACACGCCGGTGGGCATCTACTTCGGCGAGCAGGGCAAGACGGTGCCCGACCCCTTCTTCGGCGGCGCCGGCCCCGACCGCACGGGCTGCCACCTGTGCGGGCGCTGCATGGTCGGCTGCGTCCACGGCGCGAAGAACACGCTCGTCAAGAACTACCTGTACTTCGCCGAGCAGGGCGGCGCGCATGTGATGCCCGAGCGGACCGTCGTCGACGTCCGCCCGCTGGGCGCCGGCGACGGCAGCGAGGGCTACGAGGTCGAATCGGTGCGCTCGGGCGCCTGGCTGCGCAAGGAACGCCGCGTGCAGCGGGCACGCGGCGTGGTCGTCGCGGCGGGGCCGCTGGGCACCAACAAGCTGCTGCAGCGCTGCCGCCTGCAGGGCTCGCTGCCGGCGATCTCCCCGCGCCTGGGCGAGCTGGTGCGGACCAACTCGGAGTCGATCCTGACCGTGACGGTGCCCGAGGACTACCCCCAGGACCTGATCAAGCGCGTCGCCATCACCTCCTCGATCTACCCTGACCCCAACACCCACATCGAGACGGTCACCTACGGCGACGACGGCGACTCGATGCGGCTGCTCTACACCCTGCTGACGGGCGACGGGACGCGGGCGACGCGGCCGCTGAAGCTGCTCGCGCAGATCCTCCGCCACCCCGGGCGCCTGGCCAAGGTCCTGTTCGCCAAGCACTGGTCACGGCGCACGATCATCATCCTCGTCATGCAGACGCTCGACAACGCGATCGCCCTGCGCCCGCGAAAAGGCCCGCTCGGCTCGTTCTGGCTGCAGACCGAACAGGACCCCGGGCGCCCCAACCCGACGTTCATCCCCGTCGCGAACAAGGCAGCCGAATGGTTCGCCAAGCGCACCGGCGGCATCGCCCAGAGCTCGGTCATGGAGGCGATGTTCAACATCCCTTCGACCGCCCACATCCTCGGCGGCGCGGTGATCGCGCCCGACCCCGGCCAGGGCGTCGTCGACTCCGGGCAGCGCGTGTTCGGCTACGAGAACCTGCTCGTCTGCGACGGGGCCGCGATCCCGGCCAACGTCGGCGTCAACCCGTCGCTGACGATCACCGCGCTGGCGGAGCACGCGATGAGCAGGATCCCTGCTGCGGCGGGCTCCCCCCAGGCGCAGGCCGAGCAGGTCCGAGCCGCCTAGCCGGGGCTGAGCGTCGGCCGCGAGCCGACCGCCTCGCCGGCCGAGTCGAGCGCCCCGCTGCGCAGCTCCAGGTACCACGGGCCGCGCAGGCCCACGAGCGCGTTGAGCACGCCGGCGCCGTCGGCATGCAGCCGCGCGAGCACGCGCAGGGAGCCTCCCGGCCGGCGCCCGAGCAGCTCGACGGCCTGTCGGGGGGCGCTCGTCAGTGCCCACACGCGGACGTGGGAGCGGTCGACCCGCAGCGGGTCGAAGGGGAACCTGAACCCGGTCAGGAACTGCTTGGGCTGCGCGGCAGCCGGGTCGCCGCCCGGCCCGGCCGAATACAGGCCGGCGGGGCGCGCGTAGTCCGCGAGGCCGCCGGTCGGAGTCGCGTATGAGAGCGCGGGGAACGGGTCGATCAGGAACTGCCACGCGACGAGGTCGACACCGGCCGCCCACAGGCGATGCAGCGCACGGGAGACCCAGCCCGCCTGTAGCGACGCCGGCACGCCCGACGCCGAGGGAGGGGCGCTTTCCCAGTTGATCTCCGTGACCCACACCGGCTTGGCGCCGGCGGGCGCGACGGTGCGCAGACGCTCGGCGGCGCGGAGCAGGCCGGTGACCTTGGCCGCGTCGGAGACGGAGACATCCAGCGAGGAGATCGCCGCCCGGTCGGGGTCGCCGACCGACAGCGGGTGGAAGGCCAGCGCATCGAGGCGCGCGGGTCCCGCGCAGCCGCCGGCGCGGCGCAGCCTCCCCTTCCCCGCCGGGGCGAGACAGAGCAGTCCGCGCAGGAAGCTCACCGGGGCCATCCGCCCGACCCCTTCGGGATCGCCGTCGGGCGCGACCCCCGCGCTCGCGACGAGGTCGCCGGGCGCGACCGACTTCACGCCTGCGTAGAAGCCATCGAGCAGTTCGCGGTAGAGCAGCGGCGAGAACGCGCTCCAGCGACCGTCGCGGACGATCCACTGCGGTGCGAGATAGCGCGCGAGGTTGGGCTCGTTCCAGGCCTGGAAGAGCCGCACGCGCGGCAGCGCGGCGCCGGGCACGTCCGGATCCGGGAACGACCCGTCGTAGCGGGTCGCAAGCGCTGCCGCGAACGCTTCGAGCGCCGCCGGGTCAGGGTCCCAGCTGCCCTGGTAGGCGTACGGCCAACGGCCTGGGGCTTCGGCGAAGGCCGGGGCGTGGAAGACGACGAGCAGCGGTGTCAGGCCGGCCGCGACGGCGCTTCTCACCGCGCCGTCGACGAGCGCGAAGTCGTAGCCGGGGCTGGCCGGGTCGCGGGCGTCGAAGCCCGGCGGCGGCGCAGCGGCGACGACGTTGCGCCAGTCCACAGTGATGCGTGCGACGCCGGCGCCCGCTTCGCGGACGCGGGTGAAGGCGAGCGCGCGGACGCCCGGGTCGCTGCTCTTGAAGATCGTGCCGTCGGAGACGCCGCGCGCGAGGCCGCCGGCGGGGAAGGGGCCGTCGAGCATCACCCTGTTCTGGGCGCGGGCGAGCGCGGCGGACGTCGGGCCGGGAGCCCTGCCGGCGTGTGGCTGCGCGCCATAGGGGCGGGGCGGCCCTTCCGGGCCGCTGCGCGAAGGGACCGGGAGCACGGCCGGCGGCACGATCCACAGCGCCGCCGCGAGGGCCAGGCGCGCCGTGGCGCGAGCGCTAGCGGTGCAGCGTGAGCGTGTGCCGCTGCAGGTTGAGCCTGGCACCGCCGGTGCTGCGCAGGGTCGTGATCAGCACGGCGCTGATGCTGTGGGCGGTGCGCAGCCTGCTGCGGCCGCGGCGCGTCAGATGCAGGACCACCGTGACCCGTCCGGCGGCTTTCGCGGTCGCCGAGCCGCGCGCCAGCAGCAGCGCCGGTGCGGGCTTGTGGTGTTTGGTGGAGCTGGCGAAGGCCGGCATCGCGCCACCCTTCAGGTAGAGGTCCTGGACGACCGTGCCGGGCTGGTTGATCGTGACGGCGTCCCGCGCGCCCGCTTTGAGCAGCGCGTGGATCGTCGTGTGCAGCAGTTTCGCGATCGAGCCCTCGAGCACGGGAGGCGCCGGCGGGTGATACGGCGGAGGCGGAGGCGGCGGGCAGCCGCCGATGGGGCGCTCCGTTTCGCTGATGTACGTGTAGGTCGCTTCACCGGGCAGCGGCGTTTTCAGCGACTCGATCGCGCCGACGTCCTCGCCGAGCGCCAGCGGCGTCAGGAAGTCGCCGCCGAAGGCGCTTCCCGACAGCGTTTTGACCTGGGCTTCGCCGTAGGCGACCTGCTTGGGGTGGAGGCCGTGGTCATAGACGAGCACCTTGTCGACATAGAAGCCTTCGACGACGTCCCCGAGCGAGTTCGAGCCGGAGAAGTTCGTCGAGCCCGCGCACACCGTCGGGTCGATCGTCGGCAGCCCGTCGTAGACGACCGAGCCGATCAGGGTCCCGACCGGCGATTCGAGCGTCACGACGTCGCCGACCTGAGGAACCTGCGAGAGCCACGCGCCGCCTTCGTTGACGTCGCGGTACATGGTCACGCCGCCCCGGATGATCGAGACCGCGACCTGCGCGTGGGAGTTGACTCCACCGCTGGTCGACGCGATCGGTTCGTATTCGGGCAGCGTCGTCTCGCCCTCAACGATCTTGAGCGTGTACTGCGGCCCTTTGGGCGAGTTCGCCCCGGCCGGCACGGCGAGCACCGCGAGCAGGCCCAGCGCGACGAGGATGAGGGAGAGAAGGCGACCTTGTCTCATGAAACCAGCGCTCAATCGGCGGGCGGCCCGAGCAGCTTTAGGGATGGGACCCGACCTCGACGCGAAGGCTAGAGGCGGCCGCGGCGGAAACCGCGACGGACGGACTGATCGCCTCCGGGGGGCGGCGAGCAGCCCCGCTCAGGCGCGGTAGGGCACGATCACCTTGTGGGCGCAGCCGACAAGGTTCCAGGGGCGGTTCTGCGGCAGGTAGCGCATCACCAGCGTCTTCAGCCCGGGGCCGTTGCAGTAGACGGTGCCGTGGCCGTAGACCAGCGCGACATGGTCGTCGCCCGCCCCGGTCCAGATCACGTTGTAGCCGTGGCTGGCATAGATCCAGTCTTCGCCAGGGCCGCCGTGGAGGAAGTCTCGCTGGGATTCGGGCTGGTTGCCCGGGTGGGAGTCGCCCCAGATCACATCGCCCTCGTTGCCCGCCCAGATCGTGTCGTTGCCGCCGCCCCCCAGCAGCAAGTTGTGGACGCCGTCGAGGCCGCGCATCACACCGCTTTCGTTGTTCGGATGCCCCTCGTGGTGGCCGATCGGGGGCCAGCCTTCATGGCTGGCCAGAGCGGAGGCCGCGGCAGCGCAGACGAGCAGCGCGCCCAACGCGGCCAGCCACGTGATCGGGGCGCGGATGGTGACCCACCGCAAGGTCGGCTCAGCTTCCGCCCGCCATGGCCGGCAGGATCACGAGCGTGTCGCTCTCGCCGACCGCGGTGTCCAGGCCGTCCAGCACGCGCACGTCCTCGTCGTTGAGGTAGACGTTGACGTAACGATTGAGCGCGCCGTCGGCCGAGAACAGCTGGCTCTCGGTCGCAGGGTGCGTGGCAGCCAGGTCGCGCAGCACCTCGCCGACGTTCCCGCCGGAGGCTCCGACCTCCCTCTCACCGCCGACCGAGGCGCGCAGGACCGGAGGGATCTTGATCGTGGCCATCGCCGGGCAGCCTACCCGGCAGCGGCGCAGAACGCCTCGTAGTCGGGGAACACCCCCATCTCCTCGTCGGCGATCTCGTCGGGGTCGCGCGAGCAGATCGGACACTCCGGGTCGCGGTGGACCTTCACCTCGGTGAGGGTCGCGGCAAGCGCGTCGTAGAGCAGCAGCCGACCGATCGCGGGCTCGCCGATGCCCAGGATCAGCTTGACGACCTCGGTCGCCTGCAAGAGCCCCATCGTGCCGGGCAGCACGCCGAGCACGCCGTTGGCGCCGCACGACGGAGCGAGCTCGGCCGGAGGCGGCTCGCGGAACAGGCAGCGGTAGCAAGGGCCGTCGTAGGGCTTGAACACCGAGAGCTGCCCGTCGAAGCCGAGGATCGAGGCGGAGACGACGGGGATCTGCAGCCGCACGGTCGCGTCGTTGAGCAGGTACCGGGTCGGGAAGTTGTCGACGCCATCGACGACCACGTCGTAGCCCTCGATGATCTCCATGATGTTGGAGGCGTCGATGCGGGTCTTGTACTTGACCACGTTCACGTCCGGGTTCAGCGCGTGGATCGACTCCTCGGCCGAGTCGACCTTGGGGATCCCGACCCGCTGGGTGGAGTGGATCACCTGGCGCTGGAGGTTGGAGAGGTCGACCTCGTCGTCGTCGACGATCCCCAGCGTGCCGACGCCGGCGGCCGCGAGGTAGAGGGCCGTCGGTGAGCCCAGGCCGCCCGCGCCGAGCAGCAGCACCTTGGCATCCAGCAGCTTCTGCTGGCCCTCGACGCCGATCTCGGGGATCAGCAGGTGGCGCGAGTAGCGGTCTCGCTGTTCGGCGCTGAGGGCGCGGGGAACCTCGACCTCGTAGCCGCGGTCCTTCCACAGGGCGATGCCGCCGGTCATCGAGCGGACGTGCTCGTAGCCGAGGTCCTCGCTGAGGGTCCGAGCGGCGTAGGCGGAGCGCTGGCCCGAGGCGCAGTAGAGGATCACCTGGGTCGAGCGGTCGGGGACGACGCCCTCGATGCGGGACTCCAGGTGCCCTCGCGGCACGCTCTTGGCGCCGGGGAGATGCCCGGTGGCGAACTCTTCGCTGCCGCGGACATCGACGACCGCGACGCCCTCGTCGATCAGCTCCTTGACCTCGGAGGGATCGACCTCCTCGATCTGGCTCTTGATTCGCCGCAGCAGCTCTGGACCGGACGGACTCATCTCAAAACTCCTAAACCGGGGTCGGGATTCACAACTTCACAAAGTATAGCGCCATCTGGCCGCCGTTCCACGACGCTGCGCCCGGCCTGATATGCCCTCTCCGGCGAGGCTAGGAGGCGAGCAGGTATGTGAAGCCGACCGCGCTCGGGCTGGCCGTCCTCGACCCTTCGAAGCGCGCGTTCGCGCGCCAGCGGCCGATCGCTTCGGGCGCGAACGGGAGCACCGCTTCCCCGCCGCTGGCGATCCCGCTCTCCTGGCGGTAGAACTGCCACCCGAAGACCGGGTCGAAGCGCTCGATGTCGACCACCACCGGCCCTGAGACGGCCGGCGAGACGCTGACGCGGATCCCCACGGGCTCGCCTGCCGCGACGTTCGAGCCGCCGAAGGACACCCTGGTCTGGGTGATCGTGCGCGACTGGCGCAGCAGTGTGTAGCTGCCCACCGTCGGCCCGCGGGCGGACACCACGGCGTAGTAGCGTCCGGGCAGCAGTTGATGCGTCAGCGTCTCGGGACCGCTGCCTCCGCACTGGCATTCGATCACGTTGCCGTCGAGGTTGCGCAGCTGCAGATCGAAGTTCGCCGATTCGGGCGCCCCCAGCCGCAGGGTGAGGTTCGAATGGGTCGTGATGTCCAGCCGATAGAGGCGCAGGACGTGCACGCCGTTGCCGTCGAGGCGGCCGCGGGCGAGCTCGTAGTTGCCCAGGGGGATGCCCGGCGCCGTTTCGTCGGGACCTGCCGGCGCCACCTCGAGGCGGAAGCGCTGGACACCCCGGAAGCTCGATCTGGGCGTGAGCTGGATGCTGTACAGCCCGCCCTGGCCGGGCCCCGGCGTGTACAGCGCGTAGCCGCCGCAGTGCAGGTGCATCACCGGGGAGGCTTCTTCGAAGGAGCCGGTGCCCGGCGCGAACAGGCCGGCGCTGACGCAGGCATGCGAGGTCTTGTTGGCCACGCTGACCAGGTAGCTGACGCCCGATCGCATCACGACCGAGTAGGCGGCGTTGACGTTCTGGATGCGGTCGACCTGGCCGCTCACGCCGCCGGCGGGAAGCCGGGGTCCGGGCGGGCTCACGGCAGGGGTGGGCAGGAACACCTCGAGCGTGAAGCCGGCCAGCTGCGAGGCGGGCAGAGCGGACACGCGAATCTCATAGAGACCGTTCTTCGAGGCCTTGAAGCTGAGCGCGGCGTTGCCGTGCGAGTCGGTCCGCTCGCAGCCCACCGCCTCGAGCTGGGAGCGCACGGCATGGAACACGTCGATCGTCGCGTCGAGCGCGCCGCCGGCAGCGAGGTTCAGGGCGATCCGCTCGGCGGCACCGGCGCGGAAGGCGTACCAGACGGTGTGTTCGGAGGCCGGCGCGCAGGTCGAGAGTTCTTCGTGCGCTTCGGCCGTCGACCCGACCACCGTGCCGCTGATCGTCGCGGGCAGGCTGTGGATCACCTGCGCGGAGGAGAGGTTGTCGTTGGCGGGCGGCGCGGGGGCTTCGGCGGCAGCGGCCGAGGCCGGAAGAGCACCGGCCAGCAGCGTCACGCAGAGCAGGCCTGTCAACCGGAGTGTCCTGAGGGCCCCCACCTTTCTGTTGTTTACGTTCGGCGCCCCGTTTCTCCTGCTTCCCTAGGCTGAACCCGATGAGCTCGAGACGCCGGTTCGCCCTGCCCCTCGCCATGGGTCTGCTCGTGCTGGGCGCACTGGCCTTCGCGATCCTGGCAGGCGGCAGCGGCTCGTCCAGTCCCTCCTCCGGCTCCTCCGACGCGCCGTCTCAGGAGTCGGCCTCCCAGGGCGGCGAATCCTCCTCGCAGACGCAGGCGACCGGGCAGGGCGGCTTCGACGGCGCCATCCTGCCTGTCTCGGTGCCGGCGCCCGGATTCCAGCTCACGGACCAGTACGGACGCTCCGTGTCGCTGGCCGCGCAGCGCGGATCGCCCGTCCTGATCGCCTTCCTGTACTCGCGCTGCGGAGCGACCTGCATCCTGATCGCCCAGCAGATCCGGGGCGCGCTCGACGAACTGGCGCGGCCGGTGCCCGTGCTGCTGATCAGCGCCGACCCCGCCACCGACACGCCGGCCAGCGTGCGCCGGTTCCTCGCCGAGGTGTCGCTGAGCGGGCGCGTTCACTACCTGACCGGGACGAGCGCGCAGCTGCGCAGGGTCTGGCGGGAGTACCACGTGACCCCCGCCTCGGCCGGCGCCGCCGCCTTCGACCGCTTCGCCACGGTGGTGCTGGTCGACCCGAGGGGCCGCGAGCGTGTGCTCTACGGGCAGGAACAGCTGACCCCCGAAGCGCTGGTCCACGACATCGACAAGCTGGAGGGCTAGCCACCTCCCCTGGGTCGGCTCCATCGTCGAGCCGCCGGGTCAGGCCGGTCTCCCCTGATACCCTAGCTCGCAGGTAGGAAATCGGACGATGATGTTCTCAACCAAGGCCGAGTACGGCGTGCGCGTGATGGTCGAGCTGGCTCGACGGAGCGGCGGCGAGGGCGGGCAGCCGGTTCCGCTGGCCGAGATCGCCGCCCACGACGGACTGCCCCTCGCCTACCTCGAGCACCTGGTTGCCCGCCTGCGCAAGGCAGGCCTGGTCGACAGCCGCCGCGGCTCGCGCGGCGGCTACCTGCTGGCCCGGCCGGCCGCCCAGATCACGATGGCCGAGGTGGTCGAGGCGCTCGAGGGATCGATCGCCCCGATCGAGTGCATCTCCGAGGCCGCCGACGGCTCGATCGTCTGCGCCCGCGAGTCCGACCGCGAGCACGCCTGCCCGACGAAGCTGCTGTGGACGCGGGTGCGCTTCTCGATCATCGCGACGCTGCGCGAGACGACGCTGGCCGACCTGCTCATCACACCTCCACTTGCGACCTCACCCCTGCAAATCGAACCCCTCACGACCGGAGCCTGAACACAGAACATGGCCGACCTAGAGATCAAAGACCTGCACGTGCGCACCGAGGAGCGCGAGATCCTCCGTGGCGTCGACCTCGACATCAACCGGGGGGAGATCCACGCGCTGATGGGCCCGAACGGCTCGGGCAAGTCGACGCTCGCCAACACGCTGCTGGGGCACCCCTCCTACGAGATCACCGAGGGGACGATCACCTTCAAGGGCGAGGACATCACCGAGGCCGAGCCCCACGAGCGCGCCAAGGCGGGGCTCTTCCTGGCGTTCCAGTACCCCGTCTCGATTCCCGGCGTGTCCGTCGCCAACTTCCTGCGCATGGCGATCAACGCGAAGCGCGAGGAGCCGATCCAGGTCAAGGAGTTCCGCACCCAGCTCCAGCACGCGATCGAGCTGCTCGACGTCGACCGCGCCTTCACCTCGCGCCACCTCAACGACGGCTTCTCGGGCGGCGAGAAGAAGCGCGCCGAGATCCTCCAGATGGCGATGCTGGCACCCGACGTGGCGATCCTCGACGAGACCGACTCCGGGCTCGACATCGACGCCCTGAGGACGGTCGCCGAGGGCGTCCAGCGCCTGCACGACGAGCAGGGCCTGGGCGCGCTGATCATCACCCACTACCAGCGCATCCTCCACTACGTCAAGCCCGAGTTCGTCCACATCCTGATGGATGGCAGGATCGTGCTGGAGGGCGGCGTGGAGCTGGTCGAGCGCCTCGAGCGCGAGGGCTACGACCAGATCCGCCAGGAATTCGGCGGAACGGGAGAGCTGGCAGCATGAGCGCCGCCAGCGACGGCGCCACCCCGACCAAGACCAAGGCGGGCCGTCACCGCGAGGCGACGCTCTACAGCGCCCTGGCCGGCGCCGGCGCCGGCGACGGGCGCACGCTCGAGGAGCTGCGCGAGGCGGCGCTGAAAGCCTTCGAGGCCTCGCTGCTCCCGGTCTGGCGCCGATCGGGGTTCTGGACGACCAGCCTGGAGAGCCTGGACCTCGACGCGCTGCGTACCAGCGTCGAGGAGGCCACCGTGCCCGAGGTGGTGGCGCGGACGCTGCCCGAGCGGACCCGCGCGGGTCGGATCGTGCAGAGCGCCGGGGCGGTCGTCCAGGTCGAGCTCGACCCGGCGCTGGCCGAGCAGGGTGTGATCCTGTGCTCGCTGGAGCAGGCCTTCGAGCTGCATCCCGAGCTGGTCTCGCCCTGGTACTCCAAGCGCCTGCCGATCGACCGCAACAAGCTCGAGGCGGCCAACGCCGCGTTCTGGACCGGCGGCGTCTTCCTCCACGTGCCGGCCGGGCTGGTCGTCGAGGACCCGTTCGAGGTCGTCTACGCGATCGACCGGCCCGGGATCGCCCAGTACGGGCGCACGCTCGTCGTGGGCGCCCCGAGCAGCGAGTTCCGCGTCCACGAGTACGACCTCGCCGAGGACTTCGACGGTCAGGCCCTGCACGCAGGGGCGTTCGAGCTGTACCTGCAGGACGGCGCCCGCTGCCGGCTGGCCCAGTTGCAGGACTGGGGCAGCGGCGAGGTGTTCGACGTCTCGACGCGCTTCGTCGGCGTGGGCCGCGACGCCTACTGCCACTGGCTCCCCGCTCTGCTGGGCGGCCACCTGGTGCGCCAGCACCTCGAGCTGGCAGTCTCCGAGCCGGGCGGCGACATGGCCTTCCGCGGCCTGTTCTTCGCCGAGGAGGACGAGCACCTGGACGTGTTCGCTGCCGACCTGCACGAGACGGGCCCGTCGGGCGGGGACGTCCACTGGCGGGGCGCCGCCACGGGCCAGAGCCGCGCGAGCTTCGAGGGGCTGATCCAGATCGACCCCGGCGCCCAGCAGACTCACACCTACCTGCAGATCCACTCGATGATGCTCTCCCCGAAAGCCCGGATCGACGCGATCCCCTCGGTGCTGGTCTCCTCCGACGACGTGTCCGCGTCCCACGGCGGCACGGTCGGCGAGCTGGACGAGGCCGCGATCTTCTACATGCAGAGCCGCGGGCTCGATCGCTCCAGCGCCGTGCGGGTCATCGTCGAAGGGTTCTTCGAGCCGCTGCTGGCCGAGCTGGCCGACACGGCCCTGGAGGAGCTGGTGCGGGAGAAGATCTCAGCCAAGCTGGCCGCGGCCCGAGAGGACATCGAGACGTATGCCACCAGTCGCTGAGACCTCGCTGGCGGTCAGGGCGGACTTCCCGATCCTCTCGAGGCGGGCGGGCGGGCCCGAGACGAAGCCGCTGATCTACCTGGACTCCGGGGCGACCGCGCAGAAGCCGCAGGTCGTGATCGACGCCATCGCCGAGCACCTGGCCAGCCACAACGCCAACGTGCACCGCGGCGTCTATCCGCTCGCGCAGGAGGCCGACGCCGCCTTCGAAGGCGCCCGCGAGAAGATCGCCGCCTTCACCGGCGCCGAGCCCGGCACGACGATCTTCACGAAGAACGCGACCGAGGCGATCAACCTCGTCGCCTACTCGTGGGGACGCGCCAACATCGGCCCCGGCGACGCGGTGCTGATCACGCAGATGGAGCACCACGCCAACATCGTTCCCTGGCAGCAGCTGTGCCGCGAGCGGGGCGCCACGCTGCGCTACCTGGAGCTGGACGAGCACGGCCGGCTCTCGCTGCAGGAGCTCGACGAGCAGCTCGCGCGGGGCGACGTCCGGCTCGTCGCGTTCACCCACGTCTCCAACGTGCTCGGCACGATCAACCCCGTCGCCGAGATCACGGCGCGGGCGCGAGCCGCAGGAGCGGTCTCGCTGGTGGACGGCGCCCAGGCCGTGCCGCAGATGCCCGTCGACATCGCCGCGCTCGGAGCAGACTTCTACGCCTGGACGGGCCACAAGGCGCTCGGACCGACCGGCATCGGCGTGCTGCACGGGCGCCCCGAGCTGCTCGAGCGGATGGAGCCGTTTCTGACCGGCGGCGACATGATCGCCTCGGTCGGCCTGCAGGAGACGACATGGAACGAGCTGCCCTTCAAGTTCGAAGCCGGCACGCCGATGATCGCCGAGGCCGTCGGCTTGGCGGCCGCCGTCGACTACCTGTCCGGGCTGGGCATGGAGCGCGTGCGCGAGCACGAGCGCGCCCTCACCGCCCACATGCTCGCCCGCCTGGCCTCGGTGCCGGGCCTGCGGGTCGTCGGCCCGCCCGAGGCCTCCGAACGCGGCGCGCTCGCATCGTTCACCGTCGAAGGCATGCATCCCCACGACGTCGCCGAGCTGCTGGGCCGCGAGGGCGTCTGCGTCCGCGCCGGCCACCATTGCGCGCAGCCGCTGATGCGCTGCCTCGGCGTCCCCGCGACGGCCCGCGCCAGCCTCGGCGTCTACAACGACGAGGCCGACGTGGAGGCGCTCATCGACGCGCTGGCCACAGGCCGCGAGGTCTTCGGGCTGTAGCGATGGACGACCTCTACCGCGACTACATACTGGAGCACTACAAGCGACCCCGGAACTTCGGTGAGCTCGAGCCGCACGACCTCGAGGCGCTCGAGCACAACCCGCTGTGCGGAGATGAGCTGGGGGTCCACATCCGGGTCAGCGACGAGCGCATCGAGGAGATCCGCTTCCATGGCCACGGCTGTGCTATCTCGCAGGCGGCCGCCTCGATCGCCTCCGAGGAGCTGAGGGGCATGTCCCTGTCGGAGATCGGCGCGCTGGACGCCGACTGGATGATCGACCTGCTCGGGATCCCCGTCTCGGCCACGCGGCGCAAGTGCGCGCTGCTCAACCTGAAGGTCGTGCGCGGCGCCGTGACCGGCGACAACGCCTGGCCGTCTTGAAGATCGCCCCGAATCCGGCCCGGGTCATCTTCCGGACCGGAGCGCGGCTGGGGCCCGCGATACAATTCCTACTTCCGAGCACAGGATTGAAAAGCTCCACGAGCAGCGAGGACTCCAATGGCCACGATTGACCGCATCGCAAAGCCCAGCCCGATCGTCGAGGACGAGCAGGGTCAGCTGCGCGCACGCCAGGGCATCTCACGAGAGGTCGTCAGCGAGCTGTCCAAGATCAAGGGCGAGCCCGACTGGATGGCCGAGAAAAGGCTGAAGTCCCTGGAGATCTTCGAACGCAAGCCGATCCCGAACTGGGGCCCCGACCTGAGCGGGCTCAAGCTCGACGACCTGGTGCTCTACTCGCCCCCCACGGCGGGCCGCTTCAACAGCTGGGACGAGGTTCCCGACGAGATGAAGCAGACCTACGAGGACCTGGGGATCCCCCAGGCCGAGCGCGAGCACCTGGCCGGCGTCGTCGGCGTGTGGCGCCAGGAGCCGGTCTACGAGGGACTCAAGGAGGAGTACGCCAAGCAGGGGATCCTGTTCTGCTCGATGGACACGGCGGTGACCGAGTACCCCGAGCTGGTCGAGAAGTACTTCATGAACAAGTGCGTGCCGCCGCAGGACAACAAGTTCTCCGCGCTTCACGGGGCAGTCTGGTCGGGAGGGGCCTTCTGCTACATCCCGCCCGGCGTCAAGTGCGACCTGCCGCTGCAGTCCTACTTCCGCATGGAGGGCGCCGGCGAGGGCACCTTCGAGCACACGCTGATCGTGGCCGACGAGGGCTCCGAGGTGAACTACATCGAGGGCTGTACCGCCCAGACCTACAGCGTCAACTCGATGCACTCGGCCGTCGTCGAGATCTTCGTGCACGAGGGCGCCAAGGCCCGCTACACGACCGTCCAGAACTGGTCCAAGGACGTCTACAACCTGAACACCAAGCGAGCGGTCGTCGACGCCCACGGGACGGTCGAGTGGGTCGGCGGCTCGATGGGCGCCAAGTACGTGATGCTCTATCCCGGCTCGTTCCTGATGGGCGAGGGCGCGCGTGCCGACCACCTCAACGTCGGCGTCGCGGGCAAAGGCGTGCACAAGGACACCGGCGCCAAGGTCGTGCACCTCGCGCCCAACACGACGTCGAACATCCTGGCCAAGTCGATCTCCAAGGACGGCGGCATCATGGGCTACCGGGGCCTGGTCAAGATGGGCCACAACTCGGCCGGCTCGAAAGCCCGCGTCCAGTGCGACGGGCTGATGATGGACGGCGAATCCCGCTCGGACACCTGGCCTGACATCCAGATCCAGAACCCCAACGTGACGGTCGCCCACGAGGCGACGGTCGGTCGCATCTCCGACGACCAGCTCTTCTACATGGGCTCGCGTGGCTTCACCGAGGACGAGGCGGCGGCGATGATCGTCAACGGCTTCATCGAGCCGGTGACCAAGGAGCTGCCGATGGAGTATGCGGTCGAGCTGAACCGGCTCATCCAGTTGGAGATGGTCGGAAGCATCGGCTGACCGGACGCCGATGACCAGCGGCTGGCGGCGTCCTCGCTCGCTCGCGTGCGCAGTACGCCACGCTCCCTGCGTCCTTGCCGGCCTTGGTCTTCGACGCCCGGACGGGCGGTGAGTATCCGTTTCTGGTGCGCGCTCCCGTAGACACGATCATCGCGCCGCTGTTCCCGCGGAACCTGCCGTGGGTCAACACTCCTGGCGGTCAGCCCGTGAGCGTGATCCAGCGGGACCGGCCGATGCTGGTCGAGTTCTGGGACTTCTGTCGCCCCAACTCGATGCGCACGCTGCCCTACACGAGGGCCTGGCACGAGCGCTACTCGCCGCAGGGTCTGCGCGTGGTCGGCGTGCACTGCCCCGGCTTCGAGCCGAGCCGGGACGAGCAGCAGGTGCGGGCGGCGATCACCCGCCTGGAGATCGCGCATCCGGTGCTGATCGACGGCGAGCTCGAGCTGTGGCAGGAGTACGAGAACCTGGGCTGGCCGGCCCGCTACCTGTTCGACGGACGAGCCCGCCTGTTCGAGTTCCACTACGGCGAGGGCGGCTACGTGGAGACCGAGCTCGCGATCCAGGAGCTGCTGGGTGCCCGGCGTGACCCGCTCGCGCCGCTCCGCCCCGAGGACGCTCCGGACGCGCGCCTGGCGCCCCAGACGCTCGACCAGCCCGGCGCCTACTCGGGCAGCTACGAGGCGGGCGGCGTCTGGGCCGTGCTGCAGGGACGGGGCCAGATCCGGGTCAACGGCGTCGAGCTCGAGATCTCCCACCCGGGGGCCCACCCCCTGGTCGAGCACACCCGGCACACCAGCGGCGTGATCGAGCTGGAGGTCGGCTCGGGCCTCGAGTGCCTGGCGACCTGCTTCACACCCGGCCTGATCTGATCCGAGCGGGGCTAGGCTGTCTGGTCGATGCTTGCTGCGTGCTGTCTGGCGGCGGCCCTGATCCCAGCGCCCCTGGCGAGCGGCCAGACGATGCCGCAGGTCACCGGGCTGGGTGCCAACAACGGGCCACAGGCCGGGGCGAGCACCGTCACGGTCAGGGGCGTCGACTTCCTCGGCTCGAGCCCGGTGCGGGCGGTCGTGTTCGACCGCCGTGCCGCGCCCAGGGTGAGGGTCGACTCGGACACCGAAATCACGGTCACCACGCCGCCCGGCGCCGGCGAAGTCGACGTCCGGGTCACCAACAGCCGGGGTGAAACCTCGCCGCCGGTTGCGGCCGACCGCTACGCATACGACCCGCCGCCGAACGGCGCCTGGCTGGGCCTGAACGGCAACAGCTCACGGTTCCTCGGCCCGATCGACGCGTTTGTCGAACATCACGTCTTCTACGACCGCAGCGGCCCGGTCGAGTGGCACGCCGGGGAGACGCTGAGGGAAGGCGGTCCCGGCCTGAAGGAGTCGCTCGACGCCGGCATGATCCCGGTCGTCACGATCGAGTTCAGAGGCTACTCGGGCTGCTCGTTCAACAGCGAATGCCTGCCGAGGAGCGAAAGCGCGATCGGCGAATACGTCACCGGGTTCGTGCGCTCGGGGCGGGAAATGCTGCGCAGGTATCCCGCGGCGGGGATCCTGCTCGAGGCGATCAACGAGCCCTGGGGCTACGGCAGCGCCTCGCAGTACGCGGCGATCCTCGCGCAGCTGCTGCCCGCGGCCGCGCGAGCCGGCCTGCCGCTCGCCCAGATCTACGCCGGCGCGAGCGACGCGGGCTGGGTGCAGGGGCTCTACGAGGCCAGGCCGCAACTGCAGACCGAGGTCAAGGGCTGGTACCTGCACCCCTACAACCGCGAACGCAATCCGGGTGAAGGGATCGGCTCGCTGCCCGGCATCCAGGCGGAAATGACCTCGGGTCAGAACAACCTGATCGTCTCCGAGATGGGATTCTGCGCGCCCGAGGTCAACGACGCGGTCCGGCAGTGCGCCGGCGGGCCCGCCCCGGCCGGCAGCGCCGCCGAAGCCGCCGGCGAGCTGACGCGCGAACTCGAGATCGCGCTGCCGTACCACCGCGCGGGGTGGCTGCGCGCGCTGCTGGTCTACTCGCGAAACGACGGCGGCTGGGCGATGCAGCTGACGGGCGGAAAGCTGACCGAATCGGGCCGGTCGCTGGAGCGCTTCGCCGACGCCTACGGCTAGCGCCGCGCCGGTGCAAGCTCGCCGCGCGTGCTCTCGATGAGCAGGCGCAGCAGCTCGGGGGGACCGTCCTCGCCGACCAGCACCGCCGAGCCCGGCCAGTACGGGTTGGCAGGGCCGGCCGAGTCGAGGAAGATCGCCGCGTAGGTCCAGCTCCCCGAGTTCACCAGCCGCGCCCCCGCCGGTCCCCGCCACTCGCCGGCCAGATCGCCCTCGAGCGGCCCGGCTCGATGGGTGTGCCCGAACACGACGTACTGCTCGCCCAGGCTCAGCCGGGCTGCCACCTCGCCCATCGCTGCGAGTCCGGCCCGGCGCAGCTCGGCCGCCGAGATGTCGGCCCGCAGCGGCCCCAGGCCGGCGCGGTTGAGCGCCCCGACGGCCAGGGGGAAGGCGCCGAGGAGGGCGCGCCGGCGCAGCCCCGGCACGAGCCGGCCCGACAGGCGCTCGGTGATCGAGCCGGGCGTCCCGGCGCCGGAATCGCGTTCGGAGCCGCCGCCGCCCAGGGCTCGCCAGGCCGACACGGTCGCCATCCCGTTCAGGGCGGCGCCGGGATGGGTGTGGCGGGCGACGACATCGCGCCAGGCGAACACGGGCGCCCCCATCGCCTCGTAGTCGTCGGCCCCCTCGAACCCCGAGGCGGGAAGCCCGAGCAGCCGGCTCATCACCCCCACGCTGAGGCGCTCCAGCGTCGGCACGGTGAGGTGGCAGTCGAGGTAGTGGCCGTGCATCGCGTAGACGTCCGGGCGCACCCACAGGCCGGGGTAGGCCACGCGAACCGATGCCGGCGCCGACCATTCGGCGATCCGGGCCATCGCGGGAGACACCTCCCCCGGCTCCAGCAGATGTTCGAGGCGCAGCGGGCCAGGGTCGAACTCGGCGCCCCGCGCGGCCAGCCAGGGCTCGACCAGGGCATGGTCGTGGTTGCCCGCCGTGACGATCAGCTCGCGATCCCCCAGTGCACGCCCGACCTCCTCGAAGAACGGCCGGGCCGCGGCCATCGCCTCGCGCAGCGGGCCGTGACGGAGCTCCAGCACATCGCCCAGCAGCACCAGCCGGTCCACCCCGTCGAGCGCCTCGATCAGCCGGGCCCGCATCTCGGGCCGGCGCAGCAGGTCGATCCCGGAGTTGCTGCCGAGATGCAGGTCGGAGATGATCAGGGTGCGCATGGCTGCTCGCCCGGGCGCGGGGACACCCCGCCTGCGGCGCCGGGCGCCGCGAACGCCGGGACGTCCGGGGTCAGGCTGCTCCGACCGCGCCCCCGGAGCCCGCGGCCGCGGCAGCGGCGGCTCGGATCTGCTTGGGGAGCATGAAGCGGACGTCCTCCTTGACCGCGTCGTACTCGGAGATGTCGCTGACGCCGCGCGCCCGGAACAGGTCGACCAGCTCGGACACCAGGTTCTCCGGCGCGCTGGCGCCGGAGGAGATGCCGTCGACGCGCTTGCCCTCCAGCCAACGCTCGTCGATCTCGCCGGCATTGTCGATCAGGTGCGCGTCCGTGCCGCAGTCGCGCGCGACCTCGACCAGCCGAAGCGAGTTGGACGAGTTGCGCGAGCCGATCACCAGCAGCAGGTCGCACTTCGTCGCGATCTGCTTGACAGCGGCCTGGCGGTTGGTCGTGGCGTAGCAGATGTCATCGGTGCGCGGTCCGACGATCTCGGGGAACCGCTCACGCAGCCGGTCCAGGATCGCCGTCGTTTCATCGACCGCCAGCGTCGTCTGGGTGATGAAGGCGACGCGCGTGGGGTCGTCCACCTCGAGCTCATCGACGTCCTGCTCGTCCTGCACCAGCACGATCCGCTCGGGCGCCTCGCCCATCGTGCCTTCGACCTCCTCGTGGCCGGCGTGGCCGACCAGCACGATCGTGTAGCCATCCTCGGCGAAGCGAACAGCCTCGCGATGCACCTTCGTGACCAGCGGACAGGTCGCGTCGATCGTCTCCAGCCGCCGCTGTTCGGACCCCTCGCGGACGCTGGGCGCGACGCCGTGGGCCGAGAACACGCAGACCGAGCCCTCCGGCACCTCGGTGTGCTCCTCGACGAAGATCGCCCCGCGCTTGCTCAGCTCCTCGACGACGTGCTTGTTGTGCACGATCTCCTTGCGCACGTAGACCGGCGCGCCGTGGATCCGCAGCGCCTGTTCGACCGTCTGCACGGCCCGGTCGACGCCCGCGCAGTATCCCCGCGGGGCCGCCAGGATCAACCTTTCGACAGTGTTCGGCACGGCTGTCATTGTATTGGGCGTCCCGCTACGCTAAGCGCAGATGCCTCAGCGCCACCTCGATCGGCTGACTCCCGTCGACGCGTCGTTCCTGCACCAGGAGGGTGCGAACTCCCATATGCACATCGGCGGGCTGACCCTCGTCGAAGGTCCGCCGCCGTCGATGGAGGAGTTCCTGGAACAGATCCGCAAGCGGCTGCATCTGGTCCCGCGCTATCGCCAGAAGCTGGCATACACCGCCCTCGACAGCGGCCGCCCGGTCTGGATCGACGATCCGAGCTTCAACCTCGAGTACCACGTCCGCCACACCGCGCTGCCCGCCCCGGGCACGTGGGAGCAGCTGCAGGACCTGACCGCGCGCATCTTCTCCCAGCAGCTGGACCGCTCCAAGCCGCTGTGGGAGATGTGGCTGATCGAGGGCATGGAGGACGACCGCTTCGCCCTGATCACGAAGACCCACCACTCGCTGATCGACGGGATCGCCGGCGTGGACCTGGCGACGGTCCTGTTCGACCTGTCCCCCAACCCTCCCCAGATCCCGAGCTCGGGTCGGCCGTGGCAGCCTCATCCCGAACCGGGCACGGCGCACCTGCTCGCATCCGGGCTGCTCGGCGCCGCACGGGCCGGAGCAGCGCTGCTGGAGGGCGCGCTCGACGCGCTGGCGCATCCCGACCGCGCGCTGGGCAGGGCCCGCGAGGCGGCCGAGGGCGTCGGCGAGATCGTCTGGGCCGGGTTGAATCCCGCGCCCGAGACGCCGCTGAACGTGCCGATCGGACCGCACCGGCGCTTCGTCGGCGTGACCGCCCACCTCGAGGACTTCAAGACCGTCAAGGACGCCTTCGGCGGCACGGTCAACGACGTCGTGCTGGCGGTCGTCGCGGGGGCCCTGCGCACGTTCCTGATCTCGCGGGGCAGGCGGACCGAGGGCGTGGAGATGCGGGCGCTGGTCCCCGTGTCGGTTCGCGGCGATGACGAGCACAGCACGGCGGGCAACCGCATCGTCGTGATGCGCGGCCCGCTCCCCATCTACGTGTCCGACCCGCTCAACCGGCTGCGCTTCGTCTCCCACGCGATGGACGGGCTGAAGGAGTCCAAGCAGGCGCTCGGGGCCGAGGTGATCGCGGGAGCGCAGAACTTCGCGCCGCCGACGATCCTCGCCCAGGCCTCGCGGCTGAACTTCTCGACGCGGCTGTTCAACCTGATCGTGACCAACGTGCCCGGCCCGCAGTTCCCGCTCTACGTGCTTGGCCGGGAGATGCTGGCTGCGATCCCCGTGGCATTCCTGCCCGAAAACCACGCCCTGGCGATCGCGATCATGTCCTACAACGGCCAGATGAACTTCGGCCTGCTCGGCGACTTCGACGCCCTGCCCGACATCGACGAGATCGGCGCGAGCATCGACTCCGAACTTGCCAGGCTGGTCGGCCTGGCCCGCGAGACCGCCGCCGCTCCCGCCTAGGCCGCCGGAGCGTGCCGCCTCAGTAGCCCAGCGCGAACTTGGCGTCCTCGCTCATCATCTCGGGCGACCAGGCCGGCGTGAAGACCATCTGGGACTCGACCGTGCTGACACCGTCCAGTTCGCCGACGAACTCCTCGATCTGTTCGGTGACCTGCGGGCCGATCGGGCAGCCGGGGGTGGTCAGCGTGAAGGTGACCTTCACGTTGCCCGCGGCGACCTCGACCGCGTAGATGAGGCCGAGCTCGACGAAGTCGAGGCCGAGCTCCGGATCGATCACGTTCGAGAGGGCGTCCATCACGTCCTCCTCGCTTGGCGCTGCAATCAGCTCGGACATGAGAACAGTCTAACCATGGCCGCCGGGCACCCCGAATCGGACGGACAGCCTCCAGCTGCGGGGATGGCCTCTACTGCCCCTCCGCCCGCCAGCCGGCCAGCACGACGAAGTGCAGCTCCTTGAAGAAGCAGTCACAGTCCTGCAGGCCCGACCGGGCCAGCCACTCCAGCTGCGTCGCGACAGTCGCGCAGCGGTTCAGCTCCATGCGCTCGTCCGACGCGGCCACCTCCTCGGCGCTCGCGCCCGCCGCCATCGCCGCCTCCCTCCATCGCTCCCGGCTGACGCGCTCGAGCCACGAGGTGGGCGCGGCGATGTGCTCGGCGTTGACGAACACTCCGCCCGGGCGAAGGACGGCCGGAATCCGCTCGTAGAGCGCGAGCTGATCGGGCTGCTCGAGGTGATGGATCGCGAGCGAGGAGACGACGGCATCGAAGGGCCCGGCCGGCAGCTCGGCGCGCAGGTCGGCGAGGACCATCCTCGCCGAGCTCCCCAGCCGCTCGCCGGCGCGCGCCAGCATCTCCTCCGATCCGTCCAGCAGCACCAGCTCGGCGTCGGGGTGTCGGGCCAGGACCGCCTCGCTCAGCAGCCCCGTCCCTGCGCCCAGGTCGAGCACCCGTCGCACCTGTCCGCCGCGCAGCGACACCAGCTCGGCAGCGGTGCCGTAGAACTCCTCGAAGCACGGCACGATCGCCCGCCGCTGCGCGTCGTACTCGGGCGCATGCCTGCTGAAAGCCTCGATCGCATCGGACATGACCTGTACGCTATCACGTACAGCGGTACGCTCCTGACGGGCGCCCTAGTCGTGGCGGCGCAGCGCGTCTCGGCTGATCACCAGCACCAGCCCGGCGCAGGTCAGCAGCAGAGCCGACACGACCGAGAAGGTCGGCGCGCCCTCGACCAGCACTTTCAGCTCACAACCGACCGCCACGGCCAAAAGCACCGGCGCCAAGCGTAGAAGCCTGCGTTCGCTCGTACTCCGCATCGTCACGATGCTAGCGCCGATCAGGCCTCCTCGCGCAAGGCAACGGTCATGCCCCGATGTTGGCCACGCCCCAGGGGCACGCTCCCCAAGAGAGCCACGCCCCCAGCGGGCCGAGTGCCGCCCATCGGCCCGCTAGGCCCCTAACGCGCTGTAGGCCAAGCGAGGCAAGGACGCAGGGAGCGAAGTGCGCTCCGCACACGAGCGAGCGAGGACGCCGCCTCGCGCCGGCCTACGGCCCGCTGGCCCCTAGCGGGTCGAGGGGCAAGTCAGGCAAGGACGCAGGCTGCGTGGCGTGCTACTACGCACGCGAGCAGCCGAGGACGCCGCCTGACGGCGCCCATCGGCCCGCTAGTTGTCGCAGCCCAGGCGGTCCCACATATACAGCTGTATGCACTCATTGGCCAGTTCAACCGCCCGCTGGTGCGTCAGCCGCGGCAGCACCGTGTCGAGCGCCTGGTCCTCTGCCACGCCGGCCTGGAAAGCTTCCTCGCCGCGGAATCCAGCCGCGATCTTCAGGGCCTCGCGGCGGTTCTCACCCAGGCTCGGGAAGACGCCGACCAGGAACTCGGTGTTCGGGATCGGCTGGCCGACCTCCAGCGAGGCGTGCCAGGCCGCCAGCAGGTGCAGGTCGTCCTCGTCGAGGTCGGCGATCGCCTTGGCGTAATGGACCGACAGTTCCTTGTCCGGGATGTCGTCCACCCATGCCCGCACGACCTCGCCGACGAGCTGCCTGCGAGCCTCGCGACCGACCGACTCGGCTATGACGCGGATCGCATCCTGGGGCTGTATGAAGCAGAGGGGCATCGCGGCTCCGGGGTCCGGGGGAACTGTCTGCACGGAGAGTAGGTGGCGGTGTGGACGGCACTTTTCGCGACCGGCCGCCAGGCTGGGAGGGGCGCCCGATGCCACCCCGGGCGGGCCGGGACGCTCAGAGCCCGAGCGCCTCGCCGACGCCGGCCATCGCGTCCGCGTCGGCCTCCTCGGCGGGGAATCCCATCGTGGCCCGGTGCGGCGAGCCCCAGTTGAAGAGTGCCAGGTCGAGCGCCTCGAGCGGCACCTCCGCGGCGTCGGCCAGCACCTCGGCGCGGCGCTCCAGCAGCAGCGGGTCGCCGATCCCGAAGACGCGCTTGGCCGCCAGCGTGGCGGGGTCATCGCCGCCGCGAGCGCCACCCATGTGCAACGAGTCCGGTTCCAGCTCGTAGAGCCCGAGCCGTCCCATCGTGACGAGCAGCTCGAAGCGCCCCCCGCCCGGGAAGCCCGGCAGGGCGAGCCGCTCGAACACGCGCTCGAAGCGGCGCGTCGGGCTCCACCCCGGGTCGCCCGTGAAGGCCTGCTCCTGCGAGCGGGCCGCCGTGGGCGCCGCACCCCCACCGGCCTGCCCGCCCCTGGCGACCCATTCGGCGTAGGCACGCAGCGTGGCGGCGCCGCGTCCCGGCTCGCGGCTGCTGCGCGGGCCAACGGGGAGTGCGTCGAGGTCGAGGGCGTCCAGCCCGCCGAGCTCGAACGGTCCCGGCAGGGCCTCGAGGGCGGCGCGCGCCCCGGCGAACGGGTCCTCGCCCTCGGCGGGCGAGAGGTAGGCGAGCAGGAAGCAGATCCAGGTGGCGCGCTCGAGATCGCTTGCGGCCAGTGCCCGTGCCTGCGCGTACAGGCCGGGCGGCTCGAGGGCCAGGCCTGCCAGCCTGGCGGTCGAGAAGGCGATCTCCTCGGCCAGCCGGACCGCGTCGGCCGACGCCCGCAGCCCGGGAACGAGCTCGCTGCGATAGCCGTCCTCCGCCGCCCTGCCCTCGTGCCTGACCCGCAGTCCCTCGGTCCGTCCCCGCCGCGCGCCACGCTCGCCCCGGGACGCGGATCGCGCGCCGGTTCGCCGCCCCGCGCCGCTCGACGCCGGCTCGTTGCCGGGCAGCGTCCTGGCGCAGATGGGGCAGCGCTCTATGAAGCGGTTGTGGCGGCAGAACGTCGGCATAGCGCCGGAGGAGGGTAGCCGCGAGCGCGAGCGCGCGCGGCCCCAGCCTCGCGCTCCTTGGCCAGCGCGTGGAGGTAGTCGTCGTAGTCGACCTGGATGGTGTGCCGCTTGGAGGCGACGTAGCGCTTGCGCATCGCCTCCTGGTCGGCGTCGATGTCGGCTCGCATCTCGGCCTCTGCGGGCAGCGCGTAGTCGCCCAGCAGGTAGTCGCCGACCCAGGCGCCCTGGGCCTCGGCCAGCGGCATGATCGCCCCGAGCGGCTGGAGCAGCCCGATGAACATCACGTTCGGGATCTCGGGGTGGAAGACCCGCCGGTAGAGCTCGATGTGGTTGTCCGGCGCCGAGATCAGCTGCTCGTCGAAGAACGGGAAGGTGATCTTGTAGCCGGTGCAGTAGACCACCACGTCGGCCTCCGCCTGGCTGCCGTCCTCGAAGCGGACGGCCGAGCCGTCGAGCGAGGCGATGTTCGGCTTCGGCGTGATCGTGCCGTGCTGTATGCGGTCGAGGATTCGGCCCGAGATCGTCGGGTGGGCCTCGCCGAAGCGGTGGTTCGGCTTGGGCAGGCCGTAGCGCTCGGGCGGGCCGGCGTAGGTGCGGATCATCTGCTGGATCAGCCGCTGACGGATCTTGAACGGCACCCGCGGGTCGTTGGGGATCTGGTCGACCGGTTTGCCGAAGATGTACTTCGGAACGATCCAGACGCCCTGGCGGGCTGCCAGGTAGGTGCGCTCGGCGACGTAGGAGGACTCGACGGCTATGTCCATCGCCGAGTTGCCCATGCCCACCACGACGACGCGCTTGCCCGCGAAGATCGAGTTCTCGACGTAGGAGTGGGCGTGCAGCTGGGCGCCGGCGAAGTCCTCGCTGCCCGGAAAGGCCGGCTCGGGCCAGCGCGGGTTCCAGTGATGGCCGTTGGCCACGAGCAGCGCGTCGTAGCTGCGCGTCTCGCCCGTGTCGAGCTCGACGGTCCAGCTGCCGTCGTGCTCGCGCCCGGCCCGCTCCACACCGGTCTCGAACGTGATCCTGTCCCGGAAGCCGAAGTGATCGACGTATTCGTCGAAGTAGGCCGCGATCTGGCTGTGGTGCGGGAAGTCGGGGTAGGACTCGGGCATCGGCAGGTCCGAGTACTCCATCCGCGGTCGCGACGTGTTGATGAAGAGGTCGCGGTAGGCCGCCGACATCCCGTTGCGGTTGCCGAACACCCAGTTGCCGCCGACCCGATCGGACTTCTCGAAGCAGTCGAAGGGTATGCCCCGCTCATGGAGCGCCTTCGCGGCCGCGATGCCGGAGGAGCCTGCGCCGATCAGGCAGACCGTCCTGACAGAGCGCCCCGCTCCGATGCTCAGCGGGCCGCTGTCGCTCGAGTCCTCCACGTCCCGAAAGCCTAGCTAGCCCGCGCCGACGCCCGGACCGACGTGCTGGGGTGGGCCCTCGGGCCCTTCGTCGGCGTCGGCGTGGCCGGCCACCCCGTCGTCCCGAGCCCCGTCCAGCTGGGCGCTGCCGCCGCCCAGCTGGGCCAGGTAGCGGTCGACCATGCGGGCGCACTGGCGCCCCTCGTTGATCGCCCACACGATCAAGGACTGGCCACGCCGGGCGTCGCCGGCCGCGAACACGCCCTCGACCGAGGTCGTGTAGGGCGCCAGCGCCCTGATGTTGCCGCGACGATCCTTCTCGACGCCGAGCTTGTCCAGCAGCGCCGGCTCGGGGTGCAGGAAGCCCATCGCCAGCAGGGCGAGCTGGGCAGGCAGCTCTCGCTCGGTCCCCTCGACCGGCGCAAATGGCGGCTCGGGGGCGGCGTGGGCGATCGTCAGTCCGGCCAGGCCGCCGGCGTCGTCGCCGCGGAAGGCGGTCGTCGCGATCGAGTAGTCCTGCTCGCCGACCCGCAGCTCCTGCGCCTCCTCCATCGCGTAGCTCAGCCGGTACTTGGCCGGCCACAGCGGCCACGGCGTGCGCTCGTCGGGACGGTGGGGGGGAGGCTCTGAGAGAAGCTCCAGCTGGACGATCGAGCGCGCGCCCTCGCGCAGCGCGTTGCCCACGCAGTCGGCGCCCGTGTCGCCGCCGCCGATCACGACGACGTCCTTGCCCCTCGCCGTGATCTCCCGCTGGGGGACGGGCGCCTGGACGGTCGGCTGCGGCCCGAGCTCACGGGCGATGAAGCGGTTGCGCTGGTAGAGATAGTCCATCGCGAACTCGACGCCGGCCAGCTCGCGTCCTGCGACGGGCAGGTCGCGCGGCACGCGCGAGCCGGTCGCCAGCACGACCGCGTCGAAGCGGGCCAGCAGCTCCTCGGCGCTGAGGTCCGTGCCGACGTCGACTCCGCAGCGCAGCTGCACTCCCTCCGCGAGGAGCTGCTCTACGCGGCGCTGCACCGTCGTCTTTTCGATCTTGAAGTCAGGCACCCCGAAGCGCATCAGTCCTCCGACCGCCTCATCGCGCTCGAACAGCGTGACGGCGTGACCGGCCCGGCGCAGCTGCTGCGCCGCGGCCATGCCGGCCGGCCCCGAGCCGACGACCGCGACCGAACGACCTGTCTCGCGGCGGGGAGGCTGCGGCAGGACCCAGCCCTCCTCCCAGGCGCGGTTGATGATCGCGTTCTCGATCTGTTTGATCGTGACGGCGTCGCCCTCGCGGATCTCGAGCACGCAGGAGGCCTCGCAGGGCGCCGGGCAGAGCCGCCCGGTGAACTCGGGGAAGTTGTTGGTCGCGTGCAGCTGCGCGATCGCATCCTCGAAGCGGTCGCGGTACACCAGGTCGTTCCAGTCGGGGATCAGATTGCCCAGCGGGCAGCCGTTGTGGCAGAAGGGCACGCCACAGTCCATGCAGCGGGCGCCCTGGTCGCGCAGCTCCGGCGTGGGTCGCGTCAGCAGGAACTCACGGTAGTCCTTAGCCCGTTCGGCGCTGTCCCGATAGGGGACGCCGCGCCGCTCGATTTTCAGAAAGCCGCCCAGCTTTCCCATCAGGCACCGGCCTCGCCGACCGCATCCAGCGACCGAGCGCCCGTCAGCTCTCCGTCCGTCTCGGCGCGCAGCGCGGCCGCCTCTTCCTCGGCCCGCTCGCGCAGCACGCGCTTGTAGTCATTCGGCATCACCTTCACGAAGGCGCCACGTCCGATCAGCTCGTCCCACTCGCCCAGCACGCGCTCGGCCACGGGCGAGTCGGTCCGCAGGCGGTGCTCTTCGACCATCGCCCGCAGCTCGATCTCGTCGGCGTCGGAGAGCGCTTCGAAGCCGACCATGCCCATGTTGCAGCGCTGCCCGAACGTCCCGTCCTCGTCGAGCACGTATGCCACGCCGCCGCTCATGCCCGCCGCGAAGTTCCGCCCGGTCGGCCCCAACACGACGACCCGCCCCCCCGTCATGTACTCGCAGCCATGGTCGCCCACGCCCTCGACGACAGCCCAGGCGCCGGAGTTGCGCACCGCGAAGCGCTCCCCTGCCAGTCCCCTGAAGAAGGCCCGGCCGGCGGTCGCGCCGTACAGCACCGTGTTGCCCACGATCACGTTCTGCTCCGCCTTGAAGTGCTCGCCCATCCCCGCGCGGGGCCGGATCGCGAAGACCCCGCCGGAGAGACCCTTGCCGGCGTAGTCCTGCGCGTCCCCGCGCAGCATGAAGGTGACTCCGGGAGCCAGCCAGCCGGCGAAGCTCTGGCCCGCGGAGCCCTCCAGCTCGACCTCGATCGAGCCCTCGGGCAGGCCCTCGGCGCCGTGGCGGCGGGCGATGTGGCTGGAGAGGATGCCCCCCACACAGCGATTGCGATTGCGCACCGAGTGGCTCAGGCGGACCCGCTCGCCCCGCTCGATCGCCGGCTCGGCGCCGCGCACGAGCTCCCAGTGCCGCGCGTCGCCGAGCACCGCCGGGGGCGGTTCGACGCGGTGCCCGGGAGCATACGCGTCGAGCTCGATGTTGGTCAGCAGGTGCGTGAGGTGGAAACCCCG
>JBKQOO010000069.1:0-7352 GCA_052145475.1 Solirubrobacteraceae bacterium
ACGCGCCGCCCCGGTCTGCCACCCCTTGGTCGATCCGCTCGCCCGGGTCGAGGCCCGCGACGAGCGAGGCTGCGACGATCGAGCCGGCCGAGGTCCCGAGCAGGCGGTGGCAGTCGCGTGCGTCCCAGCCGCCCGCCTCCTTGACGCCCGCCAACACGGCACTCAGCCAGGCCTCGCCCAGCACGCCACCGCCGCCGAGCACCAACACGTCGGGCGCGTCCGTGGCCGGGTCGCTCATCGCTCCAGCGTAGCTGCCGGCAGCTGGTGGCCCCTGCACTTCGAGACGTCTCTGCGATGGGCCGTGCAGGAATCGAACCTGCAACCTTGGGCTTAAGAGGCCCCTGCTCTGCCGGTTGAGCTAACGGCCCGGGAAGGGCGCCGGTCGTCTGCCGGCTCGGCCCACGATTCTATCCAAGCGCCGACGCCGGGGAGGCCCAGCAGGCAATCGGGCGGCCGGCTATTTCTTGGTCGTCGTCGTGGGGGCGGGGGTGGTGGTGATCTGCGTACCGGTGAAGGTCCCGTTGGGGGCCTTTTTGAGGGCGTACGTCTTGCCGTTGGTCGTGGTCGTGTAGGTCTGCCCGCTGCCGCTCGGGTTCGTCTTCGCTTCGGCCAGCTCGTTTTTCAGGCGCGTCCGTTCGGCCGAAGGCGCCAGGCTGATCGCCTTCGCCGCGGCGAGATCGCCGAGCCTTTCGTTGTGGGCCTTGTAGGCGTAGATGGCCAGGTACGCGTAGTAGGAGGCCGTGGGCCGCTGTTCGACCACGTAGTTCAACGCCTCGACCGCCTTGGCCGGTTCGTTGAGGCCTTCTTCGCCGTAGATCCGGTAGATCAGCTCGGCGAGTTCCGCGTTCGGGTGCGGCGGGTTCAGCGCCAGATAGCTGGCCCACGCCTGCGATGCGCGCCTGAACAGTTCCTTGCCCTTGGGCGTCACCGCGCCGGTCGAGGTCGTGTAGCCTTCGCCGCCGGCTTCGTGCAGCAGCGCCTTGGCGAGCTGTTCCCAGGCGGCCACGTTGTTGGGCTGCAGCCTCGTCTGCTTTTCGTACTTCTTGATCTGCGCCGAGAAGCTGGCGCTGCCGGAGCTTTCGTTGCTGCTCGCTGCGTTGAAGATCCCGCCGCCGCTCAGCCCGCCGCCGACGCCGAAGCCGACCAGGCCCACGCCGATCAGGACGGCCAGGCCGATGTAGATCACGCGAACGGTGCGGCGCCTGCCGCGGCCTCTCAGGTCGAAGAGCATCAGGAGAGGCTGTCGTCTTTGTGGTCGATGATCTGCTGCACGGTCGGTTCCTCCGAGTCATCCGGCACGGCTACTGGTTCGGCCGTGGGACTCCCCTCGCCGCCGTCGCCTTCGGCGTGACCGTCCGCGGGCTTGGCCCGGCCGATCAACGCTGCCAGCAGGATACTCGCCTCGAAGAGCAGATACAGCGGTATCGTCTCCAGCAGCAGCGTTATCGCGTCGCCGGGCAGGAAGGCCGCGACGGCCGCGCAGGCGACGATCGCGTAGCGGCGCTGTTTGCGCAGCTGCTTCGGGGTGACCAGGCCCAGCCGCGTGGCGCCGAGGATCAGCACCGGGACCTGGAAGACGAGGCCCATCGCCAGCAGGATCGTGGCGGCGAATTTGTAGAACTGGTTGGCCTGGATGAGGACGTTGAACTGTTCGGAGTTGAAGTTGACGAAGAACCGCACCGCGGCGGGGAGCACGACGAAGTAGCCGAACGCGACGCCGGCGGCGAACAGCGCCGGGACCGCGGTCAGCAAGGGCACCGCGGCGCGCCGCTCGTTCGGCTTCAGGGCCGGCAGGATGAACCCGAACAGCTCGTAGAGGATCACGGGCAGCGAGATGATCAGGGCGAAGTAGAGCGCCACGGTCAGGGTGGTCGTGAACGGTTCTCCGACGGTCAGCGTCACCGGCTTGTCGCCGGACGGGTTGCGCGGGATCCGGGCGACGTCCAGCTGCAGCTTGCGAGCCAGCGGGCCCAGCGCGGAGCGCGTGCCCGCGTTCACGCCGCTGGCGGGGGCGGCCAGGAGCTCCAGCGCCCGGCTGGTGTCTTCGGCGGTGCGCACGATCGCCCGTTGGGCCAGCACGGCCTCGCCGACCGTGCCTTCCCCCTTGAGGACCTGTTTGCGGGTCTGCGTGGTCAGCGGTTTGTTGATGATCCGGAGCAGTTCGTGGTTCTGCCAGAAGCAGAACGCGAACGCGACCACCAGCACGGCCCCGCAGACGATCAGGCGGCTGCGCAGCTCGTCGAGATGGTCCACGAGGCTCAGCCGATCCTCGTGGCCGATCGGACGGAGCTTTCTCACCATGGGATTGCTGAACCTAGCACCGCTCCAGCTTCCGACGGCGAGCTAAAGGCCACCGCCTCAGCCGTCGATGGTGAGGAGGAAACGGTATGGACTCCAAAAAAGATCCCGACATCCAACAGCGACTCCCGCTGCCTGCCGGGGAACAGATCGACGTCGTCTCCGGCGAGCACGGACAGGCTTCAGAGAGCAACAGTTCCCCGGGTCAACTGCACATCTGCTTCCACTGTGCGGGCGAGCTGGTGTACCCGCTCGACTGGTCCGAGGAAGGACCTCGGCACTGGCGCATCGTGCTCCGCTGCCCCGAGTGCGAGTCCCGGCGGGAGGGCATATTCGACCAGGCCGCGGTCGAACGGCTCGACGACGAGCTCGATCGCGGCTCGAGCGCGCTGCTGGGCGACCTGCGCCGGATGACCCACGCGAACATGTCCGAGGAAATCGAGTTCTTCGCGCGGGCACTGGACGCGGACCTGATCCTGCCGAGCGACTTCTAGCTCAGCGATAGCGCTCCACCACCGCGTCGGCCACCAGCTCGAGAAGCTCGGCGCGGCCTTCCGGGAGGATCACGGGGAGCTCGGCCTTCGCTTCGGCGACGACCGCCAGCGCCTGCTCGCGGGCCTCGTCCAGCGCTCCCGTCGCGGCGATCCGCTCGCACAACGCCTCAGCGCGGCGATGCCCGCCCACCCCTGCCAAGGAACGCAGCTCGATCCCGGCCAGGTCGGGCTCCCGTTCGCGGGCCAGGATGAAGGGGAGCGTGACGGTACCGTCGAGCAGGTCGGTTCCCCGCGACTTGCCGGTCCGCTCGACCGGACCGGAGACGTCGAGGATGTCGTCGAGCATCTGGAAGGCGAGGCCGATGCGTCGGGCGAAGGCGCCAAGAGCGTCGGCGAGCCTGGCCGAGCCGCAGGCCGCCGTCAGCGCCCCGAGCCGGCAGGCCGCCTCGAACAGAGCCGCGGTCTTCAGCTCGCAGCGGCGCAGGTAGCGCTCGACCGCGACGTGCGCCGCGAAGGCGTCCTCGCGCTGCAGCAGCTCGCCTTCGGCGAGGGCCGAGCTGGCGTCCGAGAGCGCCCGCAGCTGGGTCGCGTCCTCGTTGCGGGCCAGCTCGGCGAAGGCGCGCGAGAACAGCAGGTCGCCCGTCGCGATCGCGACTCGCCGGCCCGCCGTGGCGGCGACCGTCGGGTGCCCGCGGCGCAGCTGCGCGCCGTCGATCAAATCGTCGTGGACGAGCGTCGCCGAGTGCACCAGCTCGACCGCAACGGCTGCGCGCACGAGGCGCTCCTCGCCGTCCTCGCCCGCCGCCGGGCCGCCGGCCGACTCGGCCGCCAGCACGACCAGCAACGGCCGCAGGCGCTTCCCGCCGGCCGCCACCGTCGCATTCGCATGCATCGCCAGCGGCGCGCCCGCCTCCGCCGTGACCCGCTCGAGGTGGCGCTCGGTGCGGGCCATCCGCGCCCGCAGCGCTTCGCCGCCCCGCGCCATGATCGCCTCGAGCCCGTCGCCGCCGCGCGCCGCAGCCCCCCTGGCCAGTCCCCCCACGGCTCCGCTCACCGCGCTCCGACCTCCCGGACCGTGCCGGCATGGATCGCGACGATGCCTCCCGCGGTGATCACGTATTCGACCTCGCCCAGCCCCGCCCGGGCCAGCTCCCCCGCGAGCGCCTGCGGCCCCGGAAAGCGCTTGACCGAGTTTGGCAGGTAGGTGTAGGCGTCGGCGATGCTCGCCCCGTCGCCGGCGCCGCGCAGGCGCCCGCCCGCGCCGGCCAGCGATCCCGCGGCGGCCCCCAGGGCCGGCACGATCCGGTCGAACCAGAGCCCGTAGAACTGCGCCAGCGGGGGGCGCGAGGGCGTCGTGATCTCGAGCACGACGACCCGTCCCCCGGGCCGTACGACGCGCACCATCTCGGTGAGCCCGCGTCCCAGGTCCTCGAAGTTGCGGGCGCCGAAGCCGACCGTGGCCGCATCGAAAGCGCCCGTCGGATAGGGCAGCTCCATCGCGTCGGCCCATTCGAAGCGCGGTCGCAGCCGGCCCGCCGGGGTCCGGTCGGCCTTCGCCCGGGCGCGGTCGAGCATGCCCTCGGCGAAGTCGCCGCCGACCACCTCGCCGTCCGGTCCGACCCGTCGGGCCAGCTCGAGCGCCAGGTCCCCCGTGCCGGTGGCGACGTCGAGCACCCTGCTGCCCGGTCCCACGCGGGCGAGGTCGGCGGCGCGGGAGCGCCAGCGATGGTGGAGCCCGGCCGTCATCGCCGTGTTCATCAGGTCATAGACGCCGGCGATCCGATCGAACATCGCTCGCACCTGGCTCGCCTCCAGCTTCCCGGCGCCGGCTCCCTGGCGAGCGGCCACGGCGCGGCTACTTGAGCTGCGAGAGGAAGTTGACTACCGCCTCGACCTTCTGCGGCGGCAGGTTCTTGAACGACGGCATCGGCGCCGTCGGGTTCACCAGCGTGCGCGCGACCGCTTGCCGCGGCAGCCGCGCGGCGATGTGCGACAGGTGCGGGCCCGGGCCCGCGTTCCCGTTGTCGCCGATCTTGTGGCAGGCCAGGCAGCCCGACTGGGCCACCACCTTCTTGCCGGCTTCGTATTCGGCGAGCGTCGATCCTCCCGCCTGCAGGACGTGCTGTGGCGTCGGCATTTCGATCACCGTCGGAGACCCCGCGTTGGCGCCCTGGTAGGTCAGGAAGGCCATCGCGCCGATCACGGTCAGCGCGGTGATCGTCGCGATCGGGCGCCGCTCCGGGCGCCGCTCCGGCCCGCGGTCGTAGAAGGGCAGCAGGAACAGCAGGATCATGCAGATCGTCGGGATGCCGATCGTCGCGAGCCCGACCAGGCCCGGCGGCTTGATCACCCGCAGGAGCTCGAACAGGAAGAAGAAGTACCACTCCGGCCGGGGCACGTAGGTGGTCGTCGTCGGGTTCGCCTTCGAGCCGAGCTCGGCGCCCAGCACCAGCGACATCGTGATGATCACCGCCATCACGACGCACGCCATCGCGGCGTCCTTGGCCACCGCGTAGGGGAAGAAGGGTTTGCCCTTCGCCTTCAGGATCGAGTACTCGCGGAGATACTCCTCCTTCTCAGCCTTGTTCACCTCGCTCTAGACCTCCGCCTTGCGCAGCTCTTCGGGGGGCTCGGCTTTGCTCCAGGGCGGGGCGGTCGTGCCCAGCTTGGCGACGAGGTACAGGTGCGCTCCGATCAGGGCCACGATCAGCCCGGGTACGAGCAGCATGTGGATGGCATAGAAGCGCGACAGCGTCGTCGCCCCGAATTCGGAGCCTCCGCGCAGGAAGTCGCTCAGGTAGGGACCCAGCAGCGGCCCGGTGCCGTTGATGTTCACGCCGACGATCGTCGCCCAGTAGGCGCGCTGGTCGAAGGGCAGCAGGTAGCCCGTGAAGGACATCGTCATGGTCAGGATCAGCAGCACGACGCCGATCACCCAGTTCAGCTCGCGGGGGTACTTGTAGGCGCCGAAGAAGAAGGTGCGGCCCATGTGCAGGAACACCAGGATCACCATCACGCTGGAGCCCCACTTGTGCATGCCGCGCACGAACTGGCCCAGGAACACGTCGTTGGTGACGTAGCGGATCGATTCGTACGCGCCGCCGGAGGCGTCGGGCCGGTAGTACATCGCCAGGAACACGCCCGTGACGGCCTGCGAGAGGAACGCGAACATCGTCGCCGAGCCGAGCGTGTAGAACCAGTTGGTGCCCTTCGGCACCTTGCGGAACATCAGCCAGCGCGCCCCGCCGCTGAGCGAGGTGCGTTCGTCGACCCAGTCGACGACGGTGATGCCCGCCTGCTTGGCCTCCTCGCCCAGGCTCGCCTTGCCGTTCTGCTCGCCGGGCCGCGGCGGCGGCGAGCGCAGCGCCGACGGCGTCGGGGGCGGTGGGAGCTTCGGCATCCTCGGCACGGTCTGCTCGGTCCTTACAGTTTCTGGGCGCCCGGACGGGACGGGTAGAGGTACTGGCCGATGCCGTCCAGCGGCTCGCCCGGATCGCGGGGCGAGAAGCGGCGCAGCTCGCTGTTGACGCTGAAGCGCGGGCCCAGTTCGACGTTTTCACCGGAGACGCGGGTGTAGAAGCGGTCCAGGGGCCGGACAGGCGGGCCGCCGACCCGCCGACCGAGCAGGTCGTACACGCCCCCGTGACAGGGGCAGATGAAGCGCTCGGCGGCGTCGACCCAGCGCACCGGGCAGCCGAGGTGCGCGCAGCGGCTGGAGATCGCGATGTAGGGCGTGCCCTTGTCGTAGGGATCGGTGTCGATCGACGGGTTGAACTTGCGCACGTAGGCGGTCGTCTTGCCCGCCTCGCCGATCGACGGGTTGACCGTCAGCACGACGGGCACGTAGTTCTCCTGGCTGAACATGCTCTCCGGACCGACGACTTCCCAGTGGACGGGTGTGCTTTTGAAGATCGGCCCGATCGCGAAGCCGAGCGCGGGCAGCAGGAACGCGGCGGCCGCGACGCCTCCGGCGGCCTGACCGCCCACCGTCATGAACCGCCGGCGAGTGACCGTCTCGCCCTCGAAGGCGCCCGGCATACCCCGGTCGAGGGTGTACTTGGACTTCTGCTGGAGGTGCTTGTCGGCCACTGCGTGGGAACAATATCGAGGCGCGAATCAGGGCGGCGCCGGGCCCCCCGCGGCGCTTGTGCGCATCGCCTCTAGCGCTCCGGGATCGCCGCTCGCGACCATCTCCTTGGCGAGCCGGTGCGACTCGCTGCAACCCCAGCCGACGGCGCGCGCGCCGGCGTCCCATGTCGCCTCGGCCAGCTCGGGGGCACCGGCGCCGTGGGCCAGGGCACTGAGCGTGATCGTGTCGGCGAGCTCGGCCACGGCGAGCGTGTCACCCAGCTCGACCAGCCTGGCCAGGCCGATCGCGTACAGCCGGTCGCCCGCCAGCAGGCCCAGGTCCGCCTCGGGCGCGCGCACGAGGCGAGGGACTCCGTAGTGCAGCAGGTAGCCCTCGTAGATCGCCTCCACGAGCAGCTCGTAGTCCTCGCGCCTCCCGGCTGCCCGCGGCCCCGAGGCGGCCGTCGCGGCGGGCCCGCCGGGCCCCGCGTC
>JBKQOO010000070.1:0-19617 GCA_052145475.1 Solirubrobacteraceae bacterium
TGCGGACCTCGACCTCGAGGAGGGCCTGCTGTGCGCCCGCGGCAAGGGCGCCAAGGAGCGGATCGTGCCGGTCGGGCGCCAGGCGCAGGCGGCGCTGTCCGTCTACCTGCAGGGCGGGCGCCCCGAGCTGGTGGGCGATCGTCCCCAGGGGCGGCTGCTGCTCAACCACAGGGGCGCGCCGCTGACCAGGCAGGGGCTCTACAAGATCGTCCAGGGGCACGCTCGACGGGCCGGCCTGGAGGAGAAGATGAGCCCTCACACGCTGCGCCACACCTTCGCCACGCACCTGCTGGCCGGCGGCTGCGACCTGCGCTCGCTGCAGGAGATGCTCGGCCACGCCGATCTGGCCACCACCCAGGTCTACACCCATCTCTCGGCCGATCGGCTCAAGGACGCCTACTTCGGCGCGCATCCACGCGCCTCGGCGGAGGAGCGCGCTTTGCAATAGACATCCGGCCATGAACGCCAGAGCGCCCCGGCGTGCCTTCGTGCTCGTGATCGACGCCTGCGGAGCCGGCGCGCTCCCCGACGCGGCGGCCTACGGCGATGAGGGGACCAATACGCTGGCTCACCTCGACGAGGCCGTCGGCGGCCTCGAGCTGCCGGTGCTGGGCGGCCTGGGGCTGGGCTCGATCGTCGCGATGGGCGGGGTGCCGCCGAGCCCGGACCCGGCGATCCACGGTCGCCTGGCGCCGGCCGGACCGGGCAAGGACTCGATCACGGGCCACTGGGAGCTGATGGGGGTGACGCTGGAGCGGGCGCTGCCGACCTATCCCGCCGGCTTCCCCGGCGAGCTGGTCGAACGCTTGGAGCAGGCGATGGGCAGGCGCGTGATCTGCAACCGGCCCGACAACGGGCTGGCCGCGATCGAGCAGTTCGGAGCCGAGCACCTGCGCAGCGGCGCGCTGATCCTCTACACCTCCCAGGACTCGGTGCTCCAGCTGGCCGCCCACACCGACCGGGTGAGCCAGGCCGAGCTCTATGAGGCGTGCGCCACGGCTCGCGGCGTGATGCGCGGCCGGCATGCCGTCGGCAGGGTGATCGCCCGTCCCTTCACCGGCACCGCCGGGTCGTTCGCCCGCACGCCGGGCCGCCGTGACTTCGCGCTCGAGCCACCCGGGCGCAGCTACCTGGAGGAGATCGGTGAGGCCGGCCTCAGCGTCGTCGCCGTCGGCAAGATCCGCGATCTGTTCGCCGGGCGCGGCGTCGGCTCCTCGCTGCCCGGCGCCACCAACGAGGAGGCGCTGGACTCGGTCCAGGAGATGCTCGACAGCCTGGAGGAGGGGCTGGTCTTCGCCAACCTGATCGAGACCGACCAGGTCTACGGCCACCGCAAGGACGTGGCCGGATTCGCCCAGGCGCTGCGCCAGATCGACAGGCGCGTCGGGCGCCTGATCGAGGGGCTGCGCCCGGGCGACCTGCTCGTCGTGACGGCCGACCACGGCGTCGACCCGGCCCATCCCGGCACCGATCACACGCGCGAGTACGCCCCGCTGCTGGCCCTCACCGGCCAGATGGCACGGGCGGCAGGGCGCGGCGGCGCACGTCACGACGGGCCGATGGCCGACGTGGGTGCCAGCGCGATGCGCTGGCTGACCGGCCGCGACAGCGCCGGGCTGCCCGGCACCAGCTTCCTAAGCTGAGGCGCGATGCCCGAGCTGCCCGAGGTCGAGACGATCAGGCGCCAGCTGGCGCCGCTGGTCGAGGGTGCGACGATACGCAGGGTCGAGATCCTCGATCCGCGCTGGTCGCGCCCGCTGGCCCCGCAGGAGCTCGCAGACGCGCTGGAGGGGCGGCGGGTGGAGCGGCTTGGCCGGCGGGGCAAGTACCTGCTGTGGCACCTGCAGGACGACGTCCACCTGGCCCAGCACCTGCGCATGACGGGCTCGGTGCTCGCCGACCCCGATCCGGAGCCGGCGCACACGCGGGTGCGGATCGAGCTGGATCGGCCCGTCCCGCCCGGCGGCGGGGCCGCGGCGGGCAGCAGCGGCGGCGGGCAGGGGGCGGTGCTGGCGATCGTCGACCCGCGGCGCTTCGGCACAGCCGAGCTGCTGCTGGGCTCGCACCAGCTCGAACGCTTCCTGGACTCCCGTCTGGGCCTCGAGCCGTTCGACGAGGGCTTCACGGCCGCCCACCTGCGCGAGGTGATGAAGGGGCGAAGCGCGCCGATCAAGGCGATGCTGCTCGATCAGCGCAGGCTGGCCGGGGTCGGCAACATCTACGCCGACGAGGCCCTGTTCAAAGCGGGGATCCACCCGCTGCGCCCCGCCGGGTCGCTGTCGAGGGCCCAGCTGAGCCGGCTGCGCGACGGCCTGATCGAGGCGCTGGCGGCCGGAATCGACGCGCGGGGAGCCAGCATCGACGACTTCCGCCACGTCGACGGGGTGCGCGGCTCCTTCCAGGACCGTTTCCTGGTGCACCTGCGCGAGGGCGAGCCGTGCGTGGTGTGCGGGGGCACGATCGTGAAGATGGTCGTCGCCGGCCGCGGGACCTACGTCTGCGAGCGTTGCCAGCCCAGGCCGCGGGCGCGGTCGCTCAGGCGGCCAGCAGGTCGTCCAGCTGCCCGGCCTGGTCGGCCGCCATCAGCTCGCTGAAGCCACCGATCAGCCGCTCTCCGACCAGGACCTGGGGGAAGGTCATCATGCCGGTCCGCTGGACCAGCTCGAGCCGGCCGCTGGGGTCCTTGGCCAGGTTGACCTCCGAGAAGGTGACGCCGCGCGAGCTCAACAGCCCCTTGACGCGGGCGCAGAACGAACACGGCTCAGTCGTGTAGATCGTTACGTGGCTCATTACTTCATTAAGTATAGCTGCGGTCCGGTGGGTCTCGAGCGGTTCCGACGGCGCTCCGCAGGGGGTGCCGGAAGCGCCCCTAGACTCGTATGGCCATGCCTGGACCGGTCAAGACTGAGGCGATCGTGCTGCGCTCGATGCGCTACGGCGAGGCCGATCGGATCCTGCACCTGTACACCCCCGCCCGCGGGCGCCTGGGCGCGATCGCGAAGGGGGTGCGCCGCGCCCGCAGCCGCTTCGGCGGGCGCCTGGAGCCGTTCTTCCGCATCCAGGCCGAGCTGCACGAGGGCCGCGGCGAGCTGCTGACCGTGACGGGAGCGCAGACCGTCGACCCGCACGTCCGCCTGCGGACCGATGCGCGGGCGCTCGACGCGGCCGCCAGGGCCTGCGATGCGGTGGGGCGGCTGTTCGAGACGGGCGAGCCGCACCCAGGTGTCTTCAACCTGCTGTGCCGGCAGCTGGCGCTGCTGGACGAGCAGGCCGGCGCAGCGGCAGCAGGCTGCGATGCGGTCGCGCAGGCAGCCGCAGGAGCACGGGCCGGTTCCCTGAGCTTCCGCCTGAAGCTGCTGCTGGCTGCCGGGCTGGCACCGCAGCTGGGCGCCTGCGCCAGCTGCGGCGAGCCGGAGCACCTGGTCGGCTTCTCCGGCGCGGCCGGAGGGGTGGTGTGCGCCAGCTGCGAGGCGGGCTCGTTCCCGCTGGGGCCGGAGGCGCACGGCTTCATGTCCACGGCCCTGGGCAGCGCGCTGAGCGATGCGCCGCAGGCCGGAGAACAGGCGCTGGGACAGGTCGAACGCGCGATCGCGGCGACGCTGGAGCACCACGCTCACGTGCGGCTGATGCCGGCATTCGCCGGCGCCTAGCCGGCTCGCGGCCCCCGCACGGATCCGGGGCTGGGGGTCGCGCAGGCGCTCCCAGGTATCGTTGCGGGCGTGGACGAGGGCCAGCCGATCGCATATCCGCTGCTGGAGAAGAACGTGCCGGTGCTGGCCAGCGACGGCGAGCAGGTCGGAACGGTCCACCACGTCGTGGCTGCTCCCGAGGAGGACATCTTCCACGGGCTCGTGATCGCCACCCCGGACCACGGCCTGCGCTTCGTCGAAGCCGCCGACATCGCCTCGCTGCACGAGCGTGGTGTCGACCTGGCGATCGACGCTGCCGCCGCACGCGCGCTGCCCCAGCCCGGGGGCGGGGCGCCGGTCTACAGGGAGGACCCCGCCGAGAGCAAGTGGGAGCACTGGGGCCGGCGCCTGACGCTGCGCAAGGACTGGCGCAAGGAGGACTGACCTCCGTCCTGGCCGGGTTCGGTGGGAGAATCCCATCGTGAGCACGACCAGCCGACAGCGCAGCGTGGCGGAGGAGTTCGCCGCGCGCCGACGCGAGCAGGAGGAGCAATTGCTCTCACCGCTGGCGGCGCGGAGCTATCCCGCCAGGAGGGTGATGGCGGAGGAGGACTGCTCGCTGCGCACGCCTTTCCAGCGGGACCGCGACCGGATCGTCCACTGCAAGGCGTTTCGCCGGTTGACCCACAAGACCCAGGTGTTCGTCTCGCCGCGTGGCGACCACTACCGCACCCGCCTGACCCACACGCTGGAGGTCACGACGATCTCCCGCACCGTCGCGAGGGCGCTGCGGCTCAACGAGGATCTGACCGAGGCGATCGGGCTCGGTCACGACCTGGGCCATCCGCCGTTCGGGCACATCGGCGAGGAGGTCCTGGACGAATGCCTGCGGGAGCGGTTCGGCATGGGCTTTCGCCACTACGAGCACTCGCTGCGGATCGTCGAACGCCTGGAGCGGGACGGCACGGGCCTGAACCTGACCGAGCAGGTTCGCGACGGGATCGCGCGGCACTCCAGCCGCGCCGAGCTGCCGATCACGCTCGAGGGGCGGATCGTGAGGGTGATCGACCGGGTCGCCTACATCAACCACGACATCGACGATGCGGTGCGGGCGGGACTGCTCAGCGAGGGCGAGCTGCCGGAGGAGCCGATCGCCGTGCTCGGTCACAGCGGCTCGGCGCGGATCGACGCGCTGGTGCACGACATGGTCGAGCACTCCGAGCGTGCCGGCGAGGTCGTCCAGGGCCCCGAGGCGGGCCCGGCGATGAGCGCGCTGCGGGACTTCATGTTCGAGCGGGTCTACCTCGGGCCTGCGGTCAGAGCGGAGCGGGCGAAGATCTCGGCGGTCGTGAGGAGGCTGTTCGAGCACTACGTAGAACACCCCGAGCTGCTCTCCCAGGGCGGCCGGGACGGCGGGACGCCGAGCGAGGAGGAGCTGGCCGAGCGGGTCACCGACTACCTGGCCGGGATGACGGACAGGTACTGCATCAGGGAGTACACCGAGCTCCAGGTGCCGCGGGCGTTCGCCCGCTAGCGTTGCCGGCGTGGCGCTCTACACCAGGGAGTCGAAGGACCGGGTTCGCGACGCCGTCGACTTCGTCGAGCTGGTCTCGGCGCGGACCGAGCTGCGCCGGGCCGGGCCGGCCCGCTACGAGGGGCTCTGCCCGTTCCACGAGGAGCGCACGCCGTCGTTCGGCATCGACCCGACACAGAAGGTCTACTACTGCTTCGGCTGCCAGTCCTCGGGGGACCTGTTCACGTTCGTGCAGGAGACCGAGGGGGTCGACTTCCGCGGCGCTCTGGAGCTGCTGGCCGAGCGTTACGGGGTCGAGCTGCAGCGCGAGGAGGAGGATCCGCGCGAGGCCGAGCGGCGCCGCAAGCGCGAGCGACTGCTCGAGCTGCTCTCGCGGACGGCGGCCTACTACCAGCGCTACCTGTGGGAGTCGAGCGAGGCGGCCGGGGCACGGGAGTACCTGACCGGACGGGGACTGAGGGAGGAGATCCTCAGGGAGTTCCGGGTCGGCTACGCGCCCAGCGCGTGGGACAAGGTGCTGCTGGCATCGCGACGGGGCGGGTTCACCGAGCAGGAGCTGTATGCGACCGGGCTGGCGCAGCGCTCCAGGGAGAACGGCAGGCCGTACGACCGCTTCCGCTCACGCATCACGTTCCCGCTGGCCGACATTCGGGGACGGGTGCTGGGGTTCGGCGCGAGGGCGCTGGAACACGGTGGCGAGAGCGCCGTCGAGGGGCGCTCGGGGCGTCGGCCGAAGTATCTGAACACGGCCGACAACGAGATCTACCACAAGGGCCTTCACCTGTACGGGGCAGATCTGGCCCGGGCGCACGCGGCCAAGGCGGGTGAGGTGATCCTCTGCGAGGGCTACACCGTCGTGATCGCGCTCCATCAGGCGGGGATGCGCAACGCGGTCGGCTTGATGGGCACGGCGCTGACGGGGGACCAGGTGGGCGAGCTGGCGCGGATGGCGCAGACGGTGCTGCTGGCGCTGGATGCCGACACGGCGGGGCAGGAGGCGATGCTGCGGGCTTCGACGTTGGCGGCCAAGCGCAAGCTCGAGCTGCGCGTGGTCGAGCTGCCGGCCGGCGCGGACCCGGCCGAGGTGATCCAGCGCGACGGGCCCGAGGCGATCACGGCGGCGGTGTCCCGCTCGGTGCCGTTCGTGCGCTTCCGTGTCGAGCAGGTGCTGGCGGGCGGCGACGACGCCAGCCCGGAGGGGCGGGACCGGATCCTCGGGCAGCTGCGCCCGGTGTTCGCGACGCTGGCGCCCAGCGCGATGCGGATGGAGCTGACACGGATGGTCTCGAGCCGGCTGGCGCTGCCGGAGAGCCTGACCGAGCAGTTGCTGGCCGAGGGGTCGGGGGCCGGGCGAGCTGAGGGCACGCAGCGGGGTCGTGTGAGCCCGGCCGGCCAGGTCGCGTCCGGGGAGCGCGGCGGGAGGGGAGCTCGTGCCGGAGGCGGCGCCGTGTCGCGCCGGTCGGACACCGAGCGCGCCTTTCTCGCGCTGTGCATCGCCGCGCCCGAGGACGGGGCCCGGGCGCTTCGTGGCCTGGATGTCGATCGGGACTTCTCCAGCGAGGTCCTCAGGCGCGCCGCCAGACACCTGCGCGAGGGCGACCTGACCGCGCCGATGAGCGAGGCCGGCGGAGGGGTTTCCCTGGACGAGGACCCCGAGCTGCGCGCCCTGCTGGCCGAGCTGATCGTCCAGGCGGGGGGAGAGGAGGCCGATCCCGGGATGCTCGAGGTGCAGCGCCTGCAGCTGGAGCTGGCGCGCCTGGAGCGGAGCATCCAGCAGGCCAGGGGGCAGGAGGGGGCCGACGTCAATGCGATGGCCCAGGAGAAGGCCAAGCTGAAAGTCGAGTTCGACCGGGCCTACGCGCGGGTGCTCGAGGCGACGGGGGACAGGGAGATCTAGGTCCGCCCCGGCTCGCTCAGGAGCTCGGGCAGGTCGTGCCGAGGTCGACGGACCAGACCGAGCAGCCCGCGGGGGGAAGCGAGGCCGGGAGAGGGGGTTCGCCGAGGAAGGTGTAGGCGGAGCCGCCCGACGGGATCCCGCGCTGGTTGGTCACCACGACGTCATAGGTGCCCGCCGGCTCGGCGTGGGTGACGGCCGTGATCTCCGTTTCCGAGACGACGAGCACCGAGACCGCCTTGCCCCTCGGGCCGATCGAGACTTTGGCCCTGGGGAGGAAGCGGGCGCCCCGGATCGTGATCGGCGTTCCGCCCGCCGCCGGGCCTTCGTCGGGGCTGACGGACAGCACTTCGGGGACGGGCGGGCCGAGGACGTCGAAGATGGGACCGCCGCTGGAGGTGCCGCGGCTGTCCGCGACGACGACTTCGTAGCCGCCCACCGGCTCGCGCGGGGTCTTGGCCGTGATCTCCGTTTCCGAGAGCACGCGTACCGCGGTCGCCTGCCCGCCGATCTGCACGCTCGCGCCCGGGAGGAAGCCCGTCCCCTCGATCGTGACGCGGCTGCTGCGTTTCGCCGCTCCTTCTGCCGGGGTGATCGAGGCGACCGAGGGCGGCGGCAGCACGTAGGTGAAGCTGGGTCCGCCGCTGGAGTGCCCAGCTTCGTCGCTCACGAGAACTTCGTCGCTGCCCGCCGCCCAGGCCGGAGTGAGCGCGGTGATCTCCGTTTCCGAGCGGACATCCACAGCGGTGGCGGCGCCGCCGATCGTGACGGTCGACCCTGGCAGGAAATCCGACCCCTTGATGAGCACTTCGGTGCCGCCGGCGGTCGAACCGCTCGCCGGGGCGATCGATGAGACCGTGGGAGCTGGGACGACGTAGGTGAAGTCGGGGCCGCCCGTGGAGCTGCCGGCTTCGTCGCTGACGACGACTTCCTCGCGGCCGGCCGGAGAGGCTGGGGTGAGCGCGGTGATTTCTGTTTCCGAGCGGATGTTCACGTGGGTGGCGGCGCCGCCGATCGTCACGGTGGAGTCAGGGAGGAAATGCGATCCCGTGATGGTGACTTCGGTGCCGCCCGCCGTCGACCCGTCTTCCGGAGCGATCGTCGAGACGACTGGCACCGGGGCCAGGTAGGTGAAGGTCGGGCCGCCCGTCGAGCTGGTGCCTTCCGCGCTCACCACCACTTCGTCGCTCCCCGCCGCCCAGGCCGGGGTGAACGCGGTGATCTCCGTTTCCGAGCGGACATCGACAGCGGTGGCGGCGCCGCCGATCGCCACGGTTGAGCCGGGCTGGAAGTTGGCGCCATGGATCAAGACTTCGGTGCCCCCAGCGGTGGGTCCTGAGGAGGGCGAGATCGACGAGACGCTTGGCGGTTGGGGCCCGACGAAGGTCAGGCTTTCCGCGCTGGTTGCGCCGCCGCCGGGGGTCGTCAGCGAGATGGGGCCCGTGCGTGCGTGCGAGGGTACGGTCGCGGTCAGCTGCTCTGGTGACTGGACGGTGTATGAGGCGGCGGGGACTCCGCCGAAGGCGACGGTGGTGGCGTCCTCGAGGTTGGTGCCGTGAACCACGACCTGCGTTGCCGGGCCGGCGGTGCTCGGCGCGAAGCTCACGAGGCTGGGCGGCGAGAAGACGGCCGGGGCGGTGAATTCGTAGCCGATCAGTTCGTTCGGGTCGATGCCGTCCGCGATTGCGGCCGCGGCGATGGGTGCGTCGATCAGGCCGGTGTCGGCGGAAGCGGCGAACTGACGCCAGCCGAGACCGGTCGAACGCCCCAGCAGCTCGCCGGCCGCGCCGAAGGTCGCGAAGGCTCGCACGGGAGCGCCGGGCGATCCCCACCCGCCGGAGGGCCGTTCGAAGCTGTAGATCGATCCCTGCCTGGCGTTGAAGCCGACGGTGTCCCATGCGCCGCAGACGATCCGCGAGCCGCCCGAGGCCACCGCTGGACAGTCGAAGGAGCTCCCCGCTTCGGGCGTGGGCGCGGTCAGCCGGCCGCGGATCTGCCAGTGCCCGGAGAGCCGTTCGAGCACCCAGGCCGCACCGGCGTCGTGGGGCAGGCCGGTGCTCTGGGAGTTGGTCGCGACGACGGCGGTCGAGCCGTCGTCGGACATGGCCACGACATCCCCGAATTCGTTCTGGAACTGCCCTTCCGGCGATTCGATCGTCTGCGCCAGCGCCCAGCCGGACGTCGAGCGGGTGTAGGAGTAGACCAGGCCGCTCTCGAGATTGCCCTGGACTTCGCAGTTGGACTGGCCGACCAGGAGTTCCTCGCCGTTGCCGGACATGGCGAGTTTGCGCGGCCCGACCGTTTCTGTGCACCTGGGGCCGTTGGGCAGCGTGATCTCCTGTTCCAGTGACCAGCCCGACGTCCCGCGCTGGAAGAGGTCGAGGCGCCCGTTGCTCATCACGGCGACGCGCGTGCCGTCGTCGGAGATGGCGCCTTCGATCCCGAAGTATTTGCAGGCTTGGGAGTTGGAGGTGCCTTCCGGACCGACCCCTGTGGGGAAGAGGGTGCCGTCGAGCGTCCAGCCGGCGCCGCTGTTCCGGTAGACGAAGGCGGCGCAGCGGTAGGCGGATCCGGCCTGGGTCGCTTCGGGTGTCACCAGCAGAGTCGAGCCGTCTGCGGAGAGCTTGGTCACCTGCCCGAACGCGGCGCAGTTGGCCCAGCGCGCGGCGGATCCGCTGCCCAGCGCCGGCGCGGTGATCGAGCCGTCGGGCGTCCAGCCGGCCCCTTCGGCGCGTTCGAGCCAGATGCCCCCCGTTTCGCTGGTCGCGTAGGTGCAGCTGACCGGCGGCTCGTCGAAGATCGTCTTGGCACGAAGGCGTGCGTCGGCGGAGAGGGACAGGGCGAAGAACGAGGAGCCGGGGCTCGAGCCGGCGGGGAGGGGGATGCGCCCGGCCGGAGCGGCCAGTGCCAGGACACCCCATCCCGCGGGGCTCCCGGCGCGGAAGACGGCCGTCACGGCGGCTCCTTCCTGGAGCGAGACGCTGCAGGGTCCGGCTCCCGTGCAGGCGCCCTGCCACCCTTCGAAGGTCGAGCCGGCGGCCGGGCTTGCGGTGAGGGTGACCTGCGAGCCGCGCGGGAAGGCGCTGTTGCAGGAGCCCGGGCAGCGTATGCCGGCGGGGGAGGATTCGACCGAGCCGGAGCCCGTGCCGAGGCCCGTCACGGTCAGCTCGGGCGACGGCGGGGTGGATTCGGCCGACAGCGCCCCGTCGGGCGTGCCGTTGCCCGTGGGCCCGTCGTAGCCGCCCCCCGCGGTGCACGGGTAGGAGGGCGTGCAGAACCCGTTCGATCCCGAGATCACGTCGAACAGCGAACCGGGAGTGCGGTAGAAGGCGGCTGGACCGAGCGAGCGCTCGGAGGCTTCCGAGAGCGCCTCGACGGCGGCCACGATCGGCGTTGAGGCGCTCGTGCCGCCGACGGCGATCCAGGCTGGCAGGCCGGTGATGCCCGTCGCGTGGGTCGTGTCGTAGACCGACAGGTCCTGTGCGACCGCGGCGACGTCGTTGGCGATGCGGCGGGCGCAGCCGCTGTCCTTCTGGAAGGAGGGCTTGGGCTCGTACGGGCTGCAGCCGCTGCCCGAGCGTTCCCAGGCCTGCTCGGACCAGCCGCGCGCGGTTTCGGCAGGGGCGAGTACCGTGCCGCCGACGGCGATCACGTTGGGTGAGGCTGCGGGGTAGTTGGGTGCGCTCTCCTGGAGTTCGCGGTTGTCGTAGCCCCAGTCGCCGCTGGCTGCGGCGATCGGGATGCCGGGGTGGTCGAAGTCGGTGTCGTAGGAGCGCTCTTCGGCGAACTCCTCGCCGGCCCAGCTGTTGCTGATCTCGGTCGCTCCCAACGTGGCTGCCTCGTTCTCGGCGGCGGTGAGATTGGGATACGAGCTCGAGTTCGCCTCGACGAGGACGATGTGGCAATCGGGGCAGATGGCCGAGACCATGTCGAGGTCGAGCGACTCCTCGAGGTCCCAGTCGCCCTGTTCGGCGGTCGGACGAGAGGGGTATTTGCTGCCGCCGCTCTGGTCGACCTTCCGGAAGCATCCCGAGGCGGCCGTGCAGGGCGGGATGCCGTAGGTGGAGCGGTAGTTGGCCAGGTCCGATTCGGCCGTCGGATCGTCGTAGGCGTCCACGATCGCGATGGTCTGCCCGGAGCCGGCCGCGGCCGACGGGAGCTTGTAGGCGGCCTGGAGTTCGGCCGGGGTCAGCCCGCTGCCGTCGATTCCGCCTGCAGCGGGTAGGGCCAGCGACGAGAGCCGTGTGGCGGGGGGATAGACGACCGACTGACAGGCGGCGTGGCGCTTGGCCGGTGGCGGACAGGCCGCGTAGGGCTGCGTCCTGGACGGGGTCTTGGACAGCCGCGCCGCGGAGCTACGGGCGGGTGCGGCTGGCCCTGTCAGCTGCTGGGCGGACGCTGCGGACGCCTGTGAGGGCGCTTGTCCCGATGGTGCGAGCGCGGCCGCGGGCTGGGCCGATGCGGATGAGCAGAGAACGAGCAGGGCGAAGCCGGTGATCCGGGCGACGAAGCGCCCGCCGGCGCCGCTCGATCCTCTGCGCACGGGGCGATCCTAGACCTGGGACCGGCGTCCCGATCACGCGATCGGCGCATGGTCGAGTGCTCCGGGGCCGGCCCGAGGGGCGTCTGGCTGATCGCGACGAGTGGGCACCGTGCGTGATGGGTCGGCTGAGGCTTCCTGGGCTCGAACATGGACGCGCCAGAAAGACACATGCGCGTCACACATTTGGCACTGCGATGCGGTTTTTGGGGGTCATAGGACACTGGGCCGGCGAGGATGCGGGCATGGATCGCGAGCTTCTGGAGGGCCTGCTGAGCGAGGGCTTGTCGCTGGCCGCGATCGGGCGGCGAGTCGGGCGGCACGAATCGATGGTGGCGTATTGGGTCGAGCGGCACGGGCTGACCGCGGCGCACGCCCGGAAGCACGGCGCGCGGGGCGGGCTGGCTCGTGAGGATCTCCTGCCGCTGGTCGAGGCGGGTATGTCGATCGCCCAGATTGCCGAGAAGCTCGGGCGGAGCAGAACCACGATCAGGCACTGGCTCAGGAGGCGCGGGCTGAGAACCTGGAGCCCCTCGGGATCGAGGCGCGCTGCGGAGTCCGCGGCTGCTCGCCAAGCAGGGCTACGCGAGGCCAAGATGGCCTGCTCGAAGCATGGGGATTCTGACTTCGTACGCGACGGGCGCGGCTATTACCGGTGCCGGAAGTGCCGTGCGGAGGCGGTCTCGAGGAGGCGCCGCAAGATGAAGCAGATCCTTGTCGAAGAGGCCGGAGGAGCGTGTTGTGTGTGCGGCTACGCAGACACAATGCGAGCTTTGCATTTCCATCACGTCGACCCTGCGGAGAAGCGACTCGAACTCAACGCGAAGGGCGTGGCGCTCTCGATCGACACGCTGCGTGCGGAGGCTCGAAAGTGCGTGCTCCTGTGCTCTAATTGCCATGCCGAGGTCGAGGAGGGGCGGTTGCCGCTTGCGGCGGGTAGGCTTCCAGCAACGACCTGATGATCCGGGGTAGCTCAATGGCAGAGTAACCGGCTGTTAACCGGTAGGTTGTGGGTTCGAGTCCCACCCCCGGAGTGCACGCCCCCATAGCTGGGCATGGCGACGGCCGCGGTCAGCGCGGCGCTGATCGGGAGCCGACGCCGGACCGGCTGCTCATAGATCGAGCACCGCGTCATCGTGTGGCCGTGAGCAGCAGATGAGCGCGCTCCCCTCGGCCGGCGGCTCCACTGGATCGGGGCTGTAGTCGAGGTCGCCGGCGATCAGGGTCGTCTCGCAGGTGTGGCAGACGCCGGTTCGGCAGGACCAGCGGACCGGCACGTCGCAGGCTTCGGCGAGCTCGAGGATGCTGCCGTAGTCCTCGCTCCACGGAACCGCAAGATTGCTGCGGGCGAACTGGATCGTCGGCCCGTCTCCGCTCGGGCCGGAAGGCAGGTGCGGGGTTCGGGTCGGTCCCGCTGCGATCCCGGGCGTCGACCCTGGTTCGGGTCCGAACGGCTCGGTGTGGATCCGCGAGGCGTCGAGGCCGATCGACGCCAGGGCGGCGCTGATTTCGTTCATGAAGCTGGTCGGGCCGCATATGTATGCCTGCGCGTCTCGCGGCGGCTCGAGTTCGAGCAGTAGTGACGGGGTGAGGCGGCCCGCCGTGTCGAAGTCGCGACCTTCCAGGTCTTCGGCGCCTGGATGGCTGTAGTAGATCCGGATGCACGTCTCGGGGCATGCTGCGAGAAGCGTCCGAGTCTCTGCGGCGAACGAGTGCTCACGGCCGCTGCGTGCGCCGTGCAGCCACCAGATCTCCCGAGCGGAGTGCCGCTGGGCCATCGCGTTGAGCATGGCCAGCACGGGAGTGGCGCCTATGCCCGCGCTGAGCAGGAGCACCGGATCGTCGGACTCGTCGAGGATGAACGTCCCGCGCGGCGCCGCGACGTCGAGCTGGTCCCCGACGGCGAGTCGGCTGTGCAGATAGCCGCTCGCCGCGCCGTGGAGCTCGCGCTTCACCGCGATGCGGTAGTACCCGGCGGCGGGCGGCCCGGACAGCGAGTAGTTCCGCAGGAGCGGTCTCGCCGCGTCGTCCGGCTGGATCCGCAGCGTGAGGTACTGCCCGGGGCGCGCGGCGGGCAGTGGCTTGCCGTCGGGGTCCTCGAAGCGGACCGAGATGACCGAGTCGCTCTCGTGCTCGACGGCCGTCACCCTGAGGTGACTGAAGCCGGTCCAGGCCGGAGGCGGACTTACCGTACTCAATCCCGAGTTGCCACGGCCGGCGTCTCCGTCCAGCAAGGCGCTGAAGGACGCCTGCCAGCCGGCGCTCAGCGCGGGTATTCGCAGGGCGCGAAGCAGCTGCGCTCGCGGGTGGCCGGGGAGGTAGAGGAGCGCGCTGATCTCGGCGACCGTCATCTGCTCGGGTCCCGTCGCGAGCTTGAGGATCTCGTCGCCGGCTTCCACCTCCCCTTCCTCCAGGACGCGGAGATAGAAGCCGGGGCGGTGCTGCGAGACGAGTAGCGCCGGAATGCGCGGATCTTCCATTCGGATCCCGACGCGGTAGCAGGTCACGCGTGGCTGCGTGACCTCGAAGGTCGCGCTACCGATCCGGTAGCGGTCGCCGATGCAGACCTCGTCGTCGCCCAGCCCTTCGATCGTGAAGTTCTCGCCGAACTGCCCGTGAACCAGGCCGTCGCGTTCGAGCTCCCGTTCCCAGTGCCGGTAGGACCCCAGCTGGTAGACGAAGGCGGCTCGTTGCTCGCCACCGTGCCCGGCCAGGTCGCCTTGCCCGTCTCCCTCGACGTTGAGCTTGCCCACCCGGCGAGGGCCGGCCACGGGCTCCTTGAAGACGCCGGTGAAGACCGTCTTTCCGTGCCAGGGCACATCCTTGGGGAGGCCGACGTTCACCGACACCAGCCTGCCCGCCGGGCCGGCGGCTCGGTCAGGCTTCGCTCGCCGCGGCTCTGGGCTCATGTCCCTGGTGTCGAAGCGTCGTTCAACTCGGCAGGGTCGTCCCTCGCGGGGGCAGTCGACCAGGTGATGTGATCAAGACGGTGGACGCCAGCCTCTCGCCAGGGTCGTCTGGCCAACCTCGATGATGTAGCCGTCGGGGTCGCGGATGTAGCAGCGGATCTCGGTCTCGTGCTGCTTGGGCGGCGTCAGGAATTGGGCGCCCCGCTCGCTCCATTCGGCGTACACGGCTTGAATGTCCGCAACCCTGATGTTGAGGAAGCTGCTCACCCGATCCGGGTCGGGCGGCGTCTCGAGCGTGACGGTCGGCTTGTCGTCGGTCGGGCCCCCTCCGACATTGATGATGACCCAGCTGTTGGCCAGCGCCACGTAGGTCACCTCGTCACCCGTCTCGCCGGAGATCACCGTCTTGCCTCCGAGCACGTCGGTGTAGAAGCGCCGGGAACGCTCGACATCGTCCGAAACGATGAAATGGGCCAAGACCATCTCCTGGTCGGTGGGGCTCATGCTGACCTCCGTTGTTGGATTCGTTCCATCCTGGCGCCTCACAGCGCACATCGCGCCCGTGTATGTCCCCGGTCCGCTGCCCGTCGACGGCGCCCCGTGGAGCGCTCGCGACGCAGCTCTTCGTCGGCACGATGCTCGCCGAGGAGCCGGCCGGCCCCTCAGGCTCTCCGCAGCGCCCTCAGCACGACGCCGGGGCGGCTGAGCACGCGCGGCGGAACAAGCAGGGCGAACACGCTGAGAGCGAGCATGGGCCTGAGGTGTGGGCGAATGCGCCTGATCAAGCCGTCCTGATCGAGCTGGAAGACCATCGCGTCGTCGATCCGCAGGCCAGCGACGGTCGCGTGCGCGATGACGAGCTGCTGCTCGCCGCCGCCGATCGGCTGCTCCCAGCGCAGGCCCCTCAGCAGCCCGTAGACCGCGGCGAGCAGGAAGCCGACGTCCTCCCGCCCCTTGAACGTCATCGCACCGAACAGCGGAGAGGGCAGCTGCACGTCTGGAGCGAGGACGGCGCGGAGGCTGTCCATGTCGTTGGACTCCGATGCGGCGCAGTAGCGGGCGACAGCTGCCTGCACGATCCCGATTATTGCGCGCCGGGGCCTCATGCGCGGGCCTGCGTCAGCCTGTTGACGCAACCATCCCCTCGATCAGCTCCGCGGCGCGGGCGCCGGGATCGTGCGTCGCCGACCAGGCGGCGATCTCCCGGGCCCTGTCCCTGATCGAGGGCTCGAGCAGTGCCCGTTCCACAGCCAGCCGCAGGGTCCGCGGGGCGACGAACCGCCGGGGGAGCCGGACCCCGGCGCCGGCCCAGTCGAGGCGGGCGGCATTCTCGTTCATGTCGCCCACGGCGGGACAGGCGACCACTGCGCATCCGCACGACAGCGCCCGCGCGAGGGTGCCGTGGCCGGCATGGCAGACGACGACGTCGCAGTGCGGCATCGTCTCCGAGTAGACGACCCAGTCGACAACGCGCGCGTTGTCCGGGACGGGCAGCGGGCGCGAGGGCAGGCGCCGGTTCCAGGTCGCCAGCACCCTCACAGGCGCATCGGCCAGGCCGCGCAGCGCGGCGTGCAGCAGCCTGTGCTCAGAGTCCTGAGCGGTCGAGGGAGCGATCAGCACGAGCGGTGGCTGCCCCTCGCCCGCGGCGCCGCGTGCGTCTGCATCGAGAGGACGTGATGGCTGCTCGGGGGGCGGCTCCCACATCAGCGGCCCGACGACATGGACGTGGGGCGGCCAGGCGCGCGGGTACTCGAGCTGGGGGAACGTGCCGACGATCGCAAGGCGGCGGCTGATCCCGCCATGCACGTGTGCCAACGCGGGCAGCCCCAGACGGGCTCGCGTCTCGTTCAGCTCCAGCCGACCCCGCTCGAGCCCCTTCGCGACGATCGGCTGGGCCCGGCGCCACAGGCTGCGTCCGACGGCCGTCCTGGGCATGCGGGCCCCGAGCGAGTAGATCGGGAACTCGGCGAGCCCGTGGGGATAGACGTGGGGAACCAGCGTCGCCCAGGGCCGACCCTCCGCCTCGGCCGCCAGAGCAGGGGCGAGCGTGAGGATGTCGGCGACCACGACCTCCGGCGCCAGCTCGCGGACCAGTGGGCGGGTGTCGGCGGCGGCGTGGACGACGGCCTCGTAGAAGTCCAGCGGGTCCGGCCCCTGGGGGAAGACCTGGTACTCGGGGGCCGGTGCGAAGTCGATGCCCTCCGCCTCCACGTGCCGCTGCCAGCGACGCCAGGTCTGGAGGGTCACCTGATGGCCCCTGGCAGCCAGGGCACGGCCCAGCGCGATCATCGGGAAGGCATGCCCGGGGTCGCCGAAGGCGCCCAGCAGGATCCGGCGGGATACGGCCAAGGGGCGCCCCCGGGCTCAGCCGGCGAGCTCGGCGAGCAGACGCATCTGCTCCAGGCGCTCGTCCCGTCCGAAGGCGGTGGGCGTCACCCCGAGCGTCCCGACGCCGGCCTCGCGGTAGGCCTCGAGGCGGTCCCGGACAATGTCCTTCGGCCCGCACAGGGAGACCGTGTCGATCAGCGAGTCCGGGACGGCCGCCATCGCCTCCTCGCGCTTGCCTTCCAGATAGAGGTCCTGGATCGTCTTCGCCTCGGCCTCATAGCCGTAGCGGCTGACAAGCTGGTTGTAGAAGTTCTGCTGGCGCGAGCCCATGCCGCCGACATACAGCGCGATGAACGGCCGCATCGTGTTGCGAGCCGCCTCGAGGTCGTCCGCGATGCACAGGCTGACGGTCGGAGCGATGTCGAAGCCGTCGAGGCTTTTGCCGCTCCGCGCGGCGCCTTCCTCCAGCAGCAGACGCAGGTCGGAGACGTGCTCCGGGGAGAACAGGGTGGGGATCCAGCCATCCGCGATCTCACCGGCCAGAGCGGTGTTCTTCGGCCCGATCGCCGCCAGGTAGATCGGGATCTGCTCCTGCACCGGCGAGATCGTCAGCTTCAGCGCCTTGCCCGGACCGTCGGGCAGCGGCAGCTCGAGCGTCTCGCCGTGAAATTCGACCCGTTCCCGGGCCAGGGCCATGCGCACGACGGCGACGTACTCGCGGGTCCGCTGCAGCTGTTTGGCGAAGCGCTGCCCATGCCAGCCCTCCGCGACCTGCGGGCCGGAGGAGCCGATGCCGAGGATCATGCGCCCGTTCGAGAGCTGGTCGATGGTGGCGGCGGTCATCGCGGTCATCGCGGCCGAGCGGCCCGGCATCTGGAAGATGCCCGCGCCGAGCCGGATCCTGCTGGTCTGCCCGGCCAGCCAGCCCAGCACGGTGGCCGTGTCCGAGCCGTATGCCTCCGCGGCCCACACCGAGTCATAGCCCAGTCGCTCCGCCTCCTGGACGATCTGGAGCTGGTCCTCAGACGTGAGGCCGAGACCCCAGTAACCGATGTGGATGCCGAGCTTCATGCAAGTTTCCTTTCAGCTGCAGGGGTTTCGTTGCTCGCGGAGACGTCCTGGCCTAGTCTTGGCGGCGCCCCCTCGTGACGGGCCGACGGCCTCGAGCGGGCACAGCCTATGCGAAATCGCCGCCGCCCCAGCAACCCGATCGAGCGCCTGCGACTGGCGGTCGACTGCATGCCGGTCGCGACCAGGCGGGCGATGCTCGAGGGCCTGGCAACGAACGAGCGGATCATCGTCGGCGCCTACGTCGACGGCCATGGCGGCGTTTGCCCGATGCTGGCCGCCCACCGTTGCGGCGGTCGTACCGACTTCATCTCCTTCGCCAAGGCGTGGGACCGGTTCGGACGGGCGCGAGGTGCGAGCCGTGTCGCGACCGGCCGGGAGGTCAGGACCCTGATCGCCCAGCTGCGCGCCAGCCTGGAGGAGGCCGACGGCCTCGAGCTGGACCGTGCGATCGCAGAACACCGCGCCCTGCTGGCCGGCAGGCTGAGAGGATCGGCCAGACGCCTGCCCGACCAGGCCGATCCGGCGGGTGAGATCCGTGCCCGGCGACTGCGGGCTCCCCGCTCCGGAGCGCCACGCCCCGGTGGGCCGGCGCTCGCGCTCGCACACTGACCGCTCTTCGCCGGCGCGCCTAGATCGACTCGCCGGGGCGCACGAACATGATCTCGGGCACCACACAGGCAGGGGAGACCCGCAGCAGGAACCTGACCGACTCCGCGATGTCCTCGGGGCGGATCATCTGCTCGGCCGGGACGTGCTCCTTGACGAAGTCCGTCATCGGCGTGTCGACGAAGGCGGGGCAGAGGGCGGTCGACTTGATGCCTTCGCCGCCAAGTTCCTTGTTCATGGATTCGGTCCAGCCGACCACTCCATGCTTGGTGGCCGAATACACCGACAGCCAGCCCTCGCCGTGCTTGCCCGAGATCGACGAGGTGTTGACGACGATCGCGTTCTTGTGCTCGCCGGCCGCCTCGCGGAGCATCCCGATGCATTCGCGGTAGAAGAGGAAGATCGAACGGAGGTTGATGCTGAGCTGCATGTCGATGTGCTTCGTCTGGAGCTCGGCGACGGGGGCGCCGATGCCGACGCCCGCGTTGTTGACAAGCACGTCAAGGCGTCCGTAGCGCTCCCGGTGGGCCGTCACGACCTTCTGGATCTCGCCCTCGTCGCCCAGGTTCGCGGCGATCGCCTGCACGTCCAATCCCGCATCCTGAAGCTCCTTCAGCGCCCCCTCGAGCTTCTCGGGACGGCGCGCCGCGACGGTCATCGCATAGCCCTCTTCGCCGAGCACCTTGGCGATCGCCAAGCCGATCCCACTCGAAGCCCCCGTGACTATCGCTGCTCGCTGTGCCGGCATCTGCCATCCCTCCTGTCGTGAGCCAAACCGGGTGCCCGCCCCGAGGGGCGGCGGCGGCAGCATTCCACATCCAGCCCGACCGCTCCCATCGCGGTCTCGGCGGACCGCCGCGCTGGTAGCGTCTGCGACCGTGCGCCCCGGCGATCCCGGGGTGCGCGGCGGGCCCGTAGCTCAGTTGGTTAGAGCTGCCGACTCATAATCGGTAGGTCCCTGGTTCGAGTCCAGGCGGGCCCATTGGTCATACCTTTACAGGGGTCGTGGCCCGCGTCGCGACGGTGCGTAGGCGACACCTCACATCACGCGCGCTTCGATGAGAGAGCGGGACAGCGCCTGCGGGACGCTGAGCCGCTCGCTCCTC
>JBKQOO010000071.1:0-14246 GCA_052145475.1 Solirubrobacteraceae bacterium
ATCACGTACGCGTCGACCGTCCACTGCAGCCCCGACAGCGATGCGTGCAACTCGCGCCTGATCGACGGCAGCGCGACGTTGACGATCGTGTTGTCCATCGCCACGATCAACAGGCTCATGCAGCAGATCGCCAGGATCGTCAGGCGCCGGCGGTCGCTGAGCCCGTCGCGGCCGTCGCTCGGTTCGGGTGTACGGTTCACGCCTGACCGTTTTAGCGCCATCAGCGCCCGCTACCCGGACGCGAGCCCGGTGCGCGCCAGAGAGGACGGCTTGACCGCAGTCACGATCGACGAGCTGACGCTGGCCGACGAGCCCGCCCGCTGGGCGGCTCTCGGCTTCGACGTACGCGACCGTGTCTGCCAGCTCGGGACCGTGCGCCTGCGCTTCGCCGATTCCTCGCCGGCGCCGCAGGCTCGCGAGCACGATCACATACGCGTCGATCGTCCACTGCAGCCCCGACAGCGACGCGTGCAGGTCGCGGCGGATCGACGGCAGCGCGACGTTCACGATCGTGTTGTCCATCGCCACGATCAGCAGGCTCATGCAGCAGATGGCCAGGATCGCCAGCCGCCGGCGGTCGCTGAGCTGGGTTGTACCGTTCACGCCTGATTAGTTCTAGCGGCACCCCGCCGGATCGCCGGCGGGAGGAAAGGCGGCCTGACCGATGCCCACGATCGACGAGATCACGATCGCCGACGAGCCCGAGCGCTGGTCGGCGCTCGGCTTCGACGTCGTGGACGGGGTCTGCCAGGTCGCCGGCGTCCGCCTGCGCCTGGCGGGGGAGCAGGGGGGCGAGGGAGTGCTGGGCTGGTCGCTGCGGGAGCTTCGCAGCGAGGACCTCGACGGCCTGCCCACGACCCGCTCGCAGCGCCCCGCCCTGGCGCCCGCGCTCCCGCACCCGAACGGCGTCGTCGCGATCGACCACGTCGTCGCGGTCTCACCGGACCTCGACCGCAGCGTCGCCGCGATGCAGACGGCGGGCCTTGACCTGCGCCGCATCCGCGAGGAGCCGACTCCGGCGGGGGCGCCCCGCCAGGCCTTCTTCAGGCTGGGCCGGGAGATCCTCGAGCTGGTCCAGGAGCCGGAGCAGATCGTGGCGCAGACGGGAGGGCCGCAGCGGCCGGTGCGCTTTTGGGGCCTGGCGCTGCTGGTCGACGACATCGGGGAGACCGTCGGGCGCATGTCCCCGCACGCGCAGGCGCCACGCCCGGCCGTGCAGCCGAGCAGGCGCATCTCGACGGTGGCACGCTCGGCGGGCCTGGCGATTCCCCTCGCGCTGATGACGCGGGAGCAGGACGCGGAGGCGCAGCGGTGAGCTGGGAGCTGTGGAACGCAGTCGACGAGTACACCGCCGGGCTGCTGATCGGTCCCGACCCGGTGCTCGACGAGGCGCTCGCGGCAAGCGAGGCGGCCGGGCTGCCGCCGATCGCGGTCACGGCGAACCAGGGCAGGCTGTTGAACCTGCTGATCCGGATCCACGGCGCTGCCAGCGTGCTCGAGGTCGGGACGCTGGGGGGCTACAGCACGATCTGGATGGCCCGCGGGCTGTCGCCGCAGGGCCGGCTGATCTCGCTCGAGCTCGACCCGGGTTACGCCGCGGTCGCCGCGGCGAACGTCGCCAGGGCAGGGCTGTCGGAGCGCGTCGAGATCCGGGTCGGACCGGCGCTCGACTCGCTGGCGGCGCTGCGCGAGGAGGGGGCGGGGCCGTTCGATCTGGCGTTCATCGACGCCGACAAGCAGCGCACCCCCGAGTACTTCGCCTTCGCCCTGGAGATGGTCCGTCCGGGCGGGCTGATCCTGACAGACAACGTCGTGCGCGACGGAGCGGTCGCCGATCCCGACAGCGCGGACGCGGGCGCCCAGGGCATGCGCCGCTTCCTGGCGATGGCGGCGGCCGAGCCGCGGGTCACGGCGACCACGATCCAGACGGTCGGCAGCAAGGGCTACGACGGCTTCACGCTGGCGCTCCTCGACGGCTGACGGCGCGCCCCGCCCGGGGTCAGCTCGCCGCGAGGATGTTGCCGGCGGTGCGGTGGGCCAGGGACATGATCGAGATCATCGGGTTGACCCCCGGCGCGGTCGGGAAGGCGGAGGCGTCGCCGATCCAGACGCCGGGCGTGTCGTGGAGCTGTCCGCGTCCGTCCGCCACCGAGTCGGCGGGATCCGAGCCCATCCGGCACGACCCCATCTGGTGGGCGGTGAAGGCGGCCACGTCGTTGGCCGCCAGCGAGCCGCGCTGGACGTCGGTCAGGAATGCCTCGAAGTCATCGCCCTCGCGCCAGCTCAGCACGGGACGCTGGTAGAAGGTCAGGATCTCGCTGGCGCCGGCGGCGCGGTGCAGGCGCGCGAGCTCGACCATCGCGCGGTGGAACAGGTTGACGTCGAGCTCGTCGGCGAACGACCACCGGGTCACGGCGCGGCCGTGATCGTCGATCACCACGCGGCCCTCCCCGTGGTCGCGGGCGACCGAGATGAAGGGGGCGAGGTGGGCGAGACGGGCGAGGATGCTCTTGTGTGCCTCCCCGTCCTCCCAGGGCAGCGACATCGCGACGATCGCCGGGGCGACGGTGCTCGCCTCGATCAGGAAGCCCCAGTCCCCCTCGCAGTCCTTGAACTGGTCGGACAGGGCCGACTGGATCTGCCCGATCCAGCCTTCGATCGGGCTGTCGTAGATGCCGGCGACCAGCGAGGCCGGGTGGAGCCGCAGGTGGCGGCCGGCGGCGGGACCGCCGATCCCTGAGCGCAGCAGCAGGGCCGGCGACTCGATCGCGCCGCCGGCGACCACGACCGTCTCCGCCTCGACCCGCAGCGACGTGGTCGAGCCGTCCTCGTTGGTGACGCTCGCCAGCACGCCGCTGGCCCGGCCGCCGTCGGTCAGGATCCGCTCGGCTCGAGCCCCCACCACGAATCGCGCGCCGGCATCGGCGGCGTCCTGCAGGAAGGTCTTCATGGTCGACTGCTTGCAGCCGTTCTGGCAGCCGGCGTAGCAGTAGCCGCATGCGCCGGGGTCCTCGCAGGAGACGTCGGCATTACGGGTCAGCGGGCGGTGGGGATAGCCGAGCGCCTGGCAGGCGGCGATCATCCTTTTGTGGGTGCGGTTCTGCGACGTCGCGACGTCGTTCACGCCCAGCCGCTTCCAGATCGCGTCGAGATGCTGCTCGTAGTCGGGCTGGTCGATCCCCTCGATGCCCATCGCCGCCCACTCCTCGCGGATGTGCTGCGGTGTGCGGATGCAGTTCATGTAGTTCACGACGGTGCCCCCGCCCAGGGTGGAGCCGGCCAGCAGCGCGATCGACCCGTCCTCTGAGGAGGCCAGGCCGCCGCCGAGGTAGAGCTCGAACATCCCCGGCAGCTCGAGCTGCCTGAAGTCGGCCTCGTTGCGGTAGCCCCCCATCTCCAGTACCACGACGGAGCGCCCGGCCCGGGCCAGCTCGGCGGCGATCACGCCGCCTCCGGCGCCGGAGCCGACGATGCACACCTCGGCGCTGAGCGTGGCGCTCTCGCCGGAGAGCTGTTCGACCGGGATCGTCTTGGGAGCCTGCTCGGGAGTGGGGGGCGCCGAGAGCGGGCCGGGGTACCCGATCGCCTCCCAGTTGGGGTTCTGCCCGTTCTGGTCGGGCAGCCCGTAGAAGAACAGGAAGGTCAGGGCGCGCAGCTGCCTCACGCCGAGCTTGGCCTCGGGGCTCGAGTCGGAGACGGCGTGCAGGGTCGCCGTGCGAGCATCCAGCGCCAGCTCGCCGAAGCCCTGCGCGGCGAACGCGTCGAGCAGCTGGCCCAGCGCCTCAATCTCCTCGGGCAGAGCGGTCTGCGCGAGCAGCCCCTCGATCTGCTCCGCCACCCCCAGCTCGGAGGCGCTGCGTGCGTAGAAGGCCTCCTGCACAGGGTCCTCGCCGCGCTTCTGCAGCGACGGCGCGAACGTGTCGCAGACCTCCTGCAGCGTGCGGCGGCGGACGTCGCCGAGGACCCCAACCGTTACGGCCATCTCTCCTCCTCGCTCGGGGTTGACACTATAGTCCCGCGGCGATGGCCGGCGAGCTGAAACTGGGGCTGAACACGGGCTACTGGGCGGGCGGCCCGCCGCCCCAGGTCGAGGAGTCGGTGGCGGAGGCGGAGCGGCTCGGATTCGACTCGATCTGGACGGCTGAGGCCTACGGCTCGGACTGCCTGACGCCGTTGGCCTGGTGGGGCGCGTCGACCGAGCGCCTGAAGCTGGGCACGGCGATCGTGCAGATGTCGGCGCGCCAGCCGGCCGCGACGGCGATGGCGGCGATGACGATGGACCATCTCTCCGGCGGCAGGTTCATCCTGGGCCTGGGAGTCTCTGGACCGCAGGTGGTCGAGGGCTGGTACGGGATGCCCTTCGCGAAGCCGCTGGCCAGGACGCGCGAGTACATCGGCATCCTCCGCGACATCTGGGCCCGCAAGGGGCCGGTCGTCGCGGCGGGCGAGCACTACCAGCTGCCGCTGCCCGGCGGCACCGGCCTGGCCAAGCCGCTGAAGTCCTCGATCCACCCGCTGCGCGAGGACATCCCGGTCTACCTCGGCGCCGAGGGCCCGAAGAACATCGCGCTGTGCGCCGAGCTGTGCGACGGGTGGCTCGCGATGCTGTTCGCGCCCGAGCAGCAGGACGTCTACGCCTCCTACCTGCAGGAGGGGTTCTCGCGGCCGGGGGCGCGTCGCTCGGCGTCAGATTTCCAGGTCAACGCGACTGTGCCCTTCATCGTCTCGGACGACATCGACGCGGCGGCCGACGCGCTGCGGCCCTTCTATGCCCTGTACTTCGGCGGGATGGGCGCCAAAGGCACCAACTTCCACGCCAATGTCGCGATCCGCATGGGATACGAGGCGGAGGTCGACCGGATCGCCGAGGCGTACCTGTCGGGCCGCAAGGACGAGGCCGCCGCGATCGTGCCGCGCAAGCTGATCGAGGAGATGTCGCTGATCGGCCCGAAGGAGAAGATCCGCGACGATCTGGAGCGCTGGCGGGAGTCGATCGTGACGACCCTCCTGATCTCGGGCGATGCGGCGACGATGCGGTCGGCCGCCGAGCTGGTGCTGGGCTGAGCCGGCGCTGAGCGGCGCGGCCGCCGGCGGGGACCCCGTGCGCCCGCGGGGAGCGAGCCTTCGGTGTGCCTATTTGTCGAGGCGTTCCCCGACTGTTTCCGATTGTGCTAGGCGGAGTCGATGCCTCCTCCGTATGAGCGATCCTCTAGCGTCCGTCCTGCCCCAGCTCGGTGGTGCGCCAGGCGGGGATCACGTGGCGCTCGCAGCCGTCGGCCAGGCTCCCGGCGCTGCCCGGCAACCCGATGCGACGCCGGTCTCCTGGCTGATCGGGGACGTGATGGACCGCGAGCGGATGCTCGACATGGACCGCCTGATCGCGCCGGTGCGGCAGCGGTCCTTCGCCGTGATGGCCGTCGCGCTGCTGCTGTGCGGTCCCTGGCTGGGCTGGTGGACCGTGGCGCTGCTGGCGGGTGCGGGGGTGTTGTTCAAGCTGGCCGACGCGGTGGTCGAGCGGGTCAGCCATCCGGAGTACGTGCTGTTCGCCGCCTGGGTGGGCTCGCAGCTGATGATCGTGATGGCCGATGCGCTGACCGGTGGCCCGCGCTCGCCCGCGATGGCCTGGTTTGCGATCCCGATCGTGACGTTGAGCGCGCGCTTCCCGAGCCGGGGCGTGGTCCTCGGGCTGGCCGTGACGGTCGCGATGATGATCGCGGTCGCCTTCGGCGTCGACGCCCAGGCGGTGATCGCCCGCCCGCCGCTGCTGATCATGCCGCTGGCCCTGACGATCGCCGTGGCGATCCTCTCGACGGCGCTGATGCACTCGGACGTGATCCACCGCAGCGAAGCGGTGATCGACCCGCTGACCGGGATGCTGAACCGCAACTCGCTGAAGGACCGGACCTACGAGCTCGCGCACCAGTCCGAGCGTACGGGCCAGCCGGTCGGGCTGATCGTCGGCGACCTGGACCACTTCAAGCAGATCAACGACTCCCACGGCCACGCCACGGGCGACGCGGTGCTGCAGGACGTCGCCTATCTTCTGCGCAAGCACCTGCGCGCCTTCGACCTGGCCTACCGGATCGGCGGCGAGGAGTTCCTGGTGCTCCTGCCGGGTGCCGACCTGGAGCAGTCGGCCGCGATGGCGGAGCGCCTGCGCCGGGGAGTGCAGGCAGACACTGTCGGGGGTGGCCTTCGGGTGACGATGAGCTTCGGCGTCTCCGCGTCCCGACAGGAGTGCGGCTTCGACTACAAGCGGGTCTGCGCGGAAGCCGATGCGGCTCTGTACGAAGCGAAGCGCCAGGGGCGCAACATGGTCTGCGGCGCGCCGCAGGCCGGGCGGCCGGTCGCTGCCGCGGTCGCCAGCCGGATCTAGGCGGGAAGCGGGATCGCGGCGGAGCGGCCCAGGGCCGTGCCGCGACGGTCGAGGGCCTGGACGGCCACCAGCGGGCCCGCGTGCCGAGCTGCCAGCGCGGTCTCGAACCCGGCCGAACGAACCTGTGAATGGACAGCGAGCGAGGACGCGCTCGGGCCTGAGAGCAGCTGCCAGGCGCTGACCCCGGTCGCTCCGTTCCAGCTGGCGTAGGCGGCTCGTGCCGAGGCGGGTCCCGCGATCGCGATCGCGGGCGCGTCGGCAGGCCGACCGGTCCAGGGCAGGCGAAAGGCGCGGTAGGACTGGTACTGGCGGCCGAGCAGGGCATCGAAGACGAGGCGCCCATCGCCGCTGAACTCGGAGACGCGGGGCACTTCGCCCCAGCCCACGAAGACGTTGCCGTCGGGCAGGCGCTGCACGCTTCCCTGGCTGCCGGCGAGCACACCGGGATGGGTGAACTGGCGCACCAGCGTGGCGCTCATCGCCTGCTCGTCGAGGTCGATGATCAGCCCGCGTGAGAGCTTCTCCACGGCCGGGGTCGCGCCGTTGTCGAACACGGTCAAGGTGCCGTCGGCGCGGCGGCGGGCGTCATGCTGCCAGGCGAAGGGAACCCCGGGCCCGAGCTGGAAGTCGCCGCGCTTGCCCCCGAGCCGCCAGAGGATCTGCCCGCTACGGGCGATCTTGTAGACGGTGTGGGTGCTGCGCGAGGAGACGAGCAGGCCGCCGTCGAGGTCCAGGTCGACGGAGTTGATGTGGAAGTAGTCCCATTCGGGGGTGAGGGGCGCGTATGACTCCTCGAAGGGCACGTGATCGAGACTGTGCCACTCGATCAGGACCCGCCCGGTGGCAAGGTCGATCTCCTGGAAGATCGCGTCCTGGACCGTGGCGTCGCGGGCGCCGCCGACCGCGGTCAGGTCGGACCGGCGCAGCTCGTAGCTGGTCAGCAGCGCCGTGTCGCGGGGGGTGATGACGAACTCGTGCAGGTCGCCGCGCAGCCCGTTGCCGGCCTGGACCCGTTGCACGGTTCGGTAGGCCGCGTCGGCGATGACGTATTCCCCGACGCCGTGGCCGGACTCGATCAGGCCCTCCCACCAGACCAGCACCGGGCTCCCCCGGTAGCTCTGGACGCGGAAGTTGGTCGTGACCTTGCCTTCGATCGGGTGCTCCCAGAGGGCCCGTCCGAGGTAGTCGGTGATGACGGCGCCGGCCTGCGCGTTCGGCGCGTTGTAGGGAGCGATGAAGATCGGGTCGGTGCTCGCGCCGGACTCGCGCAGGGAGACCGTGAGCGCGGGTATCCGCAGATCCGGTCTGGTGACCCATCGAGGCGGCAGGGGCGGGGCGCCGGGCAGCGGCGCCGCGGAGACGCGCGCGAACAGCTCGCCCAGGCCGCCCGCCAGCGCCAGGCCGGCACCGGTACGGCCGGCGACCTTGAGCAGGTCTCTGCGTGTCATGCCGGCTGTGCTCCGCACACCAACAGACAACCGCATCTGGACAAAGGATTCCTGAAGAAGGGCTCGGGCTCGGCTGAGTGGAGGCCAAGAGGCTGGCGAGATTGCGAGCCCCGGCGCGACGGAGCTCAAGGCCGGTCTTCACGGTTCCCCGGCGGTTACGGTAGCGCTATGCCCGCGCGCAGCCCGGCCTCGGTCAAGCGCTTGACCCTGGTCGCCTGCATCCTCGGCTCCGGGATCGTGCTGCTGGACGGGTCGGTCGTCAACGTCGCGCTGCCCACGATCCAGCGCGCGCTCGGGGGCGGCCTGGCGGGCCAGCAGTGGGTGGTCAACGGCTACCTGCTCACGCTGGGCTCGCTGATCCTGGTCGGCGGGTCGCTGGGAGATCTCTACGGGGAGCGTCGCGTGTTCGCGCTTGGCGTGACCGGCTTCGGGCTGGCCTCGATCCTCTGCGCGGCGTCGCCGAACATCGGCGTTCTGGTCGGGGCGAGGGCTCTGCAGGGGGTCGCGGGGGCGCTGCTGGTGCCCAGCTCGCTGGCCGTGATCGTCAACACCTTCCCCGCGTCTGAGCGGGGCGCGGCGATCGGCACCTGGACGGCGTGGGGCGGGATAGCGGGCGTGCTGGGTCCGCTTGCGGGCGGGGAGCTGTTGGCGATCGGCTCCTGGCGGTGGATCTTCCTGATCAACGTGCCGCTGGCGGCGGCCTGCGTCGGGCTGATCCTGACCGTGATCCCGCCCAGCGCGCCACGGGAGCCGGGAGCCCGCAGGGTGGACGTGGTCGGTGGCCTGCTCTGTGCGGCCGGGCTGGGAGGGCCGGTGTTCGCTCTGATCGAGCAGCCCCGCTTGGGCTGGTCGAGCCCAGAGGTGATCGTGCCGATGGTCGTCGGCATCGCGCTGCTGACCCTGTTCACGCTCTACGAGTCCAGGGCAAAGGACCCGATGCTGCCGCTCGGGCTGTTCCGGCGGCGCAACTTCTCGGTCGGCAACGTGGAGACGTTCGCGATGTATGCGGGCCTGTCGATCGTGTTCTTCTTCCTGGTGCTGTTCCTGCAGCAGATCGCGGGCTACACGCCGCTGGAAAGCGGTCTTGCGACGCTGCCGGTGACGATCGTGATGTTCTGCCTGTCGAGCCGGTTCGGCAGGCTGGCCGACCGCTTTGGCCCGCGATTCTTCATGGGGGCCGGGCCGCTGCTGGCGGCTGCCGGGCTGCTGATGTTCCAGACGATCGGGACGAAGGTCGACTACGTCAGCGACCTGCTGCCGCCGCTGCTGATCTTCTCGCTTGGGCTGACGATGACAGTGGCGCCGCTGACGGCGGCCGTGCTGGCCGGGATGGAGAAGGAGGCGGGGATCGCCTCGGGGGTCAACAACGCGGTCGCCCGCGTGGCCGGTCTGCTGGGCACCGCGGCGGTCGGCGCTGCGATCGCCGCCTCGTTCGTCGCCTCGCTCGAGCACCACCTGGCGGGGACGCGGCTGGGTCCGGCGGCCCAGCGAGCGGTCCGCGAAGCAAAGAAGCTGCCGCTGGGCCGCCCGGACGTGCGGGGGCTGGCGCCCGGCCAGGCGCACGCCGTCTCGAGCGCGGCGGAAGCGGCGTCGCTGCACGCCTTCCACCTGGGGATGGCGATCGCGGCGGCGCTGGTCGCGCTGGGCGGGCTCGTCGGGGTGGCAGGGATCCGCAACCCGCAGCTGGACGGGAACGTGAAGGCGGCCGAATGCGCGGGCGGGCAGCTGGTCGGGATCAGCCACCCCGAGGTCCCGGAGACGGCCTAGGACAGCGACTGTCTCGCCGCGTGCGCGATGGTGACTACCGGGTGAATACGAGAGCGCACGGGCCGGCGTTTCATCTGTCCTTCTACGCGCCCCGTGCGCGATGGTCGCTACCGGGGTGAATACGAGAGCGCAGGGGCCGGGGTTTCATCTGTTTTTCTACGCGCCCCGTGCGCGATGGTTACTACCGGGTGAATACGAAAGCGCACGGTCCGGCGTTTCATCTGTCCTTCTACGCGCCCCGTGCGCGATGGTCACTACCGGGGTGAATACCATCGCGCACGCAGTCGGCAATTTCGAAAGCCCGCACCCGCACCCGCGCCTGCGCCTGCGGGGCAGTCTCCCGCCAACGACGATCAGACGGGCTGGCGAGCGTAGTCGCGCATCGCCTCGATCAGGGGAGCGAGACGCCGTCCCTTCTCGGTCAGGCGGTACTCGACGGTGGGGGGGCTGGAGGGGATCACGGTGCGCTGGACCAGGCCGGCGGCCTCGAGGTCGCGGAGGCGCTCGGAGAGCATCCGGGGGGAGATGCCGGCGATGGCCTCGGCGAACTCGTTGAAGCGCAACGCGCCGCTCAGTGCTGCGTAGAGAATCGAGAGCTGCCAGCGCCGCTCGAGCAGGGAGGCGGTCTCCCTGACCTCGAGCGGCACGGGCTCACATCTACGAGACGTGCGCGACATTGCGGGCCGGCTCCAGCGCCCGGTTGAGGACCTCCCTGACGGTCATGACCGGGTGGAAGGTCATCTGCTCCTTGACGTCCTCGGGTATGTCGTCGAGGTCGCCTCTGTTGCGCTCGGGCAGGATCACGTCGGTCAGCCCTGCGGCGTGCGCTGCAAGCACCTTCTGCTTGAGCCCGCCGATCGGCAGGACGCGTCCCTGCAGGGTCACCTCGCCGGTCATCCCGACGGTGTGCTTGACAGGCCGACCAGAGAGCAGCGAGGCCAGGGCGGTGACCATGGTCACGCCCGCGCTCGGGCCGTCCTTCGGGATCGCGCCGGCGGGAACGTGGATGTGGAACTCCTTGTTCTCGAAGGCGTCCTCCTCGATGCCGAGCTCCTCGGCGTGTCCGCGGACGTAGGAGAGGGCGATCCGCCCGGACTCCTTCATCACGTCACCCAGCTGGCCGGTCAGGACCAGGCTGCCGCCGGAGGGACCGCCCTTCATGGCGGTGGCCTCGACGAACAGCACGTCCCCGCCGGCACCGGTCACGGCCAGTCCGGTCGCAACGCCCGGCGTTGCCGTCCTGGCGGCGGACTCCTGGAAGAACTTCTGTCGCCCGAGCGCGTCGCGCACGACCTCCAGGTCGATCTTCACAGGGATCTCGGCCTTCTGGGAGGCGATCCTGGTCGCGGTCTTGCGCAGCACCGTTCCCAGGTTGCGCTCCAGGTTGCGCACGCCGGCCTCGCGGGTGTACTCGGTGGTGATCGTCTGCAGGACCTCGTCGGAGATCTCGACCTCATCCTCGCGCAGGCCGTTGCGGTCGCGCTGTCGCGGCCACAGGTAGCCCTTGGCGATGGCCAACTTCTCGGCGGTGGTGTACCCGTCGAAGCTGATCACCTCCATGCGGTCGAGCAGGGGGCCGGGGATCGTGTCGGCGACGTTGGCCGTGGCCAGGAACATCACCTGGCTGAGGTCCAGTTCGACGTCGAGGTAGTGATCCCGGAACGAGTGATTCTGAGCCGGGTCGAGCACCTCGAGCAGCGCCGCGGAGGGGTCGCCCCGCCAGTCTGCGCCGACCTTGTCGACCTCGTCGAGCAGGATCACCGGATTCATCGTCCCGGCGTCACGGAGCGCCCTGACCAGGCGTCCGGGGAGTGCGCCGATGTAGGTGCGCCGGTGCCCGCGGATCTCGGCCTCGTCGCGAACGCCGCCGAGCGACATGCGGACGAACTCGCGCCCGGTCGCCTTTGCGATCGACTCGCCGATCGAGGTCTTGCCGGTGCCGGGCGGGCCGATCAGGGTGAGGATCGCCCCCGACTTGGGGTCGGCCTCGATGCCCCGCTCCTGGCGCAGCTTGCGCACGGCCAGGTACTCCGTCACGCGGTCCTTGACGTCCTCCAGGCCGGCGTGGTCGGCGTCCAGCACTTCGCGTGCCGCCACCGGATCGAGGTGCTCCTCGGAGCGCTTGCCCCAGGGCACGGCGATCAGCCAGTCCAGGTAGGTCCGGATCATGCTCGACTCACCGGTCTGCTCGCCCATGCGCTCGAGTCGGGACAGCTCCTTGAGGGCCTGCTCCTTGACGGGCTCGGGCATGTCGGCATCCTCGATCTTGGTCCGGTACTCCTCCGAGACGGAGGCGTCGTCCTCGCCGAGCTCCTTGCGGATCGAGTCCATCTGCTTGCGCAGGAAGTACTCGCGCTGCTGCTTCTCAGCGCCCTCCTGCACGTCCTCGCGGATGCGCTTGCGGACCTGCAGCTCGGCCAGGCTGTCGCGCTGAAGCTTGACGGCCAGCTCGAGGCGGTCGGTCACGTTGATGGTGCGCAGCAGCTCGACCTTCTGCTCGTAGGTGAGCGTGGGCGAGTAGCCGGCCGAGTCGGCCAGCGCGCCGGGCTCTGCGATTGCGCGCAGGAAGGCGGAGATGCGTCCGTCGTCGCCGCGCAGCTCGAGGATCTCCTCGACGGTGGCGCGGTACTCGCGCTCCAGGTCCCGGGTCCTTTTGTCGACCGGAACCTCGTCGGGGTGCTCCTCGACCTCAACCCGCAGCTCTCCTTCGGGGCCTGTCTGTGCTGCGCCGATCAGGGCGCGGTGCTCGCCGGAGAGGGCGACGGCGCGGCCGCCGCCTGGGAGCCGGATCTGCTCGGAGACCTCGGCGATGGTGCCGACGTCGAGGAACTCGTTCTCGTGCCGGGGGACCAGCACGACTCGCTTGTCCTCGCCGACGTCGATGGTCAGGGTGATCCCCATGTTGGGGAACACGACCGTGTCGTCGAGAGGGATGAGACGCAATCTCGGGGTAGTGGTTGTCGGGTCGATGGTGGGGTTCTCGGAAGGAGATGACATAAGGGGTTCTCGCTCCATATAAGCTTACGAAAGTTTAGTTAGTATAGCGCTTTTGGTTGCAGATGCAAGTACATTTGGGTCATCCCGGAAACCCACCTGCAGAGCCATATTTGGTCACTTAGGGGGTCGCGTTCCGGCCGCAAGGGGCGCGAGTGGGGCCTAGCCGGAGGGCTCGTCGAAGCTGACCTCGACGTTCTCCTGCTCGACTCGCTCCTCGATCTCGGCCGAGGAGGTCAGGGCCCGCCGGTCGGCCTCGAGCAGGGGCTCGGAGAAGAAGCTGCGGGGCCACAGGCGCCGTGCCCGCACGACGTTGATCTCGGCGGAGAAGACGGTCAGCTGCGCGCCTAGGTAGATCCAGGCGAGCAGGCCGAGGACGAGGGCGAAGACGCCATAGAGGGGGCCGGTGCGTTTGAGGGTGTGATCGATGTAGTAGCCGCCGAGGTGCTGGAGCAGCTGGAAGCCGATCGCCGCGGCGATCACGCCTGGCAGCAGTTCGCGCCAGGTGGGCTGGGCGGCGGTGAGCAGTTTGAAGGCGATCATGAACAGGGCCAGGTTCAGGGCGAGGGCGACCAGGATGCCGCCGAGGACGGACACGGCGGAATGGCTCGCAGCGCCGACGAAGCCGGCGGCGACGGTCGAGATGACGACCAGCGTGCCGAGGATGATCAGCATCGCCACGCCGCGCAGGCGACGGGAGACGAAGTCGGCGCGGCTCTTGAACGGCACTGCCCAGACCCGGTCCAACGCGTGCTGGGTGGCGCTGGTGATGCCCAGGCCCGCCATCACCGAGAGCACGATCCCGATGACCAGCGCGGAGGTGCTCCCTTTGAGCGATTCGAGTTTGAGCTGGTCGCTGATCAGGGGCACCTGGCCCAGGGTGCCGTCGAGGATCTGGTTCTTCAGGGTGGGGTCGCCCTGCAGGACGAAGCCGAGGATCGTCACGAAGACCAAGAGCAGGGGGAAGAGCGAGACGAAGCCGTAGTACGCGATCAGCGCGGCCAGCTGCCCGCCCTGGTCGTCCTGGAACTTCTTGATCACGGCCGCGAGGAAGCTGATGCGCGGCCTGGATTGCTGGAGGCGGTCGAGCTGTTGGAGACGGTCGGCGATGCCCATGTCCCCCTCTGTCTACCCGATCGGGACCGGGCGCGACGAAAGTGGGAGGGGGGTCTGGGCGGGACGGCGGGCGACATCCGCATGTGGAAGCTCGACCGGGACAGGGACGTCGCGAGGACAGGCCGCCGGCCGGGCACGGGAGAGCCGGGGTGGGCGACCCGGCCGAGGCGGTCGCCCTGGTCGCCCGGGCCAAGCGCGAGGTGCTGCTGCGGGTGCATCGCAGGCGCCTGCGCCGGGAGGATCTGGAGGACTGCTACAGCCAGGCCACGCTCGAGCTGCTCGTGCTGGCTCGGGCGGGGCGGCCCTTCTCGGGCCGGGCCCACATCGCGAACGCCTTGGAGCAGCGCTTCGTAGCGCGGATCCAGGATCGGCGACGGGCGCTGTCGGGTCGCAGTCCGATCCAGGCGGCGCTGGAGGGCGCGGTCGCCTTCGAGACGGGGGAGGCGCCGTTGGAGCTGCCGGATACGCGCTGGGCTCCGGAGCGCCTGGCCATGGCCCGTGTCGACCTCGAGATGGTGCGAGAGCGGTTCAAGGCGTTGAGCGAT
>JBKQOO010000072.1:0-24039 GCA_052145475.1 Solirubrobacteraceae bacterium
GAACGTAGTGGTTGCCTGTTGCGAGCACGGCGAAGCCGGTCAGGAACGGGTAGAGCACGGCGAGCGCCCGCAGGGCCGGCCGCGGGCTCATGCGCCACACCGCGACCGTGCACCACACGGCCCAGGCGATGTGCAGCGAGGGCATCGCCGCCAGCTGGTTGGCCGCGGAGGCGAGCGCGCCGGTGTGCCAGGAGCCGATCGCGCCGGAGGCAGCGACGACGTCGGTGAAGCCCCCCAGCATTCGCGGCGGCGCAACGGGGTAGAGCCAGAAGACCGCGAAGGCCAGCACATTGATCAGCACAAGCGCGTTGCGCAGCGGCCTGTAGATGTCCGCCCGACGCCACCACAGCAGCCCGAGCAGACCCAGCGTCACGACGAAGTGGGCGTTGTCGTAGTAGTCGGAGATCGCGAGTGCGAGGCCGTGATGGGCGGCCAGCCAGCGGTCCAGCGAGTGCTCCGGGGAGATCCCCAGCGATTGCTCCGTGGCGAGGATGCCGCGGCCGTGAGCCAGCGCCGGGGCGAGGCGCAGCGGCGCGAGGTTCGTGACGGCGTCGTACAGCCAGCACAGCCACACCACGGTCGCCGCCTCCACCCACCAGCGGCTGCGCCCGCGTGCCGGCTCGGCCTGCGCGGGCAGCGCGGCCGGTGCAGCGGCGGCGGATTCGATCGAGACGGCGGTCGACAGGCTCTCGATGTTAGCCGCGGCCTCCGATGACCGCCGAGCTCGGCAATCGCGCTCGGGCGCTAGGGAAAGACCGCCTCGACGCCGCGCAGGCGCATCGTCTCGATCACCCGCGGCAGCGCCGCGGCGGTGCGCCGCCAGGAGTCCGGGGCGGAATAGTCATCGGCATCGTGCAGCAGCAGCACCGAGCCGTCACCGGCGCCGGCGGTCAGACGCGCCGTGATCGACTGCGCGGTCGCCCGCGCCTCCCAGTCCCGGCCCCAGTGACTCCACAGCAGCGTGCGCCAACCCCGCGCCCGGGCCAGGCCCAGCGCGCGCGCGTTGAGCACCCCGTAGGGCGGCCGGTACAGCGCCGGCCGGCAGCCGGTCGCGCCCGTGATCGCGTCCTCGGCGCGGGCGATGTCCTGGCTCACCTGACGCGGGCCCAGCCGCAGCAGGGTGCGGTGGCGGTCGCAGAGCAACGCCACCTGGTGGCCCGCGTCGACGATCTCTCGTGCCAGGGACGGGTTGCGGCGGATCTGCTCGCCGACCAGGAAGAAGCTGGCTCTGACCCCTTCGCGCGCCAGGACGTCGAGCATCGCGGGCGTGCCCGCCGGATGCGGGCCATCGTCGAAGGTCAGCGCGTAGCCGCGCCCCCCGGCTGTCCGGTCCTCCACCCCCAGAGGTCGCCTCAGTACGGGCCAGGCGCCCGCCAGGCCCGGCAGCAGATAGCCGGCCAGCGCGGCGCCCGCCAGCGCGGCGCCCGTGATCGGGAGGGCATGAGTGCGATGATCGTCTGTGGACATGGGCGAACTCGCTCTGGGAATCATCTGCGCGATCGGGGCCTCGACCCTGTACAGCCTAGGGGTCGCCTTCCAGGCGATGGACGCCCGCGAGGCGCCGCACGAGGAGCACCTGCGGCTCGCGCTGGCGCGCAACCTGGTGCAACGGTCCCGCTGGCTGCTCGGCACGGGGCTATCGATGCTGGGTTTCCCGCTGCAGGTCATCGCGCTGCTGCTGGCGCCGCTGGTGGTCGTGCAGCCCGCGATGGCTGTCGGCCTGCTCGCCCTGATGTTCATGGGCGAGCGGATGCTGGGCGAGCACGCCGGCCGCTACGAGCACGTCGCGATGGGGGCGATCCTGCTCGGGGTCCTCGGCGCCGCGCTGTGCGCGCCGCCCCACAGCACCTCCACCTCCGGCGAGGAGCTGACCGTCACGCTCGTCCTGATCGTGCTGGCAGGGGCGGCGCTGCTGCCCTATGTGCTGCGCCTGCTGCACCATCCCTGGGCCGGCCTGACGATCGTCTGCGCCGGCCTGGCCTTCGCCTGGAGCGGCGTGGCGACCAAGCTCGCCTCCGACGACCTCTCCCAGGGACATCTGGGCCTCGCGCTGGCCTGGGCGCTGTCCACCGCCGCCGCCTCGGGAGTCGGCATGCTCAGCGAGATGAGCGCACTGCAGGCCCGCCCGGCGATCCAGGTGGCGCCGGTCGTGTTCGTGACCCAAACCGTCGTTCCGGTCGTCCTCGGCGCCACGTTGCTGGGCGAAAAATTCACCTCCACGCCGCTGGGCGGGGTGCCGCTGGCCATCTCGCTGGGAGTGCTGATCGGCGGCGCGGCGATGCTGGCCCGCTCGCCGCTGCTGCTGGGCCTGATGGAGAGTCAGCGCGTGAGCGAGTCCAGCGGCTCGACAGCCAGTCCCCTGGCTGCCAGCTCCGAGACGATCCGTTCGAGCCCAAGCACCGAAGCGCCCGAACCATCCACCCCGACCACGACGACGTCGCCCGCACGGATCGGCCGCTGAGGCAGGCGCCCTGTCGCGCTGATCCGGGCGGCGCCCTGGATCGGTGTCGCGCCGTCGGTCCGCGCCAGCACGAGCTGTCCGACCGACAGCCCACCGGCGGGCTCGAGGTAGTAGAAGCGGCGACTCAGGCCCAGCGCCCTGGCCTGAGAGTGCAGCAGACCGCGGGTGCGCTCCCAGCGCAGCGGCGATGAGCCGGGGACTTCGGGAAGCAGCTGGTCGCGCAGGTAGTGCATCCGGGCGATCCGCTCAGGCGCCGGCACACCGGCGCCGTCGGCGAACGAGATGTGTATTCCGCGCTCTGCCAGCTCGTAGGCGAGCGTCGAGATCTCCCGCGCCGGCGCCCGTGCCACGACCGCCACCGCGTGCTGCGTGGTCGCGACGTGTGCCAGGGGGTGAACCCTCAGGACCTTGGCGGCGAGGCTCGTCACCTCGTCGGTCGACATCATCCATGAACCCAGCACCACCATCGCGGCCAGCTGCGTCGCCAGCGCGACCAGCCGCAGCCGCCAGCGAGGGATCGGGCGGACCCTCCGCGGTGCCGCCAGCACCAGGTCCACTGCGGCCGGATCGTCTCGCGGGTGCTCGGCCCCGTCGGGTTCGGCAGCCGGCGGATCGGCCGCGAAGCTCGCCCTGACGTGCTCGCGCAGCTCATCGGTGTCGTTGGCCAGCCGCAGCAGGTCCAGCGCTGCCATCGCGCGCGTGTTCAGACGGGCGTGGCCGACCGGCAGGCCGTAGGAGACGACCGGCGTGCCGGCCGCACGCGCCTCGAGGCAGGTGACGCCGCCGGTCGAGTGGACGAGCACGTCGGCAGCCGCCAGCAGATCGGGCATCTTGTCGGTGAACCCGTAGACGCGGACCCGCGGCTCGTCGGCGAACAACGCACCCAGTCGTTCCTCGAGCTGGGGGTTGCGCCCGGCCAGGCACACGATGCTCGTCACCTCGGGCGTGCGGACGAACTCCCGCACCGCCCCGGCGATGTCGCCGACTCCCCAGCCGCCGCCCGAGACGACGACCATGCGTCCCTCTTCCGGCAGCCCCAGCGCGCTGCGAGCCTCGGTCGGGCAGCGCGGCTGCAGGAACTCGGCGGAGATCAGCGGCCGCACCAGCTGCACGCTGCCCCGACCGGCGATCCGCTCCACCGAGGGCATCGACTCGCCGTACATCACCAGGTGCATGTCGATTCCGGGCTGGGCCCAGAAGAACAACCCGGTCAGGTCGGTGATCGTCGCCACGGTCGCACACTCGACCTGCCCGACCCGTCGCAGATGGGCGAGCACGACGGTCACGGCGGGGTAGGTCGAGACGATCACGTCGGGTTCGTGCTCTGCGATCGTCTTGGCCAGCGGCCGCGACCCGAAAACGCAAAGGAGCTTGCGGGCTACGAGCCGGAACGGGAGCACGTGCTCGAGCAGCCAGTAGACGACCGTGTAGGTCCAGGGGAACAGCCGCAACTGGACTCGGTACCCGTCCTCGACGACCGGCCGCAGCACCCGACCCATCGCGTCGAGGCCGTCGATCACGGTCACCTTGGCATCCCTGGGAGAGGACTCGATCTGCTGCGCCAGAGCCCGCGCCGCAGCCGCGTGGCCCTCGCCCACGTCGGCCGAGAGGATCAGTACGCGACGCTGGCGGCCCGGGTCCTGGGCTGAGCGCAGAGCGCTTTTGCGGTGACGGCGTCGCATACCGGAGTTAGCACGCGAACCCTGGTCGGGTTACGCGCAGAGACATGCGCCCACGGCCCGGCGTCCCGGGCGGGCGCTTGAAGGACAGCCTATCGCGGCCCGAGGACGCCTGCGTGCCGGCCAGCCGTGAGAATGGACGGATGCAGGCCACGCGGCCATTGACGCCCACCCAGCTTCAGGGCGAGCGCGGCGCGAGCCGCGAGACGCCGGTGCCCGCCGCGGGGCTGCGCCTGCTGGGGGCGCTCGGCCTGCTGGCCGTCCTCGGCGCGCTTGCCGCGATGGTCGCCGACGCCGCCGCGGCGCCGTCGCGTTATGTGCCGGGCGACAGCGGCGGCTGGCCCGGCTGGCTGGCCGGCCCTCTGCAGGGGATCGGCTCGCACCTCGGCAGCAACGGCTTCCAGGCGCTGATGCTGACGATCTGCGGCGGCTACCTGCTCGCGTTGGCCGGGGCCCGCGCGCTACCTCCAGCGGCGCTGGCCGCCGGGATCGTGCTCGCCCACCTGATCCTGTTGCTCGGGCCGCCTCTGATCTCCCAGGACGTCTTCGGCTACCTGTCCTTCGCCCGCATGGGCGCGCTGCACGGGCTGGATCCGTACACCCGCTGGGCCGCCGAAGCCTCGTCCGACCCGATCTATCGCTTCGTCGGCTGGCCCTTCGAACACTCGCCCTACGGGCCCCTGTTCACGCTGGCCAGCTACGCGATCGCGCCGCTCGGCGTCGCCGGCGGGATCTGGACGATGAAGGCGCTGGCGGTGCTGTGCAGCCTGGCGGCCGTGTGGCTGACCGCGCGCGCGGCCGGCCGGCTCGGGCGATCGCCGGCCTTCGCGGCAGCCTTCCTCGGCCTCAACCCCGTGCTGCTCGTACTTGCCGTCGGGGGAGCCCACAACGACACCCTCGCCGCGATGCTGCTCGCGCTGGCCCTGCTGCTGACCGCCGGCGCTCACACCCGCCCGCGGCTGGCCGCCGGCGTGCTGGCTGCCAGCGTCGGGATCAAGCTGACGGCCGGCCTGGCCCTGCCCTTCCTGGTGCTCTCCCCGGCACGCAACCGGGAACGGCTCGCGCTGGCGCTGTCGGGGCTGGCGGCCCTGGCAGCGGTCGCCCTGGTCGGGCTGATCGGCTTCGGCTCCCACGCCCTGGGCTTCCTGAACGCGCTGGGGGTCGAGCAGCACCTGGTCGCAACGCACAGCATTCCGGCCGAGACTGCCCGGCTGCTCGGCCTGCACGGCACGCCGGTGTGGTGGCGGCGGCTGTGGGGCGCCGGGTTCGTGGTGGTCCTCGCCGTCGCGCTGTGGCGGACCGCCCACGGAGCGGACTGGCGCGCGGCGGCGGGCTGGGTCACGCTGGCGCTGCTGGCCGCCAGCGCCTGGCTGTTGCCCTGGTATGCGATCTGGCCGCTGCCGCTAGCCGCGGTCTGCGGCGATCGGCGCCTGCGGTGCGCCGCGCTCCTCGCCTGTGCCTACGCCGTCCTGATCCACCTGCCGCTGGCTGATCCGCTGCTGACCCCGGCGCGGCCCCGCGTCGTCCACGTTCGCGCCGACGTCCACGTTCGGAGGTTGAGCGACCGCATGGAATTCGCCGGTCTGGAAGTCTTTGACGACGTCCGCCTCGATCTCCGCTGGTGAGGCCTCCGGTCGCAGCCGCCGCAGCCGCACGGAATCGAGGCGCCTGAACTTGAGGATCTCCAGGACGTAGACGAGGTAGACACTGGCGGCCACCGCCAGCAGGGCGAGAGCGGCCATCACGATCGTCCAGCCCGTGTAGAGGTGGCCGTGGTGATTGCTGTAGGGCACGAAGCGCAGCGCCAGCGCGAGCCCCGCCAGCATCAGCGTCCAGGCGTACAGGTAGGCGATCGTGCGCCTGCTGGAGAAGCCGATCCGGGCCATGCGGTGATGGAAGTGCTCGGCATCGGGCCGGTAGACCGGCTGCTTGTACTTCAGCCGCTTGAGCACCACGAAGGTGGTGTCCAGGAACGGAACGGCGAGCAGGATCAGGGGCAGCACGAACGACACCACCGCCGTCGTCTTGACGGCGGCCTCGACCGTGATCACCCCCATCAGCAGACCAAGCAGGTTCGCGCCGCAGTCGCCCATGAAGCTCGACGCGGGGGGAAAGTTGAAGATCAGGAAGCCGAGCGCGGCGCCGGCGGTGATCGCTGCCAGCACGCCGGGTTGCTGGCGGCCCAGGTCGAAGGCGATCACGGCCATCGCCCCCGCGATGATCGCGCACACGCCCGCGGCCAGCCCGTCGACGCCGTCGGAGAAGTTGACGACGTTCATCAGCGCGACCAGGCCGATCACGGTCAGCAGCGGGCCGGCGTTGGTCGCCCCCGCGTTGGGGAAGTGCAGTTTGCCGATGAAGGGGAGCGTGATCGCCTTCACCGCCACGCCGTAGTGCACGACGATCACCGCCGCCACGATCTGGCCGATCAGCTTGACTGCGGGGTGCAGGTCGAAACGGTCGTCCAGAGCGCCCACGAACGTGATCACCGCGGCGCCCAGCAACACCCCGTGCCACAGGTCGGTCTGCTTGCCGTAGCCGGCGGGCAGCCAGATCAGGCCGGCGACCAGCGCGCCGGCGAAGATGGCCAGGCCGCCGAGCAACGGGGTGGGACGTTCGGACAGGCCCCGCTCGCGCGGCTCGTCGATCGCGCCGACGGCCCGTGCGAACCGCATCGTCAGCGGCGTCAGCAGGGCAGTCACGGCCAATGCGGCCAGGAACGCGTAGAGCGCTTCGAGCTCAGTCGGATGCGCCATCGGCTCGCCAAAGCATCGCAGGCGCCGTGGTCAGGAGCATGCAGCTTGCCCGAGGCGAGAGCGGTGCGCCGGGTCTCGGCTCCGCTCTAGACCGGCGCAGCGGCGTTCAGACCCTCGTAGAGCGGGTAACGCTCGACGATCGCGGCCACCCGTTCGGCCAGTTCCACCGCACGCGTCTCGTAGTCCGGGGTGAGGGCGACGGCCAGGATCTGGCCGATCTCGGCGAAGTCCTCCGCCTGCAGGCCGCGGGTGGCGAGTGCGGGCGTGCCGATCCGCAGGCCCGAGGCCTCCATCGGCGGCCGCGGGTCGAACGGGACCGCGTTGCGGTTGACCGTGATCTGGATCTCGTGCAGCCGATCCTCGGCCTGTCTGCCCGTCAGCGCCGGGTCGCTGTCGCGCAGGTCGGCCAGCACCAGGTGCACGTCGGTGCCGCCGCTCAGCACGTTCACGCCGTGTGCCGCCGGACCCGGGCCGAGCAGCTCGCGGGCCAGCGCCCGGGCGCCCTCGACGGTGCGCCGCTGGCGCTCTGTGAACAGCTCGCTGGCGGCGATCTTCAGAGCCACCGCCTTGCCCGCGATCACGTGCTCGAGCGGCCCCCCCTGCTGGCCGGGGAAGACGGCCGAGTCGATCTTCTTGGCGAACTCCTCCTTGCTGAGGATGATCCCCGCGCGGGGACCGCCCAGCGTCTTGTGGGTCGTCGTGGTGACGACGTCGGCGCCGTAGTCGACCGGGTTGGGGTGCAGCCCGGCGGCGACCAGGCCGGCGAAGTGCGCCATGTCGACCATCAGCAGCGCGCCGACCTCGTCGGCGATCTCGCGGAACCGCTGGAAGTCCAGGAGGCGCGGGTAGGCAGACCAGCCCGCCAGGAGCAGCTTCGGGCGCCGCTCGCGGGCGATGCGCGCGACCTCGTCCATGTCGATGATGCTGGTCTCGCGGTCGACCTCGTAGGCGACGATCTCGTACAGGCGGCCCGAGACGTTGATCCGCATGCCGTGGGTCAGGTGGCCGCCATGGGCGAGCGACAGGCCCATGATCGTGTCCCCCGGTTCGAGCAGGGCGTGGTAGACCGCCGTGTTGGCCTGTGCGCCCGAATGGGGCTGCACGTTGGCGTGCTCGGCCCCGAACAGCGCCTTGGCGCGGTCGATGGCCAGCTGCTCGGAGACGTCGACCCACTCGCAGCCTCCGTAGTAGCGGCGTCCCGGGTAGCCCTCGGCGTACTTGTTCGTCATCACCGACCCCTGGCATTCGAGCACGGCGCGCGGCACGAAGTTCTCGGAGGCGATCATCTCCAGCGTCCGCTGCTGGCGCTCGAGCTCGCCGCTCAGCGCCTCGGCGACCTCCGGGTCCACCTCGGCGATGGGTCGGTTGAAGTAGTCGGGGCTGAGCTCGGACACGGCGCTCTCCTTGGCAGGCGACGGAATCTTGTGCCCAGGCGCGCGGCGTGAAAGCTGGCCGCTCCCCGGTGGTCAGTTCCACCTCAGTGCGCCAGTTGCGGCAGCTGCAACGAGGCTAGCAGGGCTCCAGGACCCGCGCGTTCAGGCGAGCGCGGCCAGCGCCTGCTCGACGGCGTCGCGCGGAAGCGCCCCCTCGCGCAGGATGTGCCAGCGCCGCTCCGCGTCGAGATCGCGCAGGTCGACGACGGTCGAGGGCGTACCGGGAAGCTCGCCGGCGTCGATCACGAGGTCCACTCCGTCGCGCAGCCGCGCGGGCACGTCGGCGAGCCTGCGGGCATCGGGCTCACCGGACAGGTTGGCCGAGGACTGCAGAAGCGGCACGGTGATCGACGCCAGCGCCGACAGCGCCCCGCTCAGCTCCGGCACGCGCAGGCCCAGCGTCGCCGGGTCGACCCGACAGGCAGCCGTGTAGCGCAGGCGGCGGTTGGCCAGCAGCACCGTGACCGGGCCGGGCAGCAGCGCGTCGAGCGCCTCGCGCTCGCTGTCGTGGAGATCGTCCAGCGCTTCGAGTGCGGCGCCCAGAGAGAAGAACATGACAGCGCAGGCCCGCGCCGGAGGCCGTCCCTTCAGCGCGTACAGTCGCCGGGCGGCGCGCTCGTCGTCGGGATCGCAGCAGACGCCGTAGACGGTGTCGCTGGGGAACACGGCGACGCCGCCCGCCTCGACGCATTCCTGCAGGCGTCCCGCGGCCGCGGCGTCGAGCCTCAAGGTCATCCCCTTCCCCCTGTCACCACCCGCTTTATACCCGCCAGGTCCCGTTCGAAGCGAACCGGTCCCAAACCCGCCGCCGCCATCAGCTCGGCGACGGAGTCGGCCTGACCGTCCCCGACCTCGAGCGCGACTAGGCTCGGGCGCCGCCGGCCTGCGAGCTGGGCCAGCAGGGGCCGGATCACGGCGAGGCCGTCCGCGCCGCCCAGGAGGGCGCGCATCGGCTCGTGGCGCAGGATCTCAGGCGCCAGCGTGGCACGGTCGCGCTCGGCGACGTAGGGCGGATTGGCGAGGATCGCGTCGAAGCGGTCCGGGACCCCTTCGAGCAGGTCGGCCTGCAGCCAGCCGACCTCGAGATCGAGACGGGCCGCGTTGTCCTGCGCCAGTCCGAGCGCGTCCGCGCTCAGGTCGCTGCCCCAGACCTCCAGGTCGGGACGCTCGTCCTTCAGCGCCAGCGCGATCGCGCCGCTGCCGGTACACAGGTCCAGTACGGTGGCACCGGCGGGCAGCCGCAGCCCGGCTTCGACCAGCAGCTCGGTCTCCGGCCTGGGCACCAGCGCGCGCCGGTCGACGGCGAGCTCCAGCCGCCTGAAGCCGCGGCGCCCCGTGATGTAGGCGACCGGCTCGCGCTCGATCGAGCGGCGCCGCACCGCATCCTGGAAGCTTCTGACCGCAGCGCCCTGCACCTGCAGCGAGCGATCGGTCAGCAGGCGCTCGCGTCCCACCCCGAGCACGTCCGCCAGCAGCACTTCTGCGTCCAGGCGGGGCGTCTCGCAGCCGGCCGCCGCGATCGCGGTGACGGCGCCCTGCAGGGCCTCGCGCACCGGCGTGCCGCGCATCCGCCCCGCACCCGGGCGTGCTCCGATCGCGCCGCTCACACCGCCGCCTGAGCCTCCAGGCGCCGGCGCTTCTCGTCGGCCTGAAGGGCGGAGGTGATCTCGTCCAGGTCTCCTTCCAGGACCTGGTCGAGGTTGTGTACGGTCAGCTTGATGCGATGGTCGGTCACGCGCCGCTCGCCGTAGTTGTAGGTCCGGATCTTCTCGGCGCGGTCGCCCGTGCCGACCTGCGAGCGCCGGTCGGCGGCCAGCTCGGCCTGCTGCTCGGCGATCGCGCGCTCGTAGAGCCGTGCCCGCAGCACGCGCAGCGCCTTCTCCCGGTTCTGCAGCTGTGACTTCTCGTCCTGCATCGAGACGACGATCCCCGATGGCCGGTGGGTCACACGCACGGCCGAGTCGGTCGTGTTCACCGACTGCCCGCCCGGCCCCGACGATCGGTACACGTCGATCTGCAGGTCGCTGGGGTCGATCTGGATGTCTACGTCCTCGGCCTCGGGCAGCACGGCGACGGTCGCGGTCGATGTGTGCACCCGGCCCTGGGACTCGGTCTGGGGGACGCGCTGCACGCGGTGCGTGCCGCCCTCGAACTTGAACACCGAGTAGGCGCCCTCGCCCTTGATCGCGAACGTGTACTTGCCGTCGCCGACCTCGATCGGCTCGGCCTGCCAGCCGCGACGCTCGGCGTACCGGGTCAGCATCCGGTAGACGTCGCCTGCCCACAGTCCCGCCTCCTCGCCGCCGGCGCCGCCCTGGATTTCGACGATCACGCTCTTCTCGTCGTTTGGGTCCTGCTCGACCATCGCCAGGCGGATCTCCTCCTCGAGCTCCTCGATGCGCCCGCGGGCCTCCTCCAGCTCCTCGCGCATCTCCGACTCCTCGCCCAGTTCGGCGATCAGCTCCTCGGCTCCGGCCGCGTCGTCCTGGGCCCGGCGCCATTCGGCCGCGAGCCTGGCGGCCGGCTCGAGCTGGCTGTAGGCGCGACCGACCTCCGCGTAGCGCTCGCGGTCGGAGATCACCTCGGCGTCGGTCATCTGCTCGCCCAGCTCGGCGAACCGCGTCTCGATCTGGTTGACCAGCTCTTCGATCATCGACTCCGAGGCTACACTCGCCGGCGTGGCAGCGGGGGCCGGGCGCGTCCGGCTCGCCTCACCCTCCAGTCCGAGGTGTACGCCGGCTCGAGCTCGCGCATCCCGCCTCAGGCGGCGGCGCGCTCGGGGCAGGCCATCTCGATCAGCTCGTCCAGCGTCGCCGACAGGGCATCTCGCGCGTCCACGTCCAGGGGCAGGCCGTCGCCGCCGAGCGACTCGTCGGCCTGCGGGACGGGCAGCTCGCGGTCGACGACCCGTGCGCCGGTCGAGGCCAGCACCTTCCGCGCCTCGGCCTGGGCCCAGACCGCGCCGAACAGGCCGGTGCTGGCCCCGATCACGGCGGCCGGCTTGTTCATCAGCGGCGTGTCGGAGCGAGGTCGCGAAGCCCAGTCGAGTGCGTTCTTGAGCACCCCGGGGAGCGAGGAGTTGTACTCGGGCGTCGCGAGCAGCAGGCCGTCCGCCTCGGCGATCGCGCTCTTCAACGCGGCGACGGAGGGGGGCGGGGTGCTCTCCTCGTCCTCGTTGAAGGGCGGGATCGCGCCGAGCTGGTCGAACAGCACCAGCTCGACGCCCTCGGGCAGCAGCGCGCCGGCCGCCCGCAGCAGCCGCGTGTTGTGCGACTCGCGGCGCAGGCTGCCGGACAATCCGAGGATCCGCATGGCCGTCTAGGCCTCCTTGACGAGCTCGAGGGAGATCTCGAGCTTGACGTCGTTCTCCAGGGCGAACCCACCCTTGGGCAGCTCGGCGTTCCAGTTCAGGCCGAACTCGCGGCGGTCGATGACGGCCTCCAGCTCGACGCCCAGCTTGTCGTTGCCCGCGATGTCGACGTGGGGGCCGGTCAGCGAGCCGCGACCGGTGACCCGGTGCGTGTTGCCCTTGATCGTGAGATCGCCCTCGACCTCGAGCTGGCCGTTCTCGGCGAGATCGACGTTGGTCGAGGAGAAGGTGATCTCGGGGTAGTTGGCCGCGTCGAAGAAGTCCGGAGACTTCAGGTGCCCGGCGAGGTTCTCGTCCTTGACGATCAGCGAGTCGACCTTGACCTCGCCCTGAAGGCGGGGCGTTCCGTTCTCGTCGGCCGTCAGAGCGCCGTCGTACTCGCCGAACTGGCCGCGAAACGTCGCGACGACCATGTGCTTGACCGAAAAGCCCACGTGGGAGTGGACCTTGTCGATCTTCCAGGTTCCTGCCGCTACCTGCGGCGTGGTCGGTGCACTCATCGGATTCTCCTTTTGGAAGTGGCTCGGACCGTGGTCCGCTTACTGCCGAACAGCATAGCAAACAATCGGACTGAGGTCCGTTTACTACAATGAGCAGCATGGAGCAATCCTTTGAACTCCCCGTCATCGAGGCGGAGAGCGCCGAGCGCTCGGACGCGGCCCGTAATCGCGAGCGGATCCTCTGCGCGGCCAGGCGCCTGTTCGACGAACGTGGCGCCGGCTGCGTGTCGATGGACGAGGTGGCCGAGGCCGCCGGCGTCGGCAAGGGCACGCTGTTCCGCCGCTTCGGCTCACGGGCGTCGCTGGCTGCCGCCGTGCTCTCCGAGCGCGAGCGGGACTTCCAGGAAGGGATCATCCGGGGCAAGCCTCCGCTCGGCCCGGGTGCGCCGGCGCGCGCGCGACTGGTCGCCTTCGGCGAAGCGATGCTCGACACGCTCGAGGCGCACTCGGAGCTGCTGCTCGCCGCCGAGACGGGCCCGGCGCGATTCGCGCACCCCGCCTACGGCGTCCACCGCCTCCACGTCACCCTGCTGCTGCGCGAGGCGGCGCCCGAGTGCGATGCCGAGCTGCTCGCCGACACGCTCCTGGCGGCGCTGGGCGCCGAGCTGTTCGTCTACCTGCGCCAGGTGCGTGACATGCCGCTCCAGCGCCTCAAGGAAGGCTGGCGCGCGCTGGTGCTGCGCAGCGTCCCGGCCCTCGAGCTGCTCTAGGCGACGACCTCGACGCCGACCAGGTCCTCGGCAGAAAGCTCGCCGGGGCTCTCAAGCTCGAGCACGGCGTCGAGCGCCGCGATCGCCACGGCCAGCTGATCCAGGTCGGGCTCGCGGGTCGTCAGCAGCTGCAGCTTCAGGCCCGGCCACATCAACGCCCGGACCCAGCGCCGGTTGCGGTTGCGCCCGGCGAACTTGATCAGCTCGAAGGAGATGCCGGCGATCAGCGGGACGCCGAGGATCCGGGTCGCGACCAGCCAGTACCAGGCCGGCAGCCCGATCGGCGCGAACACGAAGATCGCCACGATCATCACCACCAGCAGGAAGCTGGTCCCGCAGCGGGGGTGCAGGCGCGAGAAGCGCTGGGCGTTGCCCGGCGTCAGCGGCAGGCCGGCCTCGAAGCACGAGATCGTCTTGTGCTCCGCGCCGTGATACTCGAAGACCCTCCGCAGGTCCCGCAGGCGCGAGAGGGCCAGCATGTAGCCGAGGAACAGGGCGGTGCGGATCAGGCCCTCGATCAGCCAGAACAGCAGCGAGGAGTTCAGCTCCCCCTTGATCAGGCTGGTCAGCCCGACGGGGACCACGAAGAACAACAGGATCGCCAGGGCCATGGCCAGCACCACCGTCCCGATCCAAACCGCCCGGGGTATTTCCTGCGGCTCGGACTCGTGCTCCTCCGGGGGCAGCTGCGCGTTGGCCGAGACCTCGAGTGCCCGGAACCCGATCGCCAGCGACCCTCCCAGCGCGACGACGCCGCGGATGATCGGCAGGCGCAGCAGCCGGTGGCGGCGCATCACGGAGTCGAGCGGGTGGGTGCTGACCTCGATCTCCCCCAGTGCGGCTTCCTCGGGCGAGCGCTCTCCGGCAGCGAGCTGCTCCGCCGTCGGCTTGCGCACGGCGACCGCCCAGTTGGAGACGCCGCGCATCATCACGCCCTCGAGCACCGCCTGACCGCCCAGCGGCGCGTCGCGCGTTGCCGTCAACTCGCCGTCGGACAGTTCTTGCGCGTCCGGGGCGAGAGCTTCCGCCCGACCCGCCGGCGAGGCTGTTGCAGCCGCTCCCATCATCGCCGCCGACCCGCTCGCCGAACTGCCGGCCGGACGCGCGGCCATCGCGCTACTTGGCGGACCGGGCTTGGGCCGAGTGCAGTCGACCCTTGGCGACGCGGCGCTGGAAGCGCTCGACGCGCCCGCCCGTGTCCATCAGCTTCTGCCGGCCCGTGTAGAAGGGGTGGCAGTTGGAGCAGACCTCGACGTGGAGCTCGTCGCGGGTCGCCCGCGTGATGAACTCGTTGCCGCACGTGCAACGCACGTGCGCCTGCTCGTAGGTCGGATGGATCTTGTCCTTCATCGCCAGATGATTCTAGCGGCCCGGCGCTGCGTCGAGGAGGGTCCCGCCGGCGGGCGCTCCGCCCCTCAGGCCTGTGGAGGCGCTTCTTCGACCGCCGGCGCCGGCTGCACGCAACGGGGAGTGCGCATTTCGAGCGCCTTCATCAGCTTGCCCTTCGAGTTGAGCCAGCGGAAGCGCACCGCCGCACGGTAGTCCGCCGGTGCAGCCAGGTTCGTGACCTCTTTCAGGTACTTGTAGGTCTTGACGCCGGGGGCGGCCGTGCGCCACACGCCCAGACCGGCGAACACGATCGTGTGAAACGTCGTTTCATCCGGCAGCCGCTCGAGCACGTCGATCCGCATCTCCATCTTGGCCGTGCCCGGCAGGGCCGACATTTCGCCGGCGAACGTCGCCGCCCGTTCGGCCTGGGCGCCGGTGGTGACGCATTGATCGAGCGTCGCCGCGACGACCGGCTTGGCCGTCGAGGAGCTGCCCGGGACCGTCTGTGTGCCGGTGGCCCCGGCGGAGGCGGCGAACATCAGCGCGCCCGCCGCCAGCCCGGCCGCGATCCCTCGCGGCAGGGCGCGCCGCGCGGTGCCGGAGATGGCGATCCTGTCAAGCGCGCTTCTCATCAACCCCCTAACACCCAAGACCCGCGCAGGTTTCGCGCGCCGCCCATGCTTGCCCGCCTGGCCTGTGCCGCCCCTCAGGTGATCTGGTAGAGCGGCCCGTCTCCCCCCTCGGGAGTGGTGAGGCGGCCGCCCTTTGCGGTGATCGCCCCGCACTGCACGCAGTTGGTGTAGTTGACGATCACGTCGACCTCGCCGTGCTCGGGAGCGTCCTCCGGGATCTCGTAGACGCCGGCCGGGCACATCCAGCGCCACGTCTCGGCTATCTCGCGCGGCACACGTTTGCGCACGCGAATGTGGTTGGGCGCGTCGTCGCGCGTGGCGTTGCCCGTGATGAACACCGACGAGAGCTTGTCGAAGGTGTATTTCCCATCGGGCTTGGGGTAGCTGTCCTTGGTCTTGCCGACGAACATCGGCTTGGCGTCGTTGCGGTGCCAGGACAGCCGCCCGGGCGGGAGCTTGCCCTTGGTCGCGATCGCGATGTTCACGAGCGGCCCGCCCCGGAGGAATCCCTTCTGGAACGGTTGGCGCGTGTTGCGAACCTCATAGAGTTCCCTGCCCACGGTCGATTCCTCGATCGTCTGCTCGTAGGACTCGAAGCTGCTCTCGCCGCGCACCAGCGCCGCGTAGATCGACTCGGCCGCCAGTTTTCCCGACATGATCGAGTGGTGGACCCCCTTCAGGGCGACCGTGTCGACCATGCCGCCGGCGTCCCCCACGAGCAGCGCGCCGGGCATCGTCAGCTTCGGCATCGACCAGTAGCCGCCGCCGGGCAGCGCCTTGGCGCCCCAGGCGACCCGCTCGCCGCCCTCGAGGATGCCCTTGACCAGCGGGTGCAGCTTGAACTGCTGCAGCAGGTCGTGGGCCGACGTCGTCGCGTCGGCGTACTCGAGGTCGACCACGAAACCGATGCTGACCAGGTCCTCGCCGGTCTTCTCGTCCTTCATCGGGTAGATCCAGGTGCCGCCGATCTGACCGTAGCGCGCTGAGATCTTCAGCGGCCAGGGGCCGATCGTGTGGATCAGGCGGTCGAGCGGCTTGGGAACCTTCCAGACCTCCTTGACGCCGAGCTCCCATACCTGCGGCTCGCGACCTGCGGCCAGGTCGAACTCCTTGATCGCGGCGCCCGTCAGGTGCCCCCAGCAGCCCTCGGCGAGGACCGTCGCCTGCGCCTTGATGTCGGTGCCGGGCTCGAAGTTGCCGAGCGGCTCGCCGTCCTTGCCCCGGCCCTTGTCGCCCGAGCGTACGCCTACGACACGGCCGTCCTCGACGACGAGCTGGGTCGCGGCGGTCTCGGTGAGGATGTAGGCCCCGCCCTCCTCGGCCAGGCGCTGCTGGAAGCGGGCCATCGCCGAGACGGAGATCACCTCGTTGCCGTGGTTCTTGAACGGCGGAGGCGGCGGAATCCGCAGCTTGGTCTTGGCCGTGGGAGTCATGTAGACGGCCTCCTTGGTGACCTCGCCGAAGGCGAAGCCCTCCTTGCGCCAGTCCTCTCGGCTCAGCTCCGGGAACAGCTCCTGCAGCGGCCCCGGGCGCATCACCGCGCCGGACAGGTTGTGTCCGCCGCAGGTCTTCGCCTTCTCGACGACCGCGACCGGCACTTCCCCGAGGCGCTCCATCGTCTCGGGGTCCTCGGCCAGCAGCTGCAGCAGCCGGTTCGCGCAGGCCAGCCCCGCGGTGCCGCCGCCGACGATCGCCACGCCGACCTCGATCAGCTCGTCCTCCGGGTCGAGCCCGCGCTTGACGAACTCCTTCCGGGAATCGACCGGGGGCGGGAAGGCCGCGGGAACGGCCTTCCCGTTGCTGGAGCCGTTCGCCGACATCTCAGCTGCCCTTCTTGGCCTTCACTGCCTCGGTCAGCTTGGGCAGGATCTTGTTGAGGTCGCCGACGATGCCGAGATCCGAGAATTCGAAGATCGGCGCGTTCGAGTCCTTGTTGATCGCGACGATGTTCTCCGAGCTCTGCATCCCGACCTTGTGCTGGATCGCGCCGGAGATCCCCGCGGCGAGGTACAGCTTCGGCGAGACGGTCTTGCCGGTCTGCCCGATCTGCGCCGCGTAGGGGTACCAGCCGGCGTCGACGACGGCTCGCGTCGCCGCGACGGCCGCGCTGCCCCCGAACGCGGCGGCGAGGTCCTCGGCCAGCTGGAAGCCCTCGGCCTTGCCGAGCCCGCGGCCGCCCGCGATCAGGACGTCGGCGCCCTCGATGTCGACGTCGGCGCCGCGCTGTTCGCCGCGCGTGACCATCGTCGCCTGCGAGGACTGCGGGCTCAGATCGAAGCTGAGCGCCTCGACCGGGGCGTCCGAGTCCCCGCTCTCCCTGATCTCGAACGCGTTCAGTCGCCCGATCACGATGCCGACCGGCGAGCGGTATTTGACTTCCGAGATCGAGGAGTCACCCAGGATCGGCCGCTCGGCGATCAGCTCGCCGTTCTCGGCACGCACGTTGGTGACCTCCATCACCACGCCGGCACCGAGCCGCGCGGCGAGGCCGGCACCGATCTCGAAGCCGAGCAGGCCGCCGCCGAACAGGGCGTACTTGTAGTCCCCGTCGGTGATGGCCTTGGCCATCGCGTCGACGAGCGGCTGGGCGAGGCCCTCGGGTCCCTCGGCGACGAGCACCTTCTTGGCGCCGTATCTGCCGAGCGATGCGGCGAGGTCCTGGGGGACGTTCTCGCCGAGCAGGATCGCATGCGCCTCGCCTCCCAGCTCGGCCGCCAGCTTGGCACCCTCCGAGACGGCGCCCAGGGAGTTCTTGTTGATCGCGCCGTCGTAGTGCAGCGCGTAGACCAGGATGTTTGCCATGTCGTTCTGAATCTCCTTAGATGAGCTTCCGCTCGTCGAGCCAGGCGATGATCTTCTCGACCGTCTCGCCCGTGTCCTCGTCCTCGATGATCTCGCCGGCGGCCTTCGCGGGCGGAGCCTTGGCGGCGACCCACTGGGCAGCCGAGTTGTCGCCGCCCACTTTCGAGGCGTCGATTCCGACGTCGCCGATGCCAACGGTGTCGAGCGGCTTCTTCTTCGCGCCCATGATCGCCTTCAGCGACGGGTAGCGAGGCTCGTTGATCGCGTCACCGACCGAGATCACGGCCGGCAGCTTGATCTGCACCGTGTCGTAGCCGTACTCGGCCTGGCGCTCGCAGCGCAGGCTCTCGGCGTCCACGTCCATCTTGATCACCTGGGTCAGCGAGGGCATGCCGAGGTGCTCGGCCACGACGGCGCCGATCGTGTAGCACTCGCCGTCGTCCGACTGCTGGCCCAGCAGCACGAGGTCGGGGCTCTCCCGCTGCAGCGTCTTCGCAAGCGCGTAGCCGGTCGCCGCGACATCCGAGCCGGCGACGAGGAGATCGGACAGGTGCACCGAGCGGTCCGCGCCGAGCGAGACGGCCTTGTGCAGCGCCCGCACCGCGCTCTCGGGGCCCATCGTGACGGCGACGATCTCCTCGACCGGCACCGCGCCGCCCTCCTTGATCTGCATTGCCGCCTCGATGGCGTGCGTGTCATACGGGTTGAGGTTCTTCTCCCCGCTGCGGTCCATACGCCCCGTCGAGGGGTCGATCCTCTTCTCGACGGCGGCGTCCGGGACCTCCTTCACCAGGACGCATATCTTCATTCTCAGGGGTTCTCCTTGGGGTCTGTTGGCTTCGATCCTAGCTGTTCAGGCGGTTGACTGACGAGTCAATCAGGCCGTCCGGCCGGGGGCGGCACCCCGGATGAAATCCACGATTGCCTGCGTCGGCGCGCCCGGCGTGAAGACCTCGGCGACGCCGAGGCTCTTCAGCTCCGGGATGTCCTCGGCCGGGATCGTGCCGCCGACGGTGATCACGACGTCGTCGACGCCCTGCTCGCGCAGCAGCTCCACCACGCGCGGCACCAGCGTCATGTGCGCGCCGGAGAGGATCGACAGCCCGACCGCGTCCGCGTCCTCCTGGATCACCGTCTCGACGATCTGCTCCGGAGTCTGGTGCAGCCCCGTGTAGATCACCTCCATGCCGGCGTCGCGCAGCGCCCGCGCGATGATCTTCGCGCCACGGTCGTGGCCATCCAGGCCGGGCTTCGCCACGACGACGCGGATCTTGCTCTGGGCGCTGGAGGCGGAGGGAGGCATGGGCACGGGCTCTGGTCGGGTCGAGATGCGGATGCTGCGAGCGGCGCGATGGCGCCGGCGAGGCCCGTGGCAGGCGATGCGCACCGGCTCCTCGGCCCCAATACTCTATGCACTGAGGCGCGCAGGGCGCCGGCCGGGCCTTCCGCCGGCTCAGGCTCAGCGCCTGCCCGGCCCCCTCGACGGCGTCCTGCGGCGTCCGGGCCGGCGTGCTCGCGCCGGCGCCGACCTCGCCCTGCCTCCGCTCCGAGGGCTGGGACGGGGAACCGCGCCGCGCTCCAGCAGCGCCCGTCCAGCAGACGCGAGCGCGGTCCCCGCGCCCAGCGCCGCCAGCATCTTCAGCCGCCTCCCGAGCCGGTCCAGGGCGATGATCTCCCATCCCTCCTCGATCGCGATCCTCCGCAGCGGCCCGTCGGGGTTGACCACAACGGCCTTGCCCACCGCTCGCAGCATCGGCAGATCCGACTCCGAGTCGGAGTAGGCGAACGAGGCGGACAGGTCGATCGCCTCCTGCTCGGCCAGCTCGCGCATCGAGATCACCTTCCCCTCCCGGTAGTTGAAGGGACCCGCCGGCCTGCCCGTGTAGTGGCCGTCGACGATCTCCGAGCGTGTCCCCAGGCCGCCGTCGAAGGACAGCACCAGAGCCAGCAGGTCGGCCATCTCCTGGGAGGCGGCCGTGAGGATGTAGACGGGCACGCCCGCGTCCTGGTGGCCGTAGGCGCGCTCGAGCATCTCCGGGTAGAGGCGCGGCAGGACGCCGCTGAGCACGCGCGGAGAGAGCCGTTCCAGATCGCGCACGCGTACACCCGCGATCATCTCCCCCACCCGCCGCCGCACGTCGTCGGCGCGATCGTCGGTCGAGCCCAGCAGGCGGAAGCGCAGGTTCTCGTAGACGTCACGGGCCAGCCGCGAGCGCGAGATCATCCCCGTTTCGTATGCGGCCCTGGCGAAGAACACGCCCGAGGAGCCGGCCATCAGCGTCTTGTCGAGATCGAAGAAGGCGGCCGATCGGGGCCCGCCGGGGTCGCCGCCGTTCGAGCTAGCCATTACCTCAGACCTTGACGATCACCGCGTCGCCCTGTCCCCCGCCGGAGCAGATCGCCGCGCAGCCCAGGCCGCCCCCGCGCCGGCGCAGCTCGAGCACGAGGCTGCCGAGTATCCGCGCCCCGGATGCTCCGATCGGGTGACCAAGCGCGACGGCGCCGCCGTTGACGTTGACGCGGTCCTCGTCGATGCCGAGCATCCTGATCGAGTTCAGCGTGACCGACGCGAACGCCTCGTTGATCTCCCACACGTCGATGTCGCCGGGCTGCAGGCCGGCCTTCTCGAGCGCCTTCTTGGCGGCGGTGGCCGGCGTCGTGGCGAGGTAGGCGAAGTCGTTGGCGCTCTGTGCGTGGGCGACGATCTCGGCCAGGGCCTCCTTGCCGTTGGCCTCGGCCCACTCCTCCGAGGACAGGACGAGGGCGCCGCCGCCGTCGTTGACCCCGGGCGAGTTGCCGGCCGTGTGCGAGCCTTCCTTGCCGACCAGCCCGGGAAGCTTGGCCAGGGCCTCCAGCGACGTGTCGCGACGCGGCCCCTCGTCGATCTCGACGAGGAGATCGCCCTTGCGGCCCTTGACCGTGACGGCGACGATCTCCTCGGCCATGCGACCCTCGTCGGTGGCCTTCAGGGCGAGCTCGTGCGAGCGCAGCGCCCAGCGGTCCAGGTCGGCCCTGGTCATCTCGAGCTGATCTCCCACCTCGGTCGCCTCGACGAACATCTGCTTGCCCGAAAACGGGTTGGTGAGCCCGTCGTGGACCATCGCGTCGAGCATCTTGGCGTCGCCCATGCGGTACCCGAAGCGCGCCTGGGGCAGCAGATAGGGCGCCTGGGACATCGACTCCATGCCGCCACCGACCCCGACCTGCACGTCGCCCGCGCGGATCGCCTGGTCGAGGATCACCGAGGCGCGCAGCCCCGAGGCGCAGACCTTGTTGATCGTCTCGGAGGAGACCTCCTTGGGGATGCCGGCCTTGATCTGAGCCTGACGGGACGGGATCTGGCCCTGTCCCGCCTGGAGGACCTGGCCCATCACGACGTGGTCGACCTGCTCGGGCTCGACCGACGCGCGCTCGAGGGCGGCCTCGATCGCGAGGCCCCCCAGCTCGGTGGCGTCGAGCGTGGACAGACCGCCGCCCATCTTGCCGATCGGGGTGCGGGCGGCGCCGAGGATCACTGTCTTTGCCATGGGGGCGGCTCTCTCCTGTCGGTGGATGAGAAGGGACGGAAGATCGAGAATGGTAGTGGACCGCCTCGCCGCGGCCGCGATCTCCTGGCGGCCGATCGGCCGTGCAGGTCCCGCGGGCTCCGGCCTCGCGGGACGGCCTCGTTGCCGCGGGGCGGATATCGTGCCCGCCGATGGATGTCACATCCCGTTCACAGCCGGCGGGCGCCCAGGATGCCGACACGGTCGCGATCGGGGTCCTGGAGGGCGAGGGCGCTGCCGAGAGCTGGCCCTCCGCACTGCAGGAGCTGATCTCCTCTGGCGAGGCGCGCAGCGCCTTCAAGTCGCTTGCCGTCGACCACGCCGATGGTCAGCGCTGGCTGCTGGTCGGACTGGGCCGGCGCGCCGAGCTGACGCCCGAGCGCGCTCGCGTGGCGGCGTCGCTGGCGGGGGCCCGCGCGCGCGAACTGGGCGCGCGCACGCTGAGCTGGCACCTGCCGGCCGGTGGCGATGGGCTGCTGGCGGGAGCGCTGGTCGAGGGCACGGTGCTCGGCGACTACCGCTTCGAGCGCTTCAAGTCGGCGCTGGGACGCGACGAGGAGGAGCCAGGACAGCTCGAGCGGCTGATCGTCGTATGCCCGCAGGAGCTCGACGCGGCCGTCGGCGACGCCGCGACCGTCGTCGAGCGGGTGAACAGGGCCCGCGACCTCCAGAACCGGCCCGGCAACGACCTGACGCCGACCGCGCTGGGTGAGTATGCGCGCGCTCTAGCCGCCGAGATCCCCGGGCTGACCGTCGAGGTCGAGGGACGGGACGCTCTGGCCGAGCGCGGCATGGGGGCGTTCGCCGCAGTCGCCCAGGGGTCGGTCCAGGAGCCCGCCCTGATCACCGTGCGCTACGACCCGCCGGGCGCCGACTACGACGGCCCGACGCTGGGCTTCGTCGGCAAGGCCGTGACGTTCGACAGCGGCGGCATCTCGCTGAAGCCCGGCCCGAAGATGTCCGAGATGAAGTTCGACATGTCCGGCGGAGCAACTGCCCTCGAGGCGACTGCGGCGATCGCCCTGCTGGCGCTGCCGGTCAGGCTGGTGACGGTGGTCGGCGCCACCGAGAACATGCCCAGCGGCTCGGCGATCAAGCCGGGCGACATCGTGACCGCGGCCAACGGCAGGACGATCGAGGTCAACAACACCGACGCCGAGGGCCGGCTGGTGCTGGCCGACTGCCTGTGCCACGCGATCTCGCAGGGAGCCGAGCAGATCGTCGACCTGGCGACCCTGACGGGCGCCGTGATCGTGGCGCTCGGCTCGACCCATGCCGGCCTGATGAGCAACGACGACGCCCTCGCCGAGCGGATCGTCGCGGCGGGCGCGCGGACAGGCGAGATCGTGTGGCGGCTGCCGATGCACGAGGAGTACGACGCGCTCGTCAAGGGAACCTACGCCGATCTCGACAACGCGCCGGAAGGCCGCAAGGCCGGGACGATCGTCGGCGGCACGTTCCTCTCGAACTTCGTCGGAGACGTGCCTTGGGCGCATCTCGACATCGCAGGCTCGGCCTGGGACCTCGGACGCGCCTACGTGGGAAAAGGGGCGTCGGGGTACGGGGTGCGGCTGCTCGTCGAGCTGGCCCGCTCCTTCGCCGGCGCCTAGCTGTAGGTACCTACACCTAGCCGGCCGCGCCGCCGGCGCCGCATCGCGCCCCCTCCGCTCAGACCCCGACCGTCTGTCCCAGCCAGCCCGTGACGGCCTTCCAGGCGCTCCCGCGCGGGTCGACGTGGGCGCGGTGTGAGCCGGCCTCGCCGGCGAGCTCGACCAGCTCGACGGCGCCGCCGGCCTCGCCGGCCCGCTCGGCGTAACGTCGGCTCAGCTCGACCGAGACGGTGCGGTCGGCACGACCGTGCACCAGCAGCACGGGCGCTCCCGTCGGGACCAGCGCGAGCGGGTCGCCCACGCCATAGCGCCCCGGCAGCTCCTCCGGGGCGCCGCCCATCAGCGCCCGGACGGGTCCGCCGTGCCACATCCGATAGGCCCCTGCGAGGTCGGCGACCGGCGCCTGACCGATCGCCCGCTGCATCCGGATCGCGGGGTCGGCGCCCGGAGACCCGGCCGCGATGCGCTCGCGGCTGGCCGCCCAGAGCGCGAGGTGGCCGCCCGCCGAATGGCCCAGCACGCTCACGCTTTCGAGGTCGAGCGGGGCGCCCAGCCGGCGAAGATGGTCGATCGCGCCCGCGACGTCCTCGAACGTCGCCGGCCACCCGCCGCCCTCCCCCAGGCGCCTGTACTCGATGTTCCACACCGCCCAGCCCCGGCGCACGAGATCGGCTGCCAGGCCCCGCATCGCGACCTTGCCGTAGCGCCGCTGCCAGGAGCCGCCGTGGATCAGGACCATCACCCGGTGGGGTGGCTGGGACGACGAACCTCCGGGCAGGTACAGGTCTGCGCGCTGGGAGCGATGCGGGCCGTAGCGGTGGGACTGCCCCCGGGCGAGGAAGTCGAGGATCAGGCGCCCGCGCGTCACTGCCGGGCCATGCTAGATCACGCGACGTGTGAGAATGCCGCCCAGCATGGACTTCGACCTGTCGCCCGATCACGAGCTGATCCGCCGCACCGTGCGGGACTTCGCGGAAGGCGAGATCGCTCCGGTCGCGGAGGAGCTGGACCGAACCAAGGCCTTCCCCTACGAGATCGTCAGGAAGCTGGGAGAGCTGAGCCTGATGGGGATCCCGTTCCCCGAGGAGTACGGGGGCGGCGGCGGCGACACGCTGGCCTACGCGCTCGCCGTCGAGGAGCTCACGCGGATCGACTCGTCGGTCGCGATCACGCTGTGCGCCCACACCTCGCTGGGCACCCAGCCGATCTACC
>JBKQOO010000073.1:0-25341 GCA_052145475.1 Solirubrobacteraceae bacterium
CCCCCCCCCCACGCCGGATGATCGAGGCAGCGAGAGAGGGCCCCGTGCGAACGGGGCCCTCTCACCGGAGAAGGAGCCCCTCAGCTGTCAGGAACTCGCGGATGTAGCGATTCACGAGCTCCGGGTGCTGCTCGGCGATCCAATGCGTCCCATCCTTCACCGGCCGGAAGGTGAGGTTTCGAACGAATCGCTCCAGGCCGGCATGTGACGCCGGCCTGACGTATGGGTCGGCCTCGGGATAGATGACCATCGTCGGCACGTCGACGAACAGCGGCGCCACGTCGGGGCAGTAGTTGCCGCGGCCGGGGGTGCCGTACTGGTCGGGCGGGGCGATGCCCTCGACCTCGTACCAGTGCAGTGCCGATTCGACCGCCCGCGGCACGCGCCACGAGCGCCGGTAGGCCGCCCGGTCCTCTGCGCTGAAGAACGGCTGGTCGAGCGCCTGCTCGAGCGCGGCGAAGTCGTCAGCCGCGATCGCCCTGATCGCATCCGGGCGGCGAAGACCGAGGAGATACCGACTGGCCTGGATCTGCTCTTCATCCTCGCGTTGGGCGCGATCGAGGACACCCGGATGGGCACCGCCGAGGCTGACCAGCGCTTGCAGCATCTGCGGGTGGTGCAGCGCGAACGACCACGCCACCAGGCTCCCCCAGTCGTGGCCGACCAGCACGAAGCGCTGATAGCCGAGGTGCTGGACCAGGCAGCGCAGATCCTCGACCGCGGGCCAGATCCCGTAGCTGTGGACGCCCTCGGGCTTGGCGGAGAGGTTGTAGCCCCGCTGGTCGGGGGCGACCGCCAGGTGGTCGCTGCCGAACTCGTGCAACTGCGCACGGAAGGCGTAGTGGAACTGCGGGAAGCCGTGCAGGAAGACGATCAGGGGCCCGCTGCCCGCGGCGGCGTAATGCAGCTCGACTCCGTTCACGGCCGCCCTCGCGTGACGGACGGAGACGTCGCCGGCGCGTATCGGCTCCTCCTTGGCTGCTCGGTCCATGCACGAATTCTCGCGCGGGACCGTTGGCGCGCCGTTGGCGCCCTGCTCGACGAGGAGGTCTGGGCTCTAGGTTCCGGCGGCTCGAGGGCTCAGCAGCGCCGCATGAAGCGCCTGGACGTGCGGCCCCGGTATGGCGCCGAGGTCCTCGCGCAGCCTGACACGCAGGCGCTCGTACACGAGCAGCGCCTCGGCCGTGTTCCCCTGCGCCGCCAGGGCCTCCATGAGGTGGGCGTATCCGCTTTCCCGATACGGAGCGAGCTTTGCCAGCTCTCCCCCGGCGCGTACCGCCGTGTCGAGCTCCGGCCCACCCAGCCGGACCGCGCAGGCCGCCAGCGCCTCGAGCGCGCGGAGCCGGAGCTCCTCCAGAGCGAGGCGCCGCTCGTCGACCCAGTCGCCGTCGTGACCTGCCAGGAACACGCGAGAGCTCACGTTGAGCGCGATGTGGGACGCGATCCAGGCCCGTACGTCCTCGCCTTGCGCGACGGCCGCCTGCGCGTCGTGAAGCGCCTGGCTCGCCGCCTCCGTGTCGACCCACGAATCCCTCGGGAGGCTCACCTGAAGCAGCTCGCCGGGTGGCAGCGCCTCGCGTCCTTCGACCTGGAGAGCACGGCGCAGCTTGGACAGCAGCGCCCGCATGGCGGTGGCCGCCTCGGGCGGGGGCGCCTCACCCCAGAGAACCTCCGCCATCTCTCGCCGGGTCACCTGCCGTGCGCGGTGCGTGATGAGGTATGCGAACAGCAGGCGTCCCTGCCCACCCGGCAGATCCCGCGTCACGTCCACGCCCCCGATCCGCGCGACGAGGGGGCCGCAGAGCTGGATCCGCGTCGGGACGGCACCGGTCATGAGCATGCGACACTAGCCCGGATGAAGCAGGTCATCGTGTGCGAGTGCGGGACCATCGTCCGCGGGGACGACGAGCAGGAGCTGCTCAGAGAGGCACACGTCCACATTCGGTCCAACCATCCGGCCATCGCCGCGCAGATCACCGACCAGGAGCTGTTGGCCCTCAGCCAGGAGGAGCCGACGACAGGGTCCGCCGAGGGCTGAGCCTCGGCCGCGCTGGCCGGAGACGGCGACCACTGCCGGACTCTCTCCGGACGGACTCATACTCCGGTGCCGAGCCGCGGCGCCGGATCAGGAAACGCGGTAGTACGAAGCAACCAAAGCGGTCGCGGCGCTCGTCGAGTCGACTCGAGGCGAAGCTGAACCTAGTCGGCCGGGGCCGTTGCGTACTGCGGGCGCCCGGTGGGCCGATAGACCCGGAGCGTCGCGCCCTTCGGGAAGGCTCGCGAGTCGAGCAGGTCAAGTGCAATGTCCGGGCCGCTGTCGGGAAACAGCCGCGTGCCCTGGCCGACGACCACAGGGACGGTGAGCAGATTCATCTCGTCGACGAGGTCGTTATCGAACAGCCAGCGGACCAAGCGCCCGCTGCCGTGAACCTGCAGCTCCCCTCCCGGCTTCGCTTTCAGCTCGGCGAGGGCTGACGCGAGGTCACCGGAGAGAACGGTCGTGTCCGCCCATCGCGGGTCGGTGAGCGTGGTCGATACCACGTACTTCGGCCGCGCGTTCAAGGCGTCTGCGATCGGGTGGCTGCCCGCTTGCATCACTCCCCAGTAGCCGGCAAAGAGCTCGAAGGTCCACCGGCCGAACAGGAAGGCGTCGGCGCGCTGGTAGAGCTCGGTGACGAACGCCACGACCTCGTTGTCGAAGCGCCCCATGGCCCATCCCCCGCGCTCGAATCCGCCCCTGCGATCCTCGTCCGACCCACCGGGCCCCTGCATCACTCCATCCACGGAGACTTGCGTCGTGCTCGTCAGCTTCATGCTTCCATTTTGCGCCCACAGCTCAGCTGGCCGACCCGAGCCACGTGGTTCACTCAACCGGCCCTCACGTTGCGGTAGCTCCCGTCGCGAAATTCCTCGGAGAGCCCTGGATGCGACGGAGCCCAACCGAGCTCGGCTCGGGCTTTGGCAGCGACGGTTCCCTGGTCGAGCAGCAGGACTTCGGCGAAATAGTCGCCCAAACGTGCCTTGGCCTCACCATCGGAGCCGGGCACCGCTCCTGGAGCGCCCGCTGGGACAGCGGCCGCCTCAGTCAGCTCTGCGACTGTCGGGCTCTGTCCATTGCCGATCACAAAGCGGCCGCGGGCCGAGTCCTGCTCCAGAACGAGACGGAAGAAGTTCGCCAGGTCCGCGACGTGCACCGTCGCCCAATGCTGCTGTCCGTTGCCGAGCATGACCAGGTTGCCGGCGTCGTCTCGGGGTGATCCCAGGAGCAGTCCCGGAATCCCTCCTCCGCCGTCTCCGTAGGCAGTGCCGGAGACGATCACGACTCCGCGCATGTCCGGAGCGGCGAGCACGCGCCGCTCGATCGGCTCCTTCCAGGCCACGAGCGGGGGCGAATCGATTGGTGATTGCTCGCTGATCGAGAGGTTGTCGCCGTAGATCCACAGACCGCTGATCTGCAGGTAGGGCCTGCCGGAGCCGGCGAACGCCTCGATCGCCGCGTCGACGACGGCGGAATCCAGGTCTGCGCTCGTGGCGTCACCGGGACTCGCCGTGTGGATCGCCGCGTCCGCATCACGCAGTGCGCCCACGACTGCCGCCCGGTCGTAGAGGTCGACCACCGTCGGCGTGGCGCCGCGGTCGGCGACGATGTCGGCCTGGGAGGCATCGCGGACGAATGCCGTCACCTCGTGGCCGTGGTCTTGCAGCTCCGTCAGAACGTGAGATCCGATGAACCCTGTTGCTCCGGTGAGTGCCACTTTCATAGCCGAACGGCCTCCTCTACTTGCTTGCAGATTCTCTCGGTCGATGCGTGGAGAGCTGCGGCGGGGCCAACCCTTGCCCGGTTTGCCTGGCGCCTCTCGCCGAGCCGCCCGACCAATCGGTTGATCGAGCCTACGCGAGCCGGCGGCGCTTGTCAAGCGTTTGCTTGAATTGTTTGCGGAGCGGGCAAATCCGGGCGGCTCCGCGGGTCAGCCGGGGCCCGCGGCGCGAAATACTCCTGCAACTATCGGTACCAGCAGTCGCTCGATCTGCTTCTGGGACTTGCTCCTCAGCTCGTCCCCCACCGGTGCCAGCACCAGCCAGTTGATCATTCCGGCCGCGCAGCGGATACGGAAGATCAGCTCTTGATCCCTCCGACCATGAAGGTTGGCCTTGAGCACCAGCAGGACCGCGCCACGAATCTGCTCGAACCTGACATCGAGCCGACCCGATCCGGCCGGAGGGTCGATCCCGGCTCGCGCCACGATGCGCATCACGGCGAGATCGCGACCTCCCGCGACCAGCGAGCCGATCAACGGGCGCGCAAAGGCTGCCGCCAGTGCCTCGATCGTGGCGTCTGGATCGAGCGCGCTCACAGCCTCCTGTTGAGCGTCGAGGTAGCGTCCCAGCGCGTGCTCGATCGCCGCGTCACACAGCGACTTGAGCGAGCCGAAGTGGTAGCTCACCGCCGCGACGTTCGCGTCCGCGGCGTCCGTCAGCTCTCGGAGTGTCACGCCGTCCTCGCCGCGCTCCGCCAGCAGGTCGAGCGCGGCATCCATCAAGCGCGCGCGTGTCCGCAGGCCCACCTCGCGACGCTGGTCCGGTCTCGCCGATTGCATCGCAGCTTATTCAATCAAATGCTTGACACAGCGGTCCTGGAGCGTTAGCCCCTTCGGGAACGCCGGGTTCGAATCCAGCCATTTCCCCGCCCGCGCCGGGCGATCGGAAAGCGGGAGAATCGGGCGGTGACGTCGGTCGAGATGGCGCGAGCCCAATATGCCGCAATGAGATGGAACACGCCTCTCTCGGAGGCCCACGCACGTCTCCTTCTCGACCGGCTTGCCGTCGAGCCGGGGGACACCGTTCTCGACCTTGGATGCGGCTGGGGAGAGTTGCTCATGCGAGCCGTTGGGCAGACGGGCGGACCTGTTGCCGAGCCCGTCACGGGAATCGGGGTCGACACAGACTCGTCCGCGCTGGCGCATGCGCGCGAGCTGGCCGGCGCTCGCGGCCTGGATGGAGTCGTGAGGTTCGAGTCAACCCCAGCGGAGAGCTGGGACCGGTCAGTCCGTCGAATGATCACGATCGGAGCAGCGCACGCGTGGGGTGGCTCTGGCCCCGCGCTGCGGAAGACCGCAGGCCTCCTCGCACCGGGGGGACGCATGCTGTTTGGCGAAGGCTGCTGGGAGCACCCCCCGGCCGAGGGCGCCGCGGCGCTGTTCGGGGACGATGTTCTGCCGCTCACGGATCTCCTCTCTACCGCCCGCTCGGCAGGCCTGCGGATCCTCCACATGAGTACCGCCGACCGGCGCGAGTGGGATGAGTTCGAGTCGACTTGGCGGGCCGGCAGGGAGGAATGGCTGCTGGCGAACCCCGACAACGACCGTGCCGAGGCCGAGCGCGCGGAGCTCGATGCCCGGCTCGACGAGTACGTGACGGTCTATCGCGGCGTCCTCGGCTTCTGCTACCTCGTCCTGGCGCGCTGAGACCCGTCAGGCCGCCGCGGCGGGCGCCGCGTATCAGGCCGTGCGGGCACTCCGGGCAAGGGCGCGATCTGGACCTGCACGGGGTGTGAGGGCAGGTACTCGAACTCCTACTCAACGTGGGCGCAGGTCCGGCAGCTGCACACCCAACGGATGCACGCGCAAGCGACGCCCGCGAAGAGGAGCAAGAGGTAGTCCGGCGTCCTGATCAGCGAAGGACGCGGTAGCGAATGTGGGTGGCTTCGTGCGTGTCGATCACTCGAACAATCTCCAGCTCGATACGCGACTGCAGCACATCGAACAGTCGACGGCCGCTACCGAACAGCACTGGAATCTGGTGTATCTGCAGCTCGTCCAGCACCCCGGCTTCGAGGGCCGCTTGGGCCGTGTAGGCGCCGTGCACCAGGACGTTTCGCCCCCCTGCAGCGGCCTTCGCCTGCGCCATCGCGCTGACAATCCCATCGGCTACGTACGTGACAGCCGGGTAGTTCGCGACGGACGGTCCGGGCGGATGGTGGCTGGGCACGAAGATCGGGACCCCGTGATGGTCGCCTTTCCAGTGGTCCACCTGCTCAACGGTGCGGCGACCCGCGAGGACCGCGCCGGTCGCATTGATCTCGTCGAGAAAGCGCTGGCCCAGCCCTGGCTTCTCGACGGACTCCAGTCCTGACGCGTCAGGTCCGTCAGGGCCGAACCCGTACCAGTCGTGCAGGCGCATGAACTCGTCGCCTCCGGGGTTGCCGGGTTCGTCGTTCGGACCCGCGATGTACCCGTCGAGGGACATCGACATGTAGAGCACCGATTCAGACATCCTGACCTCCGCGTCGCGTCGAACGAAGCTGCCGACAGTGTTTCGAACAACGGCCACGCACCTGGCGAAAACGGAGAGGGAGGGATTCGAACCCTCGAACGAGGTTTCCCCCGTTACGCGATTTCCAGTCGCGCCCGTTCAACCGCTCCGGCACCTCTCCTGGGCTCTCGGACCAAGGCAGGTCCGGCGGCGCGATCAAGGCTACGACACCGGCGCCCTGTCCGTTGGTAGGCTCCAGGCATGCTCCTCGCGGCCAGCGAAGCCTTCGTCAAGACCTTCGGCCTGATCGTGACGTTCGGCGGGATCGGCGTGCTCGTCAACGTGATCCTGATCTACATCTTCATCCAGATCCGCGGCGAGCGACGCCAGAACGAGGAATTCATGTCCTCGCGCAAGCCGCCCGGCTCCTGAGCCGGCCGGATCGGCGAGCGACCAGGCGGGCGGCCGTCCCGACGGGGACTTTGGAGCTGTCCCGGGTGCTCGATCCGGCGACGCGGCACGCGCAGCGAGGGATTGTCCATTCGGTTGACACCAGCCGTGTCTTCTGTAAGCTGCCTTCGGGAAAGGGGACGCCGTCCCGACGGAGGCCGAATCGATGTCAGCTGCTCCAGCAACGCGCACGCCGGACCCGACAGGACGGAACCCACGCGCCGCTCCCACCCAGCGCGGGGACGTCGCGACGCGGCTGGACCCCGCGCGCTGGCGTGATCCCAAGCGCCACGCCTGGCTGCTCGGCCTGATCGTTCCCACGCTCCCGTTCGTCACCTGGGGACTCGTGGAAGCCACCGGCCTGGGCGCGTTCTGGTTCTTCGGACCGGTGCTCGTCTTCGGCATCTTCCCGTTGCTCGACCTGGCCATCGGGATGGACGCGAGGAACCCGCCGGACGGCGTGATCAAGTGGCTCGAACAGGACCGCTACTACCGCTGGTGCACCTACCTGTACCTTCCGCTCCAGTACGCCGGCCTGGTCCTCGCCTGCTGGCTGTTCTCCCGCGCCGGCCTCTCCACGATCGACCGCATCGGGCTGGCGCTGACCGTCGCGATGGTCAGCGGCATCGCGATCAACACGGCTCACGAGCTGGGCCACAAGCGGGCCAGCACGGAGCGGTGGCTGAGCAGAGTGGCCCTCGCCCAGAGCGGGTACGGGCATTTCTTCATCGAGCACAACCGTGGCCACCACGTGCGCGTGGCGACGCCGGAGGACCCGGCCAGCGCGCGCCTGGGCGAGAGCTTCTACGCATTCCTCCCCCGCACCGTGATCGGGAGCGTGCGCTCGGCCTGGGAGCTCGAGCGCACCCGCCTGCGCCGGCTGGGGAGCTCGCCCTGGACTTTTCGGAACGACATCCTGGGCGCCTGGGCGATGACCGTCGTCCTGTTCGGGGCGCTGGCCGCGGCCTTCGGGGCCGTGGTGCTCCCCTACCTGGTGATCCAGGCGATCGTGGGCTTCTCGCTGCTGGAGGTCGTCAACTACCTCGAGCACTACGGCCTGCTGCGCCAGCGACGCGAGGACGGGCGCTACGAGCGCACTCGACCCGAGCACAGCTGGAACAGCAACAGCTCCGCCTCCAACGTCCTGCTGTACCACCTCCAGCGCCATTCCGACCACCACGCCAACCCGGTCCGCCGCTATCAGGCGCTGCGCCACGTCGAGGAGGCACCCCAGCTGCCGACGGGCTACGCCGGGATGATCGTCACCGCCGTGGTACCGCCGCTGTGGCGGCGGGTCATGGACGATCGCGTGCTCGAGCACTACGGCGGCGACGCGCGGCTGGCGAACGTTCATCCCCGCGCACGGCGCCACTACCTGCCGGGCCGATGAGTCGCTATCGCTGTCCCTCCTGCGGATACGTCTACGACGAGCAGGAGGGACACCCCCGCGAGGGCTTCCCACCGGGGACGAGCTGGAGTGAGGTGCCCGACGACTGGGCGTGCCCCGACTGCGGAGTCCGCGATAAGGTCGATTTCGAGCAGCAGGGATGACGCCGCCGACCTCCCCGGCTGCCACCATTCAAGACGATGCCCGCCGCCGGCCAACGCGTCCCATACTCCGTCGCAGCGAGGGAGCTGTTGCGCAACACGCTGCTGGACGCAGCCTGCCACGAGCTGCAGGGCCATCAGTGGGCCGACATCACGATGGCCGACATCGCGGTCGCGGCGGGGGTCAGCCGCCAGACCCTCTACAAGGAGTTCGGATCGCGCGAGGAGTTCGCCCAGGTGCTGGTGATGCGCGAGGCCGAACGTTTCCTGGACGCGGTCGAAAGCACCGTCAGAAAGCACCTCGCCGATCCGTCCAAGGCCCTGGGCGCCGCCTTTGACCTGTTCCTGACCGAAGCCGCCGAGAACCCGCTGCTGCGTGCGATCGTGCTGGAAGAGGGCGCCGAGGAGCTGCTTGCCCTGCTGACCACCCACGGCAAGCCGCTGGTGGAGCGCGCGGCCGACCGTCTCACCGAGGTGATGGTGGCCGGCTGGCCCTTGATGCGCCGCCGCGACGCCGAGTTGCTCGGCGATGTGCTGGTGCGCCTGGCCATCAGCTATGCCGCGCTGCCCAGCGGCGCTGCCGGCAAGACGGCCGCAGCGGTCTCGAGCCTGTTCGAGCCGTACGTCGAGAAGCTGGTCGGCGAGGGCCTTCGCTAGCCGGGGGCCTCGGCCTGCTCGGCTTGCTCGGCCTGTTCGGCCTGGTGGACTTCTTCGCGGGCTCGCCTGTACTCGGTGACGACGATGTCGGTCAACTCGTCGACCGAGGTTTCCGCTGTCGGCTTGTCGAACGTGATCATCCCGTCCTGGATCATGTTGACGCGGTCGCAGGCCAGCAGCACCTGCACGTAGTTGTGCAGGATCATGATGATCGAGACGTTGCCTTCCGCCTTGAGCCGCGCGACCAGGTCCAGGATCTGGGCGCCCTCTTTGGCGCCCATCGCGGCCAGCGGCTCGTCGAGCAGGATGATGTCGGCGTTCGAGTTGACCGTGCGGGCCACCGCGATCGCCTGACGCTGGCCGCCCGAGAGGCGAGCGACGGCGACGTCGATCCGCGGGATGTTGATGCCGATTTCGTCAAGGGCGGCGCGCGCCTCGCGCTTCATCTGGCCGTTCGCCAGGAGCGGGATCGGCTTGCGGACCCGCTCGCGCCGCAGGAAGAGGTTGTGGTAGACGGACAGTTCGTCGATCAGCGCCAGGTCCTGGTAGACGGTCTCGATCCCTTTGGCCCGCGCGTCGTCGACGCTTTTCGGGCTGTATGGCTGGCCGTGCAGGAACATCTGGCCCGAGTCCTGCTTCTGGAAGCCTGAGATGATCTTGATCAGCGTGGACTTGCCGGCACCGTTGTCGCCGAGCAGGCCCAGCACCTCGCCCTTCTTCAGGTGCAGGCTGACATCGCGCAGGGCAGTGACCGGGCCGAAGCGCTTGGCGATGTGTTCGACGCGCAGCACGTCCTCCGCCGACGGGGGTGTCGGAGGCACGTCCTGCCCGGGAGGGGGTGCCTCCACCGCCGGGGGGGCCGGAGGCGCGCCCTCCCGGCCCGGGGGTACGCCGGCCTCAGCCACCGGTGTGACCCCTGCGGACGCGCCCTACGTAGACGTTGGCGGCCATCGCGACGATGATCGCGAGCCCGGTGTAGAAGAGCAGGTAGTTGGCGTTGACACCCTGCAGGATCAGCCCGTCCTTGAGGATGCCCAGGAACAGAGCGCCGATCAGCGCCCCCACGATCGTGCCCGAGCCGCCCGTCAGCAGCGTGCCGCCGATCACTCCCGCCGCCACCGCCAGGAACAGGATTTCGTTGGCTCCCGCAGGATCGGGCTGAACAGTCGCCGAGCGCACGGCCTCGAACAGCCCGACCAGCGCGGCCGTGCTGGCACAGAGCATGAAGTTGCGGATCATCACCAACTTCACGCGCACGCCCGCCTCGGCGGCGCCGAGCTTGTTCGAGCCGACCGCGACCGTGTACAGGCCCCAGCGGGTGAAGGTCAGCACGATCTGCAGGATCACGACGATCGCGAGCGCCCAGATCAGCTCGGAGTAGGTGCCCCCGCCGAAGACCTTTCCGAACGTGCCCAGCGGAGGCTGCCCGCCCGGCGTCGCCACCGGCGTGCCGTGGGAGATGATCAGCGCCAGGCCCTCGAACGTGAAGAGCATCGCCAGCGTCGCGACGAACGAGTTGATTTCGACAACCGCGACGAAGAAGCCGTTGATCGCGCCGATCGCCATGGCGGCGAGCAGCATCACGATCGCCGCCGGAACCAGCGGCAGCCCAACCGAGGCGTTGAGCTTGTAGAACAGGATCGGCGCGAACAGGTACATCGCGCCGATCGACAGGTCGATCTCGCCCAGGATCATCACGAAGACCTCGCCCGCGGCGAGGATCGCGAACGGCGCGAAGTAGGGCAGCAGCGTCTTGAAGTTGGAGCCGGTCAGGAAGCTGGTCGTGTTGATCGAGAAGTAGATCGCCGTGACCAGCGTGATCACGATGATGCTGCCCTCCCGCAGGGCGATCACGCGCCCGCCGATCTGGCGCCAGCCGGGGAGAGCCCGACGCGGATGCGCCGGACCCCCCGGGCCGCCGGACGGGTCCGTCGAGGTGGAGTCGTGTGCGACGCTCGCCACGATCCTGTCCCCGCGTCCGTCCTAGACCACGCCTACTACTGCCGAGGTCGTGCCCTCGTAACGCGACTTGGTCAGATACGGAGCGACGGTTTCCTTGTTCAGGAACTTCAGCCCGGTGTCAGCTTCGAACAGCCCGGACTGCGTTCCGGAGACCTTGTAGAGGAACAGCTGCAGCGTCGGCAGGAAGCCCTGCAGGTAAGGCTGCTGGTCGATCGTGAATTCGATGAACCCTTCTTTGAGGAGCTTCTGCGTCTGTTCGGTCAGGTCGAAGCCCCCGGCCTTGATCCCTTTGGCGGGCAGGCTGAACTTCTGCATGACTTTGGCGAGGCTTTCCGTGCTGCCGCCGTCGACCGCGTACATGCCCTTCGTGGTCGGGTGACCGGTCCAATAGGCTTCGATCGTCGAGAGCTCGCCAGGGACGGCCGCGCCGGTCGCCACCGTGTGGATCGTGATCGGCTTGCCCGAGGCCTTGATCGCCTTTTCGGCGCCTTCGATGCGAGGTTGCAGGTTCGCCGACCCTGGCGTCGCGATGAACAGGGCGACGTCGCCCGTGGGAACCGCAGCGACGATTCGTTCGCCCATTTTTTCGCCGGCCAGTTTCAGGTCCTGGCCGGTGTAGGAGAGGCGCGCGTTGCCGGGCGCGTCGGCGTTGTAGGCCACCACCGGGATACCGGCCTTGAGTGCGTTTTCAACCGGTTCGTTGAAGGCGTGAAGGTCGATCAGCGAGACCGCGATGCCGTCGGCTTTCGCCGTGACGGCTGTGTTCAGCGCGTTCACCATCTGACTGACGTTGCTGCTTTCGGAGCCGGTCCACTGATACGTGGTGCCGAGCAGCTTGGAGGCGTCCTGGATGCCGTACTGGGTCGGCGTGAAGAACGGGTTGGTCGTGACGTGGTTGACGAAGACGAATTTGTATTCGGGATGCGACCCGAAGACGCTGGTCGAACCACCGCTGCTGGAGGCGCTCGAGCCGCATGCCGCCAGGATCGTGCTGACCGAGCCGGCCGCGACACCGGTCAGGGCAGTACGTCGCAGGAACGAACGTCGGTCGAAGCCCGGAACGGTCTCCGCGGTCTCGAGAAGCCCGCCACGCTCGAGCACCTTGTCGGTGTCTGACATCGCTCTTCCTCCAATCAGGATTTCGACCGGCCCTCAGCCGGATAGCACCAATGCACACTAGCTTCTCGGCCAGCGTCGCGGCCGTCAACCCCGAAATCCCAAAATTCCAAATCGGGGGACGCCCGGTCGGTCGGTCCGGCGTGTGCACCACTCGTGTTCGGCGTGCCGTCTTCGGCCCCTCCACGTCGGTCGGTATACCCTCGGGTGATGGACGCGAAACCCGCCCGTCCCGCCCCGCTCCAGGCGCCGGAGGGCGCGCCCGCCGCAGCCCAGTCCGGCTCCGTCGCTCCCGAGCGCTTCGGCGAGCTGGAGCTCCGCCGCCTCGAGAAACCGGACGGACGCGCGCTTATCGTCTACAGGCACGTGCCCGAGACCCGATGAGCGAGCTGCGCTTCAACGAGCTGCGCGGCGAGCAGGTCGCCTACGCCATCGACCGTCAGGAGCGCACGTTCCTGCCCGGGCGCGGCCAGTGCCCGCTGTGTCCGACCCGTCCAGGCGGCCCGGTGACGGAGATCCCGCTGCCGGCGTTCGAGATCGTCGTCTTCGAGAATCGTTTCCCCGCCTTCGAGCCGCCTGCCGGCGCGGCCGAGGTCGTCGTCTACACCGACGACCACGACGCCTCTCTCGGTTCGCTGCCGGCCGGGCGCGCCGAGGCGCTGATGTGGGTGTGGCGCCAGCGTTACACCGAGCTGGGCGCCCGCCCCGACGTCGACTACGTCTATGTCTTCGAAAACCGCGGCGTCGAGGTCGGCGTGACGCTCCACCACCCCCACGGCCAGATCTACGGCTACCCGTTCCTGCCCCCGGTGCCGGCGCTCGAGATCGCGGCGGACCAGCGGCTCGGCGGCTGCGCCGTCTGCGCGCTGGTCGAACGCGAACGCGAGGACGGGCAACGCATCCTCCACGAGAACGACGCCGTCATCGCCTACGTGCCGCGCGCGGCCCGCTGGCCATACGAAGCCCACATCGTCATGCTCGCCCACCGCCCCAGCCTGCTCGCCTGCGAGCCCGACGAGCTGCGACTGCTCGCCCAGGGCCTGCAGTCGCTGGTCCGCGGCTACGACGCGCTGTTCGACCGGCCGATGCCGTACGTGATGGCCGTCCACCAGGCGCCGACCGCGCCCGGCCGCGACGGCGAGGGGCACCTGCACGTCGAGTTCTACCCGCCGCTGCGCAGCGCCGACAAGCTGAAGTTCCCAGCCGGGTCGGAGCAGGGCGCGGGCACGTTCATCTCGGACGTGCTCCCGGAGGAGGCGGCGGTGGGCCTGCGCGAGGCGATCGAGCGTGCCGGATAGGCGGTGCACCGCCTTCGCCCCCGGCCGCGTCAACGTGATCGGCGAGCACACCGACTACAACCAGGGCCTCGCGCTGCCGTTCGCAATCGACGAGGGAGTGACCGTGCGGGCGGCCGCCTGGCCCGGCGGCGAGGGGCGCGACATCGAAGCGCTGGCCACGGACCTCGGCGAGAGCGACCGCTTCCCGCTGGACGGGCCGACGCCGTCGACCGGCTGGCGAGCCTACGTTCGGGGCGCTGTCGCGGAGCTCACCGCTGCCGGCCACCCGCTCCTGCCCGCACGCCTGGAGATCACAGGCGGCGTGCCGCTCGGCGCGGGACTCTCCTCTTCGGCGGCGCTGACGATCGCGCTCTCCCTGGCCCTGCTCGAGCTGGGTGGGCAGGATCCCGACTCGGGACGGGAGCCGATCGATCGGCTCGCCCTGGCCCGACTGTGCTCTCGCATCGAGAACGACTGGGCGGGTGCCCACACCGGCCTGCTCGACCAGATCGCCAGCCTCTACGGTGCGACCGACACGGCGCTTCGCATCGACTTCCAGACGCTCGACGTCGAGCCTGTTCCGCTGGAGCTGGAAGGCTGGCGATTCGTCGTGGTCGACTCGGGCGAACGTCACGTCCATGCCGGCTCCGGCTACAACGAGAGGCGCGCCGAGTGTGCCGCCGCCTGCGAGTGCCTGGGCGTGAGCTCGCTGCGCGAAGTCGGGTTCGAGCGGCTTCCCGAGCTGCCCGAACCCTTGCAGCGCAGGGCACGACACGTGCTCGAGGAGAACGAGCGTGTGATCGCTGCGGTGGCGGCGCTGCGGGCACACGAGATGCAGTCGTTGGCCGCCCTGCTGACCGCCTCTCACCAGAGCCTGCGCGACCTCTACCAGGTCTCCACGCCCGCGGTCGAGGCGACCGTGGAGAAGCTGGTGCGCGCCGGCGCGGCCGGCGCGCGGCTGATCGGTGGCGGCTTCGGCGGCTCGGTTCTCGGGCTGCTCGCACCCGAGGTGCCCGTTCCCCCCGGCGCACTCGAGGTCACTCCGGGCCCGGGCGCGCACATCCTCGCCCGCTGAGTCTGCTCACAGCCTCGCGGCCAGCAGCGCCCCGGCGAGCAGGACGACAGTCAACGACAGCGCCGCCAGCGCCCCGTCCAGTGGCCCGAGCAGCAATGGCACGGACAGCGGCTCAGAGCTCCCGTCTGCGAGCGTCCGCACGCCGGTCACGCTGATCGTGCGGCGGCGCAGCTCGCGTGCCGCCGAGCTGAGCCGCCGCTGCGCGACGCTCATCGCGGTGCAGCCGGCCGCGATCAGCAGTCCGGCTGCGCCGACCTCCAACGAGTTGACGAAGTAGCCGGTGAAGGCGGGAAAGGCACCCCAGCCGACCGCGAACCAGAGGTCGCTGTGGAAGCGTCCGCCGGCCAGCTCGAGGTTGTAGGCGGGGAGCAGCAGCCCGCCCGCGACTACCAGCGGGGTCAGCCAGGGCGACACGGTGACGATGCCCGCGATGCCGATCGCGACCGCGCCCGCCAGCCCCGCGGCGGCCACGACGGCGAGCGCCCTGTCGCTGAAGCGCGTGCCCAGCGGGTGGCCGTGCATCTCGTCGAGCGCGTGCGCCGAGACCCCCACCGCGAGCCCGAACGCCACGAGCCCCCAGAGCAGACGGTCGACGTACACGTGCGGGGCGACTGCCGCGCCGAGCGCGAAGTAGCTCAGATGCCAGGCCGTGTAGGGCGGATGCAGCAGCGTCACGGCTTCGCGAAGGCGGCCCCGGCCCAGCGCGTAGAAGGCCGGCCGCGGCGGGGCCGCCATCGCCTCAGCCCCGCCTGCTCGCCGACATCACGACGCCCCCGCCCAGGCTCATACGCCGCACCCGCACGTCGCGCAGTCCGGCCTGCTCCCAGTAACCGACGATCCGCTCCAGCGGGTGGCGGGCGTAGAAGCCGCGGATGCTCGGACCGAGGAAGCGACCGACCCGCGCCCACTCCGGCGAGGCCAGCCGTCCCAGCACGGGAAGCCCGATCGCCGTGTAGAGCCGCCACGCCGCCCGCGCCGAGGCCAGCGGCGGCACGCCGAACTCGAGCGAGGCGATCCGGCCACCCGGTCGCACGACTCGGGCGAGCTCTGCCAGCGTCGCCGCGGGGTCCTCGACATAGCGCAGGAGATAGGTGAAGCTGAGTCCGTCGAAGCTCGCGTCGGCAAAGGGAAGCGCCTCGGCCTGCCCCTCCAACAGCTCGATCTGCCCGGCCGGGCGCCCCGCGAAGCGGGCGCGCGCACGCGCCAGCATCTGCGGGCTCTGATCTATGCCGACGACGCGACAGTCGGCACGCCGCAGCAGCTCGCCCGCGACCATCCCGGTACCCGTGGCGACGTCCAGGATGCGCTGCCCGTCCCGCGGCGCCAGCTCGTCGACCAGCGCACGCCGCCAGCGCGGGTCCTGCCAGAAGCTCAGCGCCGCCGAGAGCTCGTCGTAGCGCCGGGGCAGCCCGCTGAACAGCTCCAGCGCCTCGCGCTTTCGGGGCGATGTCAGCCGGTCCTCCGGTGTCTCTTCCAGGGCGCTCATCGGTCGGGGATCTGAAAGGCTAACCGCAGGCGTCCGTCCGGGAGCGCGGTCGCGGTCGAAGCGAGGAGCGGATGACAGACCACACCCACACGCAGCCTCAGGGACCCGTGATCCTCATCACCGGAGCCTCGAGCGGGATCGGCGAGGCGACGGCGCGCCGGCTGGCGCGCGAGCCGGGATCATCGCTCGTGCTCCTCGCGCGTCGCGAGCAGCGGCTCGCCGAGCTGGCCTCCGAGCTGGGCCGGGAGCGGACCAGCTGGGTCGCCGTCGACCTGCTGGACAGGGGCGCCCCTCGACGAGTCCTCGAGCATGTGACCGAGCGCCACGGCCGGCTGGACCTGCTCGTCAACAACGCCGGGGCGGCATGGCGCGCGCCCTTCGCAGAGGGCGGCTACGAGAACGTGCGCCGCACCATGGCGATCAACTTCGACGCCCAGCTGCGGCTGACCGAGGCGCTGCTGCCGCTGCTGCGCAGCAGCGCACCCTCGGCGATCGTCAACGTCGCCTCGACCGCCGGGCGAGTCGCCCGCGGCGGCACCGGCGCCTACAGCGCATCGAAGTTCGCCCTGGCCGGCTGGTCCGACGCGTTGTGGGCCGAGGAGCGCGAGCACGGCGTGCACGTCGGCCTCGTGCTGCCCGGCTTCATCGCGACCGAGGGCTTTCCGCAATCCGAGCTGATCGCCAAGCCGTTGACCCGGTGGCTCGTGTCCACGCCCGAGAAGGCCGCCGAGGCGATCTACCAGGCCGGCATCGGCCGCCGTCCCGAGCGCTACGTGCCGCGCCCCTATGCGCTCGCCGCCGCACTGCGAGTGCTCGCGCCGGGCCTCGTCCGGCGCGCGATCGGGGGCGGCGCCGCCGCCGTGATGACGACCACGACGGGAGCGGACATCGCCGAGCGCGACACGAGCGGCCCCGGCGAAGAGCCTGCCAAGGCCGGTCCATCGACCGCGGCGGCCTCGGAGGGACGCTCGCCGCGCCCGCCCGGCGCTCAGCACGGCGGCGGATAGCGCTAGGGCTCGAGCTCGCCGGCGTAGAGCCCGAACACCGCCCCCTCGGGGTCCTGCACGATCGCGATCCTGGCGATCTGTATGTCGATCGGCCCGACCATCTGGGCACCGCCCAGCTCGACGACCCTCGCCAGCGTCGCGTCGAGGTCGGCCGCGCCGAAGTAGACGAGCCAGTTGGGTGGAACCGGCTCTTTGAGCTCGCGGATGCCGCCGTTGTTGGCGGCGCCGTTGCGGATCCCCAAATACGCTTCGGGGCTGTTCTCGAACGTCGCCACGCTCCACCCGAACAGGCCCGAGTAGAACTCGCTGGCGCCCTGCACGTCGGTCGTCGAGAGCTCGTTCCACACCAGTGCGCCCGGCGCGTTCACCAGCTCCGCGCCGAAGTTCTCCCGCGGCTCCCAGATCTCGAAGAACGCTCCCTGCGGATCGGCGATCACGGCCATCCGGCCAGCCTCCATCACGTCGAACGGTCCCGCGTGGAGAGTCCCTCCCAGCTGGGCCGCCAACGCGGCGGACTCGTCGGCGCTCGAGACCGATACGTAGGAGTTCCACATCGGCGGCACACCCGCGTCGCGCTGCTGGGAGGGCTGGCCTGCGATCGCCGCGACCCGCCTGCCGTCGAGCAGCTGCATCGAGTAGTGGCCCTCCCCCTCCGGCCGGTCATCCGCATCCCAGCCGAACAGCCCCGCGTAGAAGGCCTTCGCGCCGGGCTGGTCGGGCGTCGTCAGTTCCACCCAGCAAAAGGTTCCCGGAGAGTACGAGCCGCGCTCGCCCATGGCGCGAGACTAGCTGATAGAGGGAACTCGCCTCTCGACGCTAGATTTCGACGATGACCCGCGAGATCGCGATCGAGGGCGAGATGATCAGGCTGGGCCAGCTCCTGAAGCTCGCAGGGCTGATCGACAACGGCGGCGAGGCGAGGGAGCTGCTGGCCGCCGAGCCCGCGCTCGTCAACGACCATCCCGAGGCGCGACGGGGACGCCAGCTGCACCCCGGAGACCGTGTGCGGCTGGCCGGCCACGAGCTGCTGGTGACCGCCGCCACCTGAGCCGGCCCTGCTCGGCATCGCCGCCCACTAGGGGCGCGGGTCGCGCCACATCTTCCACATCGAGGGCCCGCGCAGCAGGTGGATCTCCTCGGTGACGCGGAAGCCATGGCGCGAGTAGAAGGCGATGTTGCTCTCCTTGGATGACTCCAGGTAGGCCCCGACGCCGTCGCGATCGCACTGGTCCAGAACGCCACGGAGCACCGCCGAGGCGAGGCCCCGGCCCTGCGCCGGCGGGTCGGTCCCGAGCACGGCGAGATAGAAGTGCTGCGGCTCGCGGGGATGGCGCCGCTCGAGTTTTTCCCAGCCGACCGCGACCAGCGGCATGCGGGGCAGCAGCCGCGGCCGCATGAAGCAGGGCACCAGCGCGGCGACTTCCCTGATCGTCGAGTGCCAGTGACCGGGCGGCGCCCACAACGCGGCGCAGTCCAGATCGTCGGTCGTCCAGACCTCCTCGTGTCCGATCAGCTGACGGAGGCGGGTCGCCTGAAAGCGCTCCAGAGCGGCCGGGCGCAGCGCGTCGGGAGGCCATGCCCAGCTAGCGACGGGATCGTCCAGGAAGGCACGGGCCAGCATCGCTGCGAGGGCGGGGACGTCCTGCTCGCCGGCACGGCGTATCGCCGGGGGACCGACCACGTTCTCACCGTACCCCAGCACGGTCGACGCTCGCCCGTTGGCTCGTCGGCCGTAGCGCCGCGGCCGGGGACTACAGGCCGAACGCCTCCGCAAGCAGCTCGTAACTGCGGCGACGGGCCTCGTGGTCGTAGGTGATCGAGACGACGATCGCCTCTTCGGCGCCGTAGGAATCGAGGACCTCGGCCAGTTGCGCCTTGACCGTGTCCGGCGCTCCCAGCACGGCGCGACGCTCGCCACCTCCGCCCGCCGGGGCACTCTCCTGGGAGGCGAGGAACCGCTCCGCACGCTCTGGTGGCGGCACCGCGATCAGGCGACCCTGACGCAGCAGCGTGAACGTCATGCGAGCACTCGTCGCGATCCGCCGCGCCTCCTCGTCGGTGTCGGCGCAGATCACCCACACCGCCACCGCGGTGCGGGGGCTTCGCGAGGCGTGTTCATGTTCGGCGAAGCGTTCCCTATAGAGGGCCGCGATCTCCGCGCCACGCGGGTTGATGAAGTCCGCGAAGGCGTAGGGCAGCCCGAGCTCGGCGGCCCACACGGCGCTCTGCTGGGAGGAGCCCAACAGCCAGGGCTCCGGGCGCTCCGGCAGCCCCGGGAGCGTCGGCGCCAGACGCGCGAAGGGATGGTCGGGCGGGAGCGTGCCCTCGAGGTAGCCGAGCAGCTCGACGAGCTGCTCCGGGAAGTCGTCGGGGGCCGCCTGGCGTCGATCCCGCTGCAGCGCGAACGTGGTCATCGGATCCGTCCCGGCGGCCCGTCCCAGGCCGAGGTCGATGCGCCCCGGGAACAGGCCGGCCAACAGGCTGAACGTCTCGGCCACCTTGAGCGGGCTGTAGTGGGGCAGCATCACACCGCCGCTGCCCACCCGGATCCGCTCGGTGGCGGCGGCGATCGGGCCGACCAGGGCCTCCGGGCTCGGCCCGGCCAGCATCGGCCCGCCATGATGCTCGGCCACCCAGTAGCGGTGATACCCCAGCTCGTCGGCCAGACGCGCCAGGTCGAGCGTGTTGCGCAGCGCCTGGGCCGGGGTCGAGCCCTCCGAGACGGGAGACTGATCGAGAACTGACAGACGGGGCGGCTGGCTCATGAGATGGTCAAGCCTAGGACAGCCGGCCCGACTTTCCGGGCGCGAATGCTCGTCCCGCTCCCGCCCGCAGGAGTATCGTCAACTGCATGAAGCGGTGGTGGTTGCTCGCCTGCTGCTGTGTCCTCTGCGTCGGCCTGCTGCTGGTGTTCATCGGTGTCGCCTCGGCCGGGCGGGAGCGCGCCGTGGCGGCTGGCGCCCAGGTCTTCCCGTCGGCTCGTCCGGGCGGGCATCCGAGGCTCCCGCCCGCCGCCCTGGCGCGCGTGCGGCGGCTGTTGGGCCCGACCGCTCGCAAGGCCCCGACCGAGCCGTGCGCAGTCGAGGGCTCCGGCTGCGTCGTCGGATGCGTCGTGCCCGTTGCCGCTGTCCTCACCCCGGGCGGCCCGGCACGCTGCGGGGCGGCCGGCACGCCGCGTCCGTGCACCGAGCTGATCGCCCAGCCCACCAGCCCCCCGGATGCCGCCGGGCCGGCCCCTTTCTGCAAGCCCGGGAACGCCGAAGCGACGCACCTGCAGAGGCGATCCCCGACGCCGACGCCCCGCCATTAGGTAGGGTTGGCGCAATCTTCAGGGAGAAGAGGATCCGATGTTTTCACCTGTGCTCTTCAGGGACCGATCACGCCCCGTCCAGATCATCCTGGGCGGCGTGGTCCCAGCGGCGGTCGGCGTCCTTGCCGGGGTGCTCGTCGGCGTCTCGGCGGCGGGTTACTGGGTCGTCGCGATCCTGGCCGGTCTCGGCGCAGTGCTCTCCGGTTTCGAGCACCAGGATGGATGGGGCGGCGCAGACCGTGGCCTGGTCGGCGGCGCGATCTACGGCACCGCCCTGCTCGTGACCCACGCGATCAGCGGCACCGACGCGAAGGTCTCGCTGGGCAGCTTCCCGCCGCTGCTTGCCGTCGTCACCGCGATCGCCGGCATGCTGCTGGCCGCCCTCGGTGGGCGCATCGCACGAGGGCAGCGCGAGCGGGCCGCCGCACGCGACGAGCCGCCAACCGCCACGGTCATCGAGTGATCCTCGGGGACACGCAGCGATGAGCGACGCCGAGGAGACGCCGCCCGAGTACCACCTCCACCTCGAACCGGACGAGATACCGGTCGCCGCGAGCGCCTTGCGGCTGCTGATCGTCGACGAGGCGCACGAGCCAATGATCCGCGGTGTCGCCCGCGAGGTGCTCGCCGAGCTCGAGGCCCGGCCGGACGACCGTGGCAGGGTCACACTGTCGCTCAGCCCGCCCCAGATGAAGATCTTGTACAGCGCCGTGCGGCTGCTGATCAACGACCTTCAGCGCGAGCAGGCCGACGAGCGCGAGATCCTGTGGCGGATCATCGAGAAGCTCCCCGACGAGCACGTGATGCGGGCGATCGAGCTGCAGTGAGCCCGATCTGATGAGCCCGGGGGCGGACTCGTCCCTGGGCGCCAGACTCGAGCGCGGCGCCGGACGAGCGATCCTGGCCCTGCCGGCCCGGGTCAAGCGCGCCATCGCGGGTCCGCCGGTGCGCCGCGACGGGCTGGAGCTCGATCTGGACACCCAGGTCCTGCTGCGCTTTGCCGAGCGCCGTCACCCTCCACCGTTTCGCACCCTCACACCCGCGCAGGCGCGAGTCCAGCTGCGGCGCTCGGCAAGCAGCGTCGCCGGAGCGCCGCCGCCCGTCGCGGAGGCGCGCGAGCTGACGGTCAACGGCGCGGCCGGCCCGCTGCGGGCTCGCCTGTACGTGCCCGACGAGGCCGTCGGCGCGCCACCGGGCCCGCTGGTCGTCTACTACCACGGCGGTGGCTGGGTCGTCGGCGACCTCGACACGCACGATCAGCCCTGCCGGCTGCTCGCTCGGGCCTCTGGCGCCCGCGTGCTCAGCGTCGCCTACCGCCTCGCGCCGGAGAACGCGTTCCCGGCGCCGGTCGAGGACGCGCTGGCCGCCTTCCTCGACTCCGTCGAGCGGGCGCCCGCGCTCGGTGCGGACCCGCACCGGGTGGCGGTCGCCGGGGACAGCGCGGGTGCCCACCTGGCGACCGTGACCGCCCAGCTGGCCGCGGCCGGCGGCGGCCCCCGGCCGGCGTTCCAGCTGCTGATCTACCCGGTCACCGACTGCGCCGAGGTGTCGCGCTCGCGGCTGACCTTCGCCGAGGGGTTCCTGCTGACCAAGGAGAACATGGATTGGTATGAGGAGCAGTTCATCGGCGCGCACGACCGTCGCGATCCGCGCATCTCGCCGCTGCTGGCCCCGAGCCTCGCGGGGCTGCCTCCGACGCTGCTGGTGACGGCCGGGTTCGATCCGCTGCGGGACGAGGGTGAGGCATATGCAGGACGGCTGGCCACCGAAGGCGTCAGGACCGTGGCAAGGCGCCACCCCGGCTACGTGCACGGCTTCACGCACATCATGATCGGCGGCAGCGGCCCGCGCGAGGCTCTCGCCGAGATGGGCGGCGCGCTGCGCGCTGCACTGGCGCCCTAGACCGTCCCGGCCGCGGAGCGGCTACTGTGCCGGGATGCAGGGCAGGCAGCAGGACGAGGATGAGACGGCGCTGGTCTGCGTCGTCGAGATCCCGAAGGGGACGCGCAACAAGTACGAGTACGACCCGGTGCTGGGCGGGCTGAAGTTCGACCGTCTGCTCGTCAGCGCGGCGACCTATCCGGCCGATTACGGCTTTCTGCGCGGCACGCTCGGTCAGGACGGCGATCCGCTCGACGCGCTGGTCTGCCTGTCCGAGCCGACGTTCCCAGGCTGCCTGATCCCCGTGAAGCCGATCGCGCTGTTCGAGATGCGCGACGAGAAGGGCATCGACGACAAGGTGATCTGCGTGCCGCTGCGGGACCCCTACTGGAACCACCACGAGCAGCTCGAGGATCTGCCGCTGCTGCTGCGTCAGGAGATCGAGCAGTTCTTCTCGATCTACAAGGAGATCGAAGGCAGGGAGGTCGAGATCGGGGGCTGGCGCTCGCGGTCGGCGGCGGTCGGCGAGATCGCCGAGTCCCGCCGTCGCCTGCAGGTCGGATCCCGCACTGACGGAGCGGAGTGATGAGGCTCCGTCGACTCGGCTCCGGCGGCCCTGAGGTCTCAGCTCTGAGCCTGGGCTGCATGGGCATGTCGGGCATGTACGGCCCGGCCGATCGCGCCGAGAGCATCGCGACGATCGCCCTGGCACTCGAGGCCGGGATCAATCTCCTCGACACCGGCGACTTCTACGGCATGGGACACAACGAGATGCTGATCGGCGAGGCGCTGCGCGGCGTTCCCCGCGAGAGATACCTGCTCAGTGTCAAGTTCGGCGCCCAGCGCGGCCCTGACGGGGCGTGGCTGGGGTACGACGCGCGGCCCGCCGCGGTCAAGACCGCGCTGGCCTACTCGCTGACCCGCCTCGGCGTCGACTACGTCGACGTCTACCGCCCTGCCCGACTGGATCAGGCGGTTCCGATCGAGGAGACCGTGGGCGCGATCGCGGATCTCGTGCAGGCCGGCTACGTGCGCCACATCGGACTCTCCGAGGTCGGCCCCGAGACGACCCGCCGGGCCGCGGCCGTCCATCCCATCTGCGACCTCCAGATCGAGTACTCGCTGATCTCGCGTGCGATCGAGCGGTCGATCCTGCCGGCCTGCCGCGAGTTGGGGATCGCGGTGACCGCCTACGGCGTGCTCAGCCGCGGGCTGCTCAGCGGCCACTTCGAGGCCGGGCGCGAGCTGGCGCCGAACGACTTCCGCGCGCGCGCCCCTCGCTTCAGCGCCGAGAATCGCGCGGCCAACCTGGCGCTGGTCGACGCGCTCCGTTCCGTCGCGGCCCGGCACGACGCGACGGTCGCGCAGCTGGCGATCGCCTGGGTGCTCTCACGGGGCGAGGACGTCATCGCGCTCGTCGGCTCGCGCACCCGCGAGCAGCTTCGCGAGGCGCTGGGAGCGCTGGAGCTCGACCTGAGCGCCGCCGAGCTGGGAGAGCTGGAGAGCGCCGTGCCCGCGGATGGCGCCGCCGGCGATCGCTACCCGCCGCCGCAGATGGCGATGCTCGACAGCGAGCGAACCTGAACGTCCCGGGCCGCGGCTACCCCGCGGCGCGGACCCGCAAAAGCGCCTCGCGCCGGCGCCGCTCGGTGACGTCCTGCAGCGTCACGATCGCTCCGCGCGGACGGCCCCTCCGGTCGGTCGCCGGGCGGGCACATGTCTCCAGCAGCACGTCGCCGCCGCCCAGGCTGACGAGCACGTCGAAGCTACGGACGATCTCGCCGTGCAGCGCCCTGATCGCCGGCAGGTCCTCAAGCGGCATCGGCAGCCCGGATGGGGTCCGCGGCCGCAGTTCCCGGACCCAGGTGTCGGGATAGGTGCCGAAGCCGCGGCATTCGCCGATCAGCTCGCGGGCGTGCCGGTTGGCGTGGGTGAGGCGTCCGTCTGCCGCGCACGCCACCACGGGTATCGCGACGAGTTCGAGCAGCGCGTCCAGGAGCTCGTGCCCGTTGCGATGCAGCCGCGATCGGCCTGGGATCAGGCCTGGCAGGGGGCTGCGCACCGACGGATCGTCCCGATGCGCCCGATCCGCGTCAATCCCCCGCGTGGAGGATCTCCGCTACGCCGCGATGTGATCGGAGTGCAACGTCTTCTCGGCACAGAGGACGACGGCGACCAGCTGCGCGCGCGTGTGAACGTCCAGCTTCGACATCGCGTTGCGGACGTGGGTGCGGACGGTCTCGGGGGAGACGTGAAGCTCCCGGGCGATTTCGCCGGTCTCGCGTCCCAGCGCGATCAGCGTGACGACTTCACGCTCGCGCGTGGTCAGCGGCAGGTCGGCCCCCGGCGCGGGCCTCGGACGCGTGGCTTTGCCGGCCGGAGTCGCGACGTAGATCGCCATGCGGCGACCGCCCACGACGGCAAGGCGAGCTGCGAAGTCGACCTGCATCAGGGATCCGTCCGGTCTGAGGACATCGCGCGTGCCCGAGTATTCGCCGGTGCGCAGGAACGCCTGCCACTCCTCGGCGGAGCGCGCCCGTTCCTCCGGCTTGACGCTGTCCGCGAGCGAGCGGCCGATCAGCTCTTCGCGCGGGGCTCCCAGCAGCTCGGCGGCCGCCGCGTTGAGGTCGACGATGTGGCGTTCGTCATCGAGAAGTGCGACCGGGTTCGACGTCTGATCGAAGACCAGCCAGAAGAGACGCTCCCATCCCGATTCCCCCCGGGACCCGCTCATCCCGGCAGCATATCCTGGCTGACGTGAGCAAGGACAGCGCGGGACTGATCCCCTACCGGCTGCGGGGCGGGGAGCTCGAGGTCCTGATCGGTCACATGGGCGGGCCGGTCTGGGCGAGCAAGGACGATCGAGCATGGTCGATCATCAAGGGCGAGCGAGATCAGGGCGAGGATCCGCTGGCGGCGGCACGGCGCGAGTTCGAGGAGGAGACCGGATCGCCGCCGCCTGAAGGGCCGCTGCTGGCGCTCGGCGAGATCCGCCAGGCCGGCGGCAAGCGCGTCACCGCGTGGGCGCTCGAGGCCGAGCTCGATCCCGCGCGCCTGCGCAGCGGCACCTTCGAGCTCGAGTGGCCACCCCGCTCGGGCCGCAGGGAGGAGTTCGCCGAGCTGGACCGCTTCGACTGGTGCGACCCTCGGTGCGCCGGGCGGCGCCTGGTTGCCGGGCAGGCCGAGCTGGTCGAGCGTCTGAAGCGCCTCCTGGCCGACGCGGGCAGGTGCGGCGAGACCGAGGCGGACAGATCGTGAGCGCGCCGTCTCCGATCCTGTACTTCGATCTCGGCTCGCCATACGCCTACCTGGCGTTCGGG
>JBKQOO010000074.1:0-9989 GCA_052145475.1 Solirubrobacteraceae bacterium
CGCGCCGGCGCCCGCGGGCGAGTTGCGCCACCAGCACAGGCGATACACGAGCGTCTTGGGGACGTCCTTGATGACGGCGAAGCCACCCGCGAGATCGCAGTAGAGCGTGCTGTAGCCCACCGACATCTCCGACTTGTTGCCCGTCGTCAGCACCAGCCAGCCGAACTTGTTGGACAGCGCCATCAGCAGGTTCCCGCGGATCCTGGCCTGCAGGTTCTCCTCGGTCAGGTCCGGCGGGCGGCCGGCGAAAGTCCCGTCGAGGGTCGCCTCGTAGGCGGCCATCGCCTCCGCGATCGGCAGCTCGACGGCGTTCACGCCGAGCGCTGCGGCGAGGTCCCTGGCGTCCTGCTGGGTCGACTGCGAGGAGTAGGGCGAGGGCATGATCGTCGCGCTCACCCGGCCCGGTCCCAGCGCGTCGGCGGCAACGGCCGCGACGAGCGCGGAGTCGATCCCGCCGGAGAGGCCCAGCACGACGTGCTCGAAGCCGTTCTTCTCGACGTAGTCGTGCAGGCCCAGGGTCAGCGCGGCGTAGACCTCGGCCTCGACCGGCGCGAGCGGCTCGGCGAGCCTCCGGGGGAGCTCGGCCGGAGCCCCGGGGGGGCGTTTGCCGGGCGCGGGCAGCGCGGGCAGCACCGCGACGGGCTCGCTCCTGCGTCGCGCCGCGGGGCGGTGGCTGGCGTCGCGCAGCCGAGCCGCCGCGGCCGCGGCGAGGTCGACGTCGCAGAGCAACAGCTCCTCGCGGAACTGGGCGGCGCGCGCGATCGTCGTGCCGGTGTGGTCGATCACGCAGGACTGCCCGTCGAAGACCAGCTCGTCCTGGCCGCCGACCAGGCCGCAGAAGGCGACCACTGCGAGGTTGTCCCGCGCTCGTTGGGCGAGCATCTGCTCGCGCTCCAGGCCCTTGCCCGCGTGGTAGGGCGAGGCCGAGATGTTGACGATCAGCGTGGCTCCCGCCAGTGCCTCTTCACTGGCCGGTGGACCGGGCTCCCAGATGTCCTCGCAGACCGTCAGGCCGATGCTGCGCCCGTCCAGCTCCACCACCGCTCCGCTCCTGCCCGCCTGAAAGTAGCGCTGCTCGTCGAAGACTCCGTAGTTGGGCAGGTAGACCTTGCGGTACACCCCGTGCACCCGCCCGTCCGCGAGCAGCGCGGCGGCGTTGTAGGCGTCCTCGGCGCGCTCGGGGAAGCCGACGACTGCGGCGATCCCGTCCGTGCCCTCGGCCAGCTCCTGCAGGGCGCGGGCCGCATCGCCGAGGAAGTGCTCCTTCAGCAGCAGGTCCTCGGGCGGGTAGCCGGTGAGGGCCATCTCGGGAAAGAGCACCAGCTCGGCGCCGGCTCCGCGGGCTTCGCGCATGCCTCGCGCGATGCGCTCGGCGTTGCCCGCGATGTCGCCGACGGTGGGGTTGATCTGGCAGAGGGCCAGGCGCAACTCAGCCGGCGCTGGCGGGCTTGCGGGAGGACCCGCGAGCACCGGCCCCGCGCTCCGTGCCCGATGCGCGCTTGGCCGCAGCGGCTTTGCGCTTCGACCGCGTCCCGGTGGGGCTCAGGCCGGCAGCGCGGTACAGCGAGGCGGCCGCCCACTTCAGGTCCTCCGCGATCGCGTCGAGCCCGGGCAGCGCGTCGTAGTCGCCGAGCAGTCCGAAGCCGAGATGGCCGTTGTAGCTCATCACCGCGATCCCCAGGGCCTGGCGCGCCGCGAGCGGCACGACGGGGTACAGGTTGCGCAGTTCCCGGCCCAGCAGGTAGAGCGGGAACTGCGGCCCCGGCACATTCGTCACCACCAGGTTGAAGTACTGCTGGCGGGCCTGCAGGCGCGCCGCCTGGCTGAGGATCGTGGGCGGCGCGAAGCCGGCCAGGTTCGTCAGCACCTGGGCGCCCACGGCCTGGCCGGATTTCTTCAGATCCTCCATCGAGGCGGCGATCTTCTGCAGGTTCTCGGCCGGGCTCTCGACGCCGACCGGCAGCGGCGCCCACATCGCGGCGACCTGGTTGCCCAGCTCGCCACGCTGCTCCTTGGCCCGCACCGAGACCGGCACCATCGCCTTCAGCACCAGGCCCTCGGTGTCGATCCCCTCGCGGCGCAGGTAGCGACCGAGGGCGAGGCTGACCGAGGCGAGCACGACGTCGTTCAGCGTGCCGCCCAGCGAGTCCTTGACGGCCTTGAAGCGCGCCAGGTCGGCGTCGAGGAACGTGTAGCGCCGATGCGGGCCGATGTCGACGTTGAAGGGGCTCGGCGGTGCCGGGGCACTGATGCCGGCGAGCGTCGTCGCGCCGACGCTGGCCAGGCCTTCCCTGGCCTGCGAGACCGCCCGGCGGGGAGCCCTGAGCAGCGCGCGGGCGCCGCGCAGCATCTCGTTCGGCACCGTCGAGCGCTCGATCAGCGCCTCCCCCAGCAGCTTGGCCCGCCCTGGCAGCGGCTTGGCGCTCCACGCGGTCGGTGGCGCCGTCGGTGCGGCCGGTTCGCGGGCGGTGTCGAACAGCACGGTCGTGATGTCAACGCCCGAGATCCCGTCGACCAGAGCGTGATGGGTCTTCGCGATCAGGGCGAATCGCCCGCCCGACATGCTCTGCACCAACCAGATCTCCCACAGCGGCTTGGAGCGATCGAGCCGCTGCGAGAACAGGCGTCCTGCGAGGCGCTTCAGCGCGGCGTCGTCGGCCGGCTTGGGCAGCGCGGTGTGGCGGATGTGGTAGCGCGGGTTGAAGTGCGGGTCGTCCGTCCACACCGGCCGCCCCTGTCCCAAGGGGACGTGGGCGAGGCGCTGCCTGTAGCGGGGCACCAGGTGCAGACGGGTCATCACGTGCTCGACCAGTTCGTCGTGGGTCGGCGCGGTACCGGCGAAGATCATCACCGAGGCGACATGCATGTGGGCGGTCGAATGGTCCTCGAGGTGCAGGAACGTCGAGTCGAGCGCTGTCAGGCGGTCGGGATTGGCCATCTCTCCGATTGTCGCTGATCGGCCCGTGCGCCGTCAACGCGCTCCGGGACCGTCCGCCGGCGAGGCAACGGCGCTGCCTCGCGCTCGCCGGCGGGGCCGATGGGTCGCACGGTTGAGCCAGGCGGCACTCGCTCCGTTGCACGGTCGGTCCGGGCTCCACCCGGGTTGAAGAAATCCCTGCAAATCTGGGATTTCGCGGCGTCTGCCGCTCGCCCGTTGTGTGACGGCACTCACAGATCGGGTGGTTTGGGCGTCCTACCATTCTCGAACAACTGTTCGACTTGCCGAGTCGCTCCCGTGGATGGGAGCGAACGGGGGAACCACTGCCGGGTCCGCATCGTGCGGAACCGGATGGGGCGAATCCGCTGCCTCTGCGGCGGTAATGCCCGGCCGACACGCGTCCCGTTCGCGTGTGCAGGTCGGGAATGAGCCCGACAGCTAACCCCGTAGGCAGACCTACAAGGAGGTCTCAAGCTAAATGTACGTCTCTGCGACGCCCGTTCAGCCTGCGCCCGCGCTGGCGCCGGTAGGCGTCGTCTCTGCGGCGCCGGTGTCGATCACAACGCCGCTCGCAACTTCACTGAAGGTTCGCAGCGAGCATCTGAACGTGCTCGAGAATCGAAGCGCCTCGATCACCGGCACGCTGCTGGAAGGCCATCGTCCCGGCCGGCCCGGGCGCGTCGTCACGCTGCAGACGCTGGTCCGCCACGGCTGGAAGACGCTCGCGCTCGCGCACACCGCCACGCGCGGCCGCTTCCGGCTCACCTTCACGCCGCGCCGGCTGGGCAGCCGGTTCCTGCGCCTGCACTTCCAGGGCGACGCGACGGCCCGCTCCTCGCACAGGCGCCTGGGCCGCCTGAACGTGTACCGCCTGGCCGTGGCGTCGTGGTACGGCGGCGGCGGCGGCATGGCCTGCGGCGGGCAGCTGACCAGCTCGACGCTGGGCGTCGCCAACAAGACGCTGCCCTGTGGCACGCTGGTCACGCTTCGTTACGGCGGGCACACGATCCGCGTTCCCGTCGTCGACCGGGGCCCGTATGTCGCCGGGCGGGAATTCGACCTCACCGAAGCGACCAAGCGCGCGCTGGGCTTCGGCGGCGTGGGCCAGGTCTGGAGTACCGACTGACCGGCTGGGCGCCTTCATGCAGGGGTTGGGTTTCCGGCTGACGGTCCGTTCAATCCCGTGAATGTCCCCCGGCGTGAAATCCCCGCGTACCCAGGTGTGGATGGACAGCCTCGGCGAGTGGTCCTGGCCCGGACAGCGGGTCGCCACCGCCGAGGTGCTGCCGCCCTCATGGGTTCCCGCGTACCCGCCGGCCCGTCCCGCGCCCGCCTCGGCTCCGCCGCTGCCGGCCCGCTGGCAGCGGGCGCGGAGGTTGCTGATCGGCGTGCTGCTGAGCGCGCTGGCGGCCGTCTGCACCGCGCTCGCATTTCAGCGCCAGCTCGGGCTCGCGGCGCGGCCGGCGCCCCTCGTCGCGGCGCGCGCCGCGGCGCCCAAACTCGAGCCTGGGCTGCTCGCCACTCCCAGCCTGCACCGGATCGGCGTGGACAGCGCCGGGAGCACGATCGAAAAGGCGTCCTACCGCTCGGTGGCGCTGGGCAATGGCGGGTCCTTCTACCTCTACCTGCCGCCGGGATACAGCAGGGTGGCGGCCGGCTCGCGCACGCGTTACCCGGTGCTCTACCTGCTCCACGGCAACAGCCAATCGGCAACGGCGTTCCTGCAGATCGGCCTTCAGGGCGAACTGGACAGGCTGATCGCCGGTCATGCGATCCCGCCACTGATCGCGGTGATGATCCAGGGCGGGCCGGGCGCGAACAACTGGCGCAACCTGGGCGACCTGCACTACGAAAGCTACGTGCTGGAAGTCCAGGAAATCGTCGACGGCATGCTGCCGACCGTCGCCGGCCGTGAGGGCCGCGCGATCGCGGGACTGTCGATGGGGGGCTACGGCGCGATGGAGCTGACGCTCAACAACCCCTACCGCTTCGGGGTCGTGGAGAGCTGGCTCGGCTTCTTCAACGGCCTGGAAGACCAGCTGCGCCTCGATCGCGGCCCGATCTCCAAGCTCGGGCTGCAGGCTTTCCTCTACGGCGGGGAATCCGACAAGATCGCCAATCCGGCCGAGGACGCCCCGTTCGCCGCGCAGCTGCGGGCCGAGGGCGCCTCTGCGACGAGCGCCATCTACCCGGGCGAACACAACCTGGAAACCGTGCAGGCGCACCTCACCGCGATGCTGACGTTCGCCGGGCGCGCGCTGGCAGCGGGCGAGCGCACATCGCGAGCGTCAGATGGCGCGCGCTGAGTCCCGGCCCGTCCGCGCCCGGGCGGGAGTCGTCGGAGCCGCTGGCCTCGGCGCGTTCGCCGCGGGCGCGCTGGCCGGCGGTGCCGTCGCCGTGGGCGTCATGGCGATCGGGCGACTCGCGATCGGGCGACTCGCGATCGGCGGCGTGACGGTCGCCCGCGCCAGGAGCGGTCCGGCCGAGGTCGAGTCGCTGCGGGTCGGCAGCCTGTCCGTCGGCGCGCTGGACATCGCCGAGCTGAGAGTCACCCGCCGCGCCGACTGGCCGGACAGCCAGTAACATCGGTTCCGCACCCCGGAAACGATCAGGGAGGTCCCGATGGCCACGGTCGAGGGCGACATCCGCAGCGTCGAAATCGTCGACGAGGAGCTCTGGAAGGACGGGCCCCCGTACGAGATCTTCGGCCGCATGCGCGGCCAGTGCCCCGTCCACTGGACCGAGCACCTGCCCGAGTTCCCCAACGAGGCCGGCTTCTGGTCCGTGACCACCGCCGAGGACGTCCACACGGTCAGCCGCGACTGGCAGACCTACTCCTCTGAACTCGGGGGCATAACCGCCGCTGGCGTCCTGCCCCTCGAGCTGACCCGGGCGATGTTCATCGGCATGGACCCGCCCAAGCACGACCGCGTCAAGGCGCTGTTCCAGACCGGCTTCACGCCGCGCCGGATCGCCGACCACGAAGACGCGATCCGGGCGATCGCGATCGACGTGCTGGACCGCCTGGACGGGCGTGACAGGTGTGACCTCGTCAACGACGTGGCCCAGCCGGTGGTCGCTCGGGTGATCGGCAGCTTCATGGGGATCCCGCCCGAGGACGACGCGGTGTGGGCGGAGCTGATGAACTCGGTCCTGGGCGGCGGGGACGAGGACCTCAACCCCGACGGGATCGAAGCGATCATGGGCAAGCTCGTGCCGGAGATCTTCACGCGCTGCGGCAACCTGATCGCCGAACGCCGTGAGAACCCCACCGACGACCTCACGAGCGTGCTGGTCCACGCCGAGGTCGACGGCGAGCGGCTCGAGGAACACGAGATCGTGATGGGCTTCTTCCTGCTGATGGCTGCTGGCAACGACAGCACCAAGGCGACCTTCTGCAGCGGTATGCGCGCGCTGATGGAAGACCCCGAGCAGATGCGGCTGCTGCTGGACGATCCCTCGCGGGTCTCGGCGGCGGTCGAGGAGTCGCTGCGGATGTTCCCCGCCTTCGCGCACTTCCGCCGCACCGCGACGACCGACACCGAGCTGAACGGGCAGCCGATCAAGAAGGGCGAGAAGGTGGTGATGTGGTACGTCTCCTCCAACCGCGACGAGGCTCGCTACGAGGATCCGGACCGCTTCGACCTGCGCCGGGAAGCAGACCACCAGGCCTTCGGGGCGGGCGGCCGGCACTTCTGCCTGGGCACCGCGCTGGCTCGCCTGGAGCTGCGGATCCTGATCGAGGAGACGCTGAAGCGCTACCCGAAGATCGCGCTGGACGGGCAGCCGCTGCACGTCGAATCGCCGTTCATCAACCAGCTCAAGACGCTTCCGGTCAAGCTCGACGGCTGACCCGGCGCTGCGCGATGGGGGAGGGCCCGGGGCTCGAAACCGAGCGCCTGCTGCTGCGCCGCTGGCAGCCGGCCGACCTCGACCCGTTCGCCGCGATGAACGCCGATCCGGCGGTCATGGAGCACTTCCCGGCGACCCTCTCCCGCCGGGACAGCGGCCGGGCCATCGCCCGCATCGAGGCGGAGTTCGAGCGCGAGGGATTCGGGCTGTGGGCCGTCGAGGTCAGGGGTGGCCCGCGCTTCGCCGGGTTCGTGGGCCTGACGCGAGTCGAGGGCGAGCTGCCGTTCGCGCCGGCCGTCGAGGTCGGCTGGCGCCTGGCCCGGGCGCAGTGGGGTCGCGGTCTTGCCACCGAGGCCGCCGGAGCGGCGCTCGAGGACGGCTTCGCCCGGCTGGCCCTCGCGCAGATCGTGGCCTACACGGCCGTCGCCAACCTGCGCTCGCGGCGCGTCATGGAACGCTTGGGCATGCGCCGCGACCGGGCCGGCGACTTCGTGCATCCGCTGCTGGGAGACGGACATCGGCTCGGCCCGCACGTGCTCTACCGGCTCCGGGCGGAGCAAGGCTCTAGTGGCCCCCCAGCGGCGGAGCGGGCCTAGCCGGCCGACCCTTTTCCTTCTTCTCCGCCACAGACGACCGCGAGCACCGTTCCAGTCCCCGCATGGCCAGGGTCGGGCTCGTAACCGGGGTTCGTCGCGACCAGCACGACCTCGGAGGTGTCACCTGAGATCGTGCGTCCCGACTTGACGATCGAGCTCGACACGATCGCTTCGATCATCGGCGGGAGCGGCCCGGCCGGCGGATCGGAGCTGTCGCCGGGGTCGGTGGACCAGACGCCGCCGCAGGTCGGCGGCAGAACCGTGTCGGCGAAACCCTTGAAGGCCGGTGGCGCGGACCCGCCGCTGAGCGAGTTGAGCTTCCACCACTGCGCGCCCCAGAAGGTCACAGGCGCCCCGACGATCGCGCTCTGGTTGCCGATCACGAAGTTCCCTTCGGCCTGGGCCTCGGCTGCCGGCGCGAGGCCGGCCGCGGCTGTCAACGTCACCGCGGCGATCGCTCGCACGGCCCTCGATGTCACTGACATCCTCAACCCCCTGTTGCTGGTGAGCACGGTCACGAACGGTAGCCGCCGTGGCTGGCAGCGCAATAGGACGTTCGGCCAGCGCCGGGGAGGCGCGTGCCGGCTCGAGGACGTCTGGCCGGCGCAAGGGCGACGCGCCCGCCCTGATCGCCCGTGAGCCGTGCCGGCTTGACCTCCATGCGAACATGTGTTCGCATGGGACCGAGGCCGTGGAGACCAGCTGCCGAGCTCGAGCAGGCGCTCGAGCGGGGCGAGCTGCGCTATGCCGTGGCGCTTGCCGAGGAAGTCCGGATCGAACGGGGCGCGCCGATCGAGCTGGCCACGGCGGTGCGCTTCCTGCCGCTGATCGCTGCGGCCAGCCCGGGCGAGTACGACGCCTACGCGCTGCGCTGGCTGGCGCGGTGGGCGACCGAGACCGGAACCGCGACGATCGAGCAGGCCGCAGAGGTGGCGGCGTCGCTGGCCGACCTGCCAGCCGAGCCGACGATGCTCGAGGCGATCAGGGCGACCCTGTAGCCCGATCTATGCTCGTGTCATGTGCGGGCGCTACACCAACACTGCCGGGCCGGAAGAACTGAACGATCGCTTCCACGTCCCGATCCTCGGCACCGAGGGCACCGGGCGCTTCAACATCGCTCCGACCGAAGAGGTGCTGGCGATCGTCGCCCCGCACGGCACGCCCGAGGCACGGCTGCTGCGCTGGGGGCTGATCCCCTCCTGGGCGACCGACCTGAAGGGCGCGGCCAAGATGATCAACGCGCGGATCGAGACGGTCACCGAGAAGCCGGCCTTCCGCCGGCTCGTGCCGAGGGGCGAACGCCGCGCGCTCCAGCTCGCCGACGGCTACTTCGAGTGGCTGAAACCCGAGCATCGCTCCCAGCCCCGTCAGCCCTTCTACTTCCAGGTCGACGGCGGGGTCCCGTTCGCCTTCGCCGCGCTGTGGACCCCCGCGCACGTCGACGGCGAGTGGGTGCACAGCATCTCCATGCTGACGTGCGACGCGAGCCCGAACCGTACCGCCGCCGCGATCCACGACCGCATGCCCGTGATCCTGGCCGATGACGACGCGCAGCGGGCATGGCTGGATCCCGCGCTGGACGCCTCGGAAGCGCTGGCCCTGTGCGGGGCGCTGCCCGAACAGCGCCTCTCGGCGCGGCCCGCCAACCCGGCTGTCAACGGCGTGATCGGCGTCGAGGAGGGACCGCAGCTGCTCGTCGCGCCGGCTTGACCGGTCGGGCCGGCGCTCAGCCGGCCAGCCAGCGTCGGGGGTTCTCGCGGAAGATCGTCTGGAAGGTCGCGTCGTCCATCACGCCCAGCTCGCGCAGCGCCGGCACGACCTCTTCGAAGACCAGCGTCATCGACCAGTTGCGGATCGCGCCCTCGGCCTCGAACGCCTCGGCCGCCTCGGGCGGGAACCAGTCGATGCTCGCGCAGAAGTCCTGCGAGATCGTCAGGCGCTCGGCGTGGCCGCGACGCAGCAGCTCGGCCGCGGTCGCGTTGCGCCTGTCGATCGGCAGGTACATCTCCAGCCCGTAGCGGTCCAGTCCGGCGTAGACGCCCTTCGCCAGCAGGCCCTCGATGTAGTCGAGATCCTCGCTGTCCCCGCAGTGGGCGATCTGCACGCGTGACAGGTCGACCCCTTCCTCCTCGAAGATCTCGACCTGCCGAGGCCCGGTCGCCACGGCCGGCATCGAATGCGCCATGATCGGCGCGCCCGTCTTCAGGCTGGCCCGTGCCACGGCGCGATGGATCTTCTCGACGTTCTCGGTGACCCCGGCGGCGTCGGCGGCGCACTTCAGGAACGCGGCCCTGATCTCGGTGCCCTGGATCCCCACTTCGATGTCCTCGACGAAGTGGCCGGCCATCACGTCGACGTCGCGGTTCTCGAAGTAGTGGGGGAGATAGTCATAGCTGTAGATGCCCGTGCACGCGACGATCCTCACACCGGTCTGCTCGGCCACCTGCTTCATGAAACGCACGTCGCGCCCGCCGAACATCGCGGTCGGGTCGACGATCGTCTGCACGCCGCGCTCGCTGGCGGCGTTCACCGCCACCAGCGCGGCGTCGAACTCGAGCTGCTCGTCGTAGCGGCCCGGCCACTGCTCGGCCACCGCCTCGTCG
>JBKQOO010000075.1:0-9841 GCA_052145475.1 Solirubrobacteraceae bacterium
CTCAGCACCCAGGACCGGGATGTTCTCGGTTAGCGAGCCAATGCTGATGGCATTCATCGCATCGCCGACGTTGACCGCGATCGGGACGCCCTCCTCGATATAGAGCGTCGCGCGGTTGCGTCGGTACAAGCTTCCATCCTCGATGTCGTCGTGGACGAGGAAGGCGTTGTGCAGCAGCTCGATCGCCACCGCGACGGGGAGGATCTCACCGTCGCTCCCCCCGAATGCACGGCTGGTCGCGACGCACAGCGCCGGTCGCAGCGTCTTGCCCGGGCGGCTCGGGTAGATACGCGCAACGCGGTACAGCCAACGGTGCGGCTCGCCGTCGGGGATCGCGTCCAGCATTGAGCGACGAACGAGGCGTCCGACGTCATCCGAGTACGCCTCGACGAGATGGGCGCTGTCAGTGGTCAACATGGTTGGATCGACACCTCGATCGGCAGCCACAGCTTGGGTGCCCCGTCCGCCTGGATCGTGCCGCGGTAGACACCGGGGCGCGGCGGATCACCGCCGACGCGAAGCGACACGACGACGCCACGACTGGATCGGGGCGGGAGCAGCTCGACCTCGCCCGGCTCGAAGCGCACGTCGGCGCCTGCGAGCGGCGTGCCGTCAGAGGCCGTGAGTGGTCCGCATCGGAGCGACATCGGGCCTACGGCGGAGGTCGTTCCGTTGTGAAGCCAGACCTCGGCAGCCGCGCCGTCGGAGCCCTCGGACTCCTCCAGCGCGAGTCGCACCGGCGGGCCGACGCCGCTGGCGTCGACCGGTGCAGTGACAGTCCCCGGGTCTACCGGTCGCGCCAGCCCGGCGGCAACTCGCTGCAGCAGCTCCGCCCACGCGCCGAGCAGCTGCTGATAGTCGTACTCCGGTGGCCCCGGGCTCGGCCCCGGCGCCTCGCGGGCGGGATCCAGCACGCGCTCCAGCAGCTCGCTCGCCGCGCGCAACCCGTCGGCCTGGATATCGGCCATCGCACGCATGCCCGCGACGGGATCGAATATCGGGTTCGCCCGTCTGCGGGCACCGTCTCCGTCCGGCTCGGTATCGCCCATTGAACCCGCACCGCCCCTTTCTGGTAACGCTCGCCAGGAGTAGAGTACGCGTACCAACCGGGGGCACGCATGACTGAGATAGACGGACTCGTCGGGATCTACGGAGCTGTTGACAGAGTCGTGCAGACCGAACCCGAAGCGCGCGCCCAGGTGGCGCGACTGCTCCCGCTCTACCGCGACCCCGAACTGCAGTGGTATGACGAATTCGAAGGGTGGCTGAAGCGGGAACGACCGGAAGCGGCGGAGCATCGCGAAACGATGTTTCCGCCCTTGCAGGAGGCACTGGGGGACCTCGCGGAGCTGCCCCCGAACGGTCGCATGCGGCCGCGCCGGATGTTCGCGATCGCCTTGGCGGCGCGGGCCTTCCCTGAGATGCGCGACCCGAGCAGCGAACTGGGCTCGCAGGCGGTGGCGGCCCTGCGCGCCGGCTCGCTGGTCGCCTCGGAAAGAGATGCGCGGTCATTGCTGGAACTCCTTGTCGGCGAAGAGTCGCTGCCGAGCCTCGTCGGCACCGGCTCACAGGAACTCAGCGCGTGGTGGAACTACGTGATCGCGACTGCTGCCTCCCAGGGGCTGATCTCGGACACGACCGGCATGCGTCCGCGCCCGTGCTCGGGCCGGCTGGTGAGCGTCCCGGGCGTGGCGGGCCCGGTCGCGGCGCTCAAGACGGAATTCGTGACAGAAGAAATCGAATTCGAAGCGGCGACCAGGTTCATCGAGCCGGTCAACTGGCGGACCTGCATGCCCTACTTCTGGTGCGCCATGACCCAGCTTGGCCCCGCCCGGCTGCCCGGCGTGGAACGCTACCGCGAGGTCGTCAGCAGCGACTGCCCCGATAAGGCCAGAGCCGCCTTCTGGGCGGAAACGGAACTCGACTTCAACTTCGTATGGCTTCCCCAGGGAGCCAACCAGGCCAGCGCCGAAGCGGCTATCACGAACTATCAGCTCGCCGAAGATCGTCCGCTGCCGGGCGACCTGATTCGTGTCGACGAAGGCACGCTCGTCGTGTCCAGGCTCGGCCCCGGACCGAAGCGGCTGCTGATCACGACCACCAAGCGGATCCAGTTCAGCCATCTGTTCAGCTCGCAGGCGCTCGCGATCATCATGTGCGCGCTGGGCTACGCCGACGTGGTCGGCGACCTGCTCTACTGCACGGCTTCGCACGCGACGGACCCAAACGCGGGCACCACGTTCCCGGGCGATCAGCCGACCGCGCCGGCTCCGGGAACGGTTCCCCGAAGCGACCGCCGCCCGAGGACCGGCTCGCCATCCGGTGAATCCCACGATTGCATCGAACTCATGCAGGACATGGCAGGGATGTGGACCGGGTTGCTGAACGAAACCGCGACGGCCGTCCAGCGCGTCGCCCAGGGCGCCAGTGGCCAGTCGGTCGGCAGGCGTACACGAAAACGATCGGAGGGTTGAGCGATGGAAACCCGCGTCGGCGAAGTGATGCAGAGCTACGCGACTCTCACATCCTCTCTGCTCGAACGCTGGAGCGCCTACGCCTCCGAAGTCGCCGCCAAGATCGACGCGCCTGGATACACGGCCGCCACCGCGGCCGAAGACCTGACCGCCTGCGCGACGCTCGCCACCGAAGGCGGGTTCCTGATGATGGCGGAGTGGCTCGAAGCCTTCACCACGCTGACCGGTTTCGAACCCGACGTGAGCACCGAAGAGTCTCAGCCCTTCCATGCCCCGGCCGGGGCCTCGCTGGCACTCGCCGGCCCGCTGGTCAAGGGCCAGGGACTCGAGGAAATACCTGCAGCGGCCGTCACCATCCGGCCGGCTCAGCTGACCGCGACCGAAACCGAATTCACCCTCTCCGTCGCGACGGCCGGCGTCGACGGCGGCACCTACTACGGGACAGTTGAAGCATCCACGGACTCGGGCGTCAGCCCGGTGGCCGCCTGGATCACCGTTCCATGAGCGAGCAGGACCGGGGGGAAGGCGACGAGCTCAGCGCCCGTGTGGGTGAGCTGCGCCGGCTCACGATCATGTTCTGCGATGTCGTCGGGTCCACCGAGCTCTCGGGGCGTTGGGAGCCCGAGGCGTATCGCGAGCTGATGCGGGGCTACCGCTCGGCCTGCCGCGAGGTGATCGAGTCCCAGTTCGAGGGCCACATCGTCCAGATCCAGGGCGACGGGATCCTGGCGACCTTCGGCTTCCCTGTCGCACACGAGAACGACGCCGAGCGTGCCGTCCGCGCGGCGCTCGGACTCGTCCGGGCGGTGCGCAACCTGTCCGCGCGCGACGGGTTCGCCGACCAGCCGCTCGACGTTCGTGTCGCCGTTCACAACGGTCCGCTCTACGTCGACTTCAACGAGGACGACGTCTACGGGCTGGCCACCAACGTCGGTGCGCGCCTGCAGGCGATCGCCGCGCCGGGAACCGTCGTCGTCTCGGACGAGGTGCGTGCCCTGATCGAGGACCGCTTCGAGATCGAGCCCGGGGATCCCCAGATGGTCAAAGGGGTGGCCGACCCGCTCCAGCCGTTTCGAATCCTGGGCGAGCGCCGCGTCCCCATGCAGCGCTCTTGGCTGACCGACCTCGTCGACCGTGAGGGCGAGCTGGAGCATCTCCGGGGCGCCTGGGAGCGTGCGGCGGCCGGCGCGCCCGGCCGCGGGACGGGGGTGCTCGTCAGCGGGGACGCGGGCATCGGCAAGTCTCGTCTGGTTGCAGCGTTCGTGGACGAGTCGTGCTCCCGCGGTGCGGGCCTGATCGAGCTGCACGGCTCACCCTTTCACCGGGATGCGGGGTTTCACCCGATTCGGACGCTGATCGAGGGGCGGTGCGGAATCGGCGACGACGCCGACCCGGCGGCGCGCCTGGAGCTCCTCGCGCGGGAGCTGACCAGCCTGGGGCTCGAGCATGCCGAGACGTTGCCGCTGCTGGCGCCGCTGCTGGGTATCGCGCCGAGCGCCGGGTACGACCCGGTCGCATCGGAAGGTCGACGGCTCGAGGAACAGATCGCCGAGGCGGCTCGCGGCTACATCATCGCCTGCACCGCCGGGGATCCGTCGATCATCGTCGTCGAGAACCTGCACTGGTTCGACGATGCGACCCGTGAGCTGCTGGCCCAGCTGATCGAGTCCGAACCGGAGCGCGTGCTCGTCGTCGGCACCTCGCGCGAACCCGAGGCGGGGCCCTGGGAGACGATCGAGCTCGTGCCGCTGAGCCAGTCCGACCGCCTCGAGTTGATCGACGCGCTCCAGGAGGGAGCGAGCAACGAGGATCGCCTCGCGCTGGCGGCGCGCAGCGGCGGCATCCCGCTGTATCTCGAGGAGCTCGTGCGGGCGGGGCCGGCACCGCGGCCGGTGGCGCTCGGCGACTCGGTCCCTGTGCCCGGATCGGTGCCCGCGGCCCTGTACGAGCCGCTCGTGGCCCGTCTCTACGCGACGCCGACCTCGCTTCCGGTCGCCGCCACGGCCGCCGCGGCGGGCACGGAGGTCGACCGCGCGCTGCTCGCCGCGACGATGACGCTCACCGGGGAGCAGCTCGACGCGACGTTGCAGGACCTCTTCGATGCCCAGATCCTCGAGGCCGTCACGGGTCGTGTGGACCGCTACCAGTTTCGGCACGAGCTGCTGCGCGAGGTCGCCTACGAGCTGCAGCCTCCCTCCTGGCGCCGCAAGGTGCACAGCCGTCTCTGTGACCTCCTGACCCGGGAGGAGCCCGGTGACTGGCGCGTGGTCGCCTCGCACTTCGAGCGGGCCGAGCGCTACATGGAGGCGGCACACGCATACCAGCAGACGGCGGAGGAGGCGCGGCGACGCGGCGCGCTCGAGGAGGCCCGGTCCCACCTTGCGCGGGCAATCGAGCTCGTCGAGTCCCTCAGCGGCGACCACGCCGATCTGGAGGTGGACCTGCGCCTGCGCAGGGCCTTCCTCGCGACCTCGCTGGAGGGTGCCGGCAGCACGGACGCGTCCGCCGACTACGACCGCTGCCTCGAGGTCGCCGCGGCCGACCCGCGAGGCGACGCCATGTTCAGCACGCTGATCTCGCTGTGGTCCTACCACCTGTCCCGCGGGGAGCTGGACCACGCCCGGCAGACATCGACGACGCTGCGCTCGGCGCTCGCCGGGTCGCGCAGCTACTTCCGTCCGCAGAACCTCGCCGGCTTCGGGATGCTGGACTGGTTCGCCGGAAGCTTCACCAGCGCGGTGGACACGCTCACGCGCGCCACCGACGAACTCGCCGAGCTCGGCGACTACGGCGACATCTCCCAGATGTGGTTCGTGCCGATCGACGCCAATGCGGCGATGCACGTCTATCTCGGCCTGGCACGCTTCATGGCCTCGGACGTGGCCGGCGCCGAAGCCAGCCTCGCTCGAGCCCGGGCGATCGCGGAGGCGCTCGACTTCCCGCAGGGGCCGTGGAGCATCGACTACGCAGATTGGATGGGCTCGTGGATGTGGCTCGAATCGGGCCGGCTCGACGACGCGGCCGCCGCGCTCGGGGAGCTTCGCGGGTCGAGCGCGCTGCACGGGTTCGCCAATTGGCAGCTGATCGGCGCGACCCAGGCCGCGGCGTTCGATGGGCTCGTCGCGCTTCGCTCCGGCAGCGCGGACACGACAGCGCTGGCGGAGCGCGCGAACGCGCTGAGCGGCTTCATCGAGTTCTGGAAAGCGCTCGAGCTGCGGCTCTTCCTGCCGTTCTACCTCACAACCTGCGGGGCGCTGCTGGCCGCTTCCGGGGACCCCGACGGCGCCCGCCGGCGCTACGAGGAGTCGCTGCAGCTCGCCGTCGAGACGGGCATGCGCTTCTACGACGCCGAGACCGCACGGTGCGTGGCCCACCTCGCGTCCGAGCCCGAGGCGAAGATCGTCGGTCTGCGGGACGCGCTGGAGCTCGCCCGATCGCAGGCGGCTCGGCCGTTCGAGCTGCGGATCGCACTCGACCTGCACGACCTGCTCGGCGAGGACGCGCGGCCGCCGCTGGAACTGGCGATGGCGGCCTTCCCCGAGGACGCCAGGACGATCGAGCTCGAGAAGGCGCGGGCACGCGTGTCGCCGCCGCGGTGACGGTGCGCCGGCCTCGTGTCGCGATCCTCGGCGCCGGGATGGCGGGCATTGCGGCTGCGTGGCGGCTCAGCGAGCCCGGCTGGCAGCGTGAGCTCGAGTCGATAACCGTCTACCAGCGAGGCTGGCGGCTCGGTGGCAAGGGTGCCAGCAGCAGGGGGCCGAACGGGCGCATCGAGGAGCACGGCCTGCACCTCTGGTTGGGCTACTACGAGAACTCATTCCGCCTGCTGCGCGAGTGCTACGCCGAGCTCGACCGTGTCAGGACCGACCCGGCCGCTCCGATCCGGACCTGGCGGGAGGCGATGCTCCCCGCGGGGACGGTCGGCCTCGAGGATCGCCGGCTCGACGGCTGGCACCACTGGCTGGGGCAGTTCACGCCGAACGACCTCGAGCCGGGCGAGCCCGAGGCCGGCGCTGAGGAGTTCAGCGTGCGCGACGTGCTGCGTCGCGCTCTCCAACTGATCACGGACTTCCTCGACTCGCTGCCCGACGAGCAGCTGCCGTCAGGGGTGCTCGCGCTGAGCGGATCCCCCGATCCGCCCCGCGGCCCGAGCCCCGTCGTGACCGGTCTGCGCGTCGGTGTGCTGGCGGCGATCCTCGAGGCCTCCGCGCAGCTGGGTGGCGCGCTCGACCGCGCCGGCCTCGCGGCCTCGGTCGGGGCGCTGGACCGGGCGATCGCGGCGACGAACGACGCGCTGCGCGGCCTCGCCGAGGAGGACCCGGATCTGCGCCGCACGTGGCACCTGGTCGCGGTGCTCACAGCCGTCGTGCGCGGCATGCTCGCCGACGGAGTCGTGACCGATCAGCAAGGACTGCGGGCGCTGAACGACGAGGACTTCCTCGACTGGATCTGCCGTCACGGCGCTCCGGCCGAGGTGGCCGAGTTCGCCTTCATCCGCGGCCTCTACGACCTCGGCTTCGCCGAGGCGGGTGTGTCGCGCAGCCGGCGCGGCGTCAGCGCGGGCGTCGCGGTGTTCCTCACGACCAAGATGTTCCTCGAGTACCGCGGCTCGATCTTCTGGAAGATGGCGGCGGGCATGGGAGACGTGGTCTTCGCGCCGCTCTATCAGGCGCTGAGCCGCCGCGGCGTCGGCTTCGAGTTCTTCCACCGCGTCGACCACCTCCATCTCTCCGCCGATCGCACGAGGGTCGACGCGGTGACGGTCGGCCGCCAGGTCGATCTGGCACAGGGTCGCGTGCGCTACGACCCGCTGGTTCGCTTCGGTGGCCTTCCATGCTTCCCCTCCGCGCCTCTCCTCGACCAGCTCGATGCCGGCGCCGAGGTCCTCGGGCAGCCGCTCGAGTCGCATTTCTGCGACTGGCCGGATGCCGGCGTTCGCGTGCTCCGCGATGGAGTCGACTACGACACGCTCGTATTCGCCATCTCGCTCGGCATGGCGCCGGTCGTCTGCGGCGAGCTGATCGACGATCGTCGCGACTGGCGAGCGATGGTCGAGAACGTCAGGACCACGGCGACGCAGGCGGTGCAGGTCTGGCTGCGCGAGGACGAGCAGGCGCTTGGATGGCCCCACCCGGGCGCGACGGTCAGCGCCTACGAGCAGCCGCTGCACACGTGGGCGTCGATGCCGCAGCTGATCGACCTCGAGTGCTGGCCCGCGGCCGAGCGCCCCGGAGCGATCGCGTACTTCTGCGGCTCGCTCAGGGCGCGATACCCGCCCGAGGGCGACTGGCGCGCCTACGTGGCCGAGCACAGGGCGTGCGTTCGGACCAACGCGATCGAGCTGCTCGAACAGCGGCTCCCGCATCTGCTTCCGGGGATCTCACCGAGCGGCTCCTTCCGCTGGGAGCTCCTCTGCGGGCGCGACGGCCACAGCGGACCCGCCGCGATCGACACGCAGCTCTGCGTGGCCAATCTCGACCCGTCCGACCGCTACGTCCAGTGTGCCCCTGGCAGCGACGCCCACCGCCTCCGTTCCGACGAGAGTGGATACGACAACCTCGTGCTGGCCGGCGACTGGACCGACAACGGCCTGAACGCCGGCTGCATCGAGGCCGCCACGATCTCGGGCCTGCAGGCGGCCAACGCCGTGCTGCGACGTTCCCGCAGCTACCGGATCGCCGGCACCCTGCTCAGCTGACTCATGCTCTCTCACGTCACGATCCGGACCTCCGACCGCACCGCATCCGAGCGCTTCTACCGTGCTGCGCTGGGCGAGCTCGAGCTCGAGCCCACGCACGAACGCGACGACCTGCTCGCATGGGAGGACTTCGCGATCTTGTCTTCGGACTCCGAGCATCCTCCGACCCGCCACCTCCACGTGGCCTTCGTCGCCCCGAGCCGCGAGCACGTGCGGGCCTTCTGGCGAGCAGGCCTCGAGGCGGGCGGGGAGGACGATGGCGAGCCGGGAGAGCGACCGCAGTACACGCCGAGTTACTACGGCGCCTTCCTGCACGATCCCGACGGCAACAGCGCCGAGGCGGTGACTCACGACGACACGCGCCGCGGAGGCAACGTCGACCACCTGTGGATCGGAGTGCGGGATCTGACGGCTTCCTGGGACTTCTATGCGACCCTGGCTCGCCACCTCGGCCTGCGCGAGGGGCGACGCTGGGAGAGCGGTCGCCAGTTTCGAGGCGCCTGGGCGACCTTCTCGCTCGTCGCGGACGGCCGCCCGCCGACCGAGAACCTTCATCTCGCCTTCCCGAGCCCGGACGGGCGCACTGTCGATGACTTCCACGCGGCCGCCATCATGGCCGGGTACCGCGACAACGGCCCCCCGGGAGAGCGACAGCGATACGGCCCCGGCTACTACGCGGCATATGTCCTGGACCCCGACGGTACGAACGTCGAGTCGGTCTTCCAGGCGCCGCCCGGCCTTTGCTCCTAGCGCTCGGTCCGATCACCATCGTTCGGTCGGGCACTCACGCCGCCCTCCAGTCACGAGGTCCGGCCCGACCGCCGCTCAGCGTGAGCTCTCGAGAAGCACGGACGCGACCCGCTGGGCGCGTCGGGCCGCCTCGAGGTCGCCGAGCGCGGCGGACACGGTCGAGCCCATCATCAGGATGTGCAGCTGCATGCCCGTCTGTTCGGCGTCCGCCGCCCCCGCCTGGGCCGCGTAGCCTTCGACCAGCTCGCGCACCTCGGCGAGCCGGCGGGCCGCCTCGCAACGGATCGGGTCCGCCTCGTCGTGATACTCGAGCAGCGTGTTGATGAACGAGCAGCCCTCGTATCCGGGACGGTGAAACCATTCGTCGTAGAGCTCGAAGACGATCAGCGCGCGTTCCCTCGGCACGATCGCCAGGCGCTCGACCTCGGCCTGCAGCCATTCGCGCGTCCAGCGCTGCTCCCGCAGCTGTAGGAACGCGACAGCAAGGTCCTCCTTGGAGGGGAAGTGGTGGTAGAGCGTGGCCTTGGCGACGCCTGCTTCAGCGATGATCCTGTCGATGCCAACCGAGCGGATGCCGTTGCGGGAGAACAGCTGGTAGGCGGTGTCGAGGATCCGCTCCCGGGCAGGGCCGCGGACGGGGATCCCATGCCAGACCTGTCCACCCCCCCTCGCGACTTCCCCCGCCATGGGTCAAGGTTAGCCAGAGCGGTCCGTCTACTCAAATAGAACGACCTGTCTTCAGTAGAACCTCCCGTGGGTTCCGATCCCCGGCTGGTCCACCCGGGATCACCCGCGAGTGGGCGTGAGCCGATCGGACGGATGCTCCCGGCGGGCGTCTCCGTTTGCTCGAGTGAGGCCCCAGTGGCCCGCGCTGATCCCCCGTTCGGCCGATTTACGGGGGTCGGGATCGGGTCTAGGC
>JBKQOO010000076.1:0-30910 GCA_052145475.1 Solirubrobacteraceae bacterium
GGGCGCGTCGCCGAGGTTGGTGCCCGCTTCACCCTGGACGCGATGCCGGGCAAGCAGATGGCGATCGACGCCGACCTCAACGCGGGGCTGATCACGGACGACCAGGCCCGGGGCCGGCGTGCCGAGATCGCCCAGGAGGCCGACTTCTACGGCGCCATGGACGGCGCCTCCAAGTTCGTGAAAGGGGACGCGATGGCGGCCCTGATCATCACCGCCATCAACCTGGTGGGGGGGATCATCGTCGGCATGCTGCAGCGGCACCTGAGCTTCAGCGAAGCGACGCAGCAGTACTCCTTGCTGACCGTCGGCGACGGCCTTGCGGCACAGATACCGGCCCTGCTGATCTCGGTGGCCACCGGCATCATCGTCACGCGTGCCGCCTCCGACAGCGACCTGGGCAGCGACATCGCCTCGCAGATCCTGCGCCAGCGCAAGGCACCGCTGGTGGCCGCCGCGGCGATCGGCGGCTTCGCCCTGATCCCCGGGCTGCCCAAGCTGCCCTTCCTGGTGATCAGCGGCATCTTCGCTGCGATCGGATGGGCGGCCCGCAACGGTCTCCCCGACAAGCGCAAGGAGGCGGCGGCCGCGGCCGCCGCGCTGCCGGCGCCCCGCGAGGAGCCGATCTCCGAGGTCGGGATCGACGCGCTCGAGCTGGCGATCGGGTTCGGGCTCGTCCCGCTCGTCGACGGCAACTCGGGCGGCGCGCTGCTGCGCCGGGTAAGTATGGTCCGCCGGCAGATCGCCGGCGAGCTCGGGATCGTGATCCCGCCCGTGCGGATCCACGACGAGCTCGGGATGGAGTCGCACGAGTACGTCCTCAAGGTGCGCGGCTCCGAGGTCGCGCGTGGGCGGATCATGCCGGGGCACCTGCTCGCGATGAACCCGGGCGACGCCTCCGGCACGCTGCAGGGGATCCGCACGCGCGAGCCCGCCTTCGGCCTGGAGGCCGTGTGGGTTCACGAGTCGGTGCGGGCCGAGGCCGAGTCGCTGGGCTACACGGTCGTCGACCCGGAGTCGGTGATCGTGACGCACCTGACCGAGGTGATCCGCTCCCACGCCGCCGAGCTGCTGACCCGGCAGGACGTGCGGACCCTGCTGGACAAGCTGAAGGAGACCAACGCGGCAGTCGTCGAGGAGGTCGTGCCCGATGCGCTCTCGCTGGGTGAGATCCAGCGCGTGCTGCAGTCGCTGCTGGCAGAAGGCGTGCCGATCCGCGACCTGGGGACGATCGTGGAGGCGATCGGCGACAAGGCGCGAACAACACGTGACACCAGTCTCCTATCGGAGTACGCTCGCCAGGCGCTGGGCCGGGCGATCACGGCTCCCCACCTGGACGAGCAGTTGCGCCTGCAAGCCATCACACTTGACCCGGCCATCGAGCAGGAGGTCTCCACCTCGATCACCCAGACCACCGACGGCGAGTACCTGGCAATGGAGCCGCCGCGGGCACAGGCGATCGTCAACGCGCTTCGCGCCCAGGTCGAGCACGCCAGCGCGCTCGGGCTGGGCGGTCAGGGCGGTCGCGGGCCCGTGCTGCTCTGCTCTGCTCGCATTCGCAGGCATCTGCGCCGGCTGATCGCCCAGGCTCAGCCGCACCTCGCGGTCTGCTCCTACAACGAGATCGCGCCGGGGATCAACGTTGAAACGGTCGGTGTGGTGCACGCATGAGCACGCCTGGTGAGATGCTCGAGGCGCTCGGGCGCGAGGCCCGCGCGCGACTGGGAGGCGGCCGCGGGGAGGCCGAGGGCGTGCGCGTGTTCCGCGGGCGCAGCGTCGAGGAGCTGATCCCGCAGATCGAAGCCGAGCTGGGCGCCGACGCGATGATCGTGCGCCGCCGCGAAGGGCTGAGCGGAGGGGTGCTGGGCTTCTTCCAGCACCCCTACATCGAGATCGAGGCGATCGCCGGAACGCCTCGCTTCGAGGCCTACGACGACGTCCAGGACGCCACTCCGGAGGAATTGGGTCCCCCGCCGCCTCAGTCAACGGCGCCCGCCCCGCCTCCGCCTCAGTCAACGGCACCCGCCCCGCCTCCGCCTCAGTCAACGGCGCCCGCGCCGTATCAGCCGGCGCCGCCCGCCTCTCAGCCGCCCCCGGCCAGCTCGCCGCCACCGCCTTCCTACGCGCCGCCCGCGCCCGTGATTCCGCCCGCACCCGCCGCCTTGACTCCGCCCCCGCCGCCGGCAGCGCCTCCAGCGGTCGCGCCCGCCGTGGAACCCGACGGGTATGCCGCCTCGCCCTACGTCAGCCCGCAGCTGGCTGCGCTGGCCCGGGCGGAGCCGCCGCAGGCGCTGATCCCTCCGCGCCCCCCGCAGGGCGCCGACTTCGAGTTCCAGGAGCTGCTCGCCAGCGCGCCGGCGCGGCCGGCCCAGCGCGAACCCCCGGAGATAGTGCGCGCACCGCCGCCGCCGATCCAGGAGCGGCGCACCGTTGCGCCGCCGGTCCCGGAGCGGCGCACAGTCGCGCCAGGATCGCAGGGACGGGCGCGCTCGCGCGTAGAACGGAGCCTCACGCGATACGGGATCTCCGAGGGGTTCGCCGCCGAGCTCCTCGACGAGGCGGCGGCGCACACGCTGCCGCTCTCGCCGCGGGCGGGCCTGGCCCAGGCTGTGCTCACGACGCTGGCGCGACGGATCCCGGTCGCACCGCCGCTGCCCGTGCAGGGCGCGCTGGTCGTCCTCGTGGGTCCGGGCGGGGCGGGCAAGACGACGTGCTGCGTCACGCTGCTGGGGGCATACCGCGCCGCCAGCACGCTGCCGGCCAGCTACGCATCGCTGGCTCCCTCGGCTGACGGCGAGCAGCTGCAGATGATCCTCAGCCCGCAGATCGTCAAACCGACGTCGGCCCGCGCGGCACGCGCGAAGTCCGCGCTGCGCAGGGCGCGCCGCGAGGGCATGGCGATCGTGGACACGCCCGCCGTGTCGCCGGCCGAGCGCACGCGCGTGCGGGAGCTGGCCCGGTGGCTCGGCGAGATCGAGCCGGACCGGGTCGTCGTCGCGCTGCCCGCCACGCTCGGCGCCACCGCGGCCGCGCAGCTGCTGAGCGCGCTCGAGCCGCTCAAGGCCGACGCGCTGGCCGTGACGCACGCCGACGAGACCGACCAGCTCGGCGTCGCGGTCGAGGCGGCCTGCAGGCACGGGCTGGCGCCGGAGTACATGCTCGAGCGCTCGCGCGGCGGCGGCTGGCTGATGCGGCGCGTCGATCCGGCCGACCTGGTCGCAAGGATGTTGCCATGAGGTTCGGCCGCGGCAAGGCTCAGGCGCCGCAGCCCGTGACGCTTCCCGGGCGCGGCGAGACGGTCGTGCTCAGCACCTCCGGCGGCGGGCGGATCCCGGCACGGGTGATGGAGCAGGGCGCCGACGGGCTGCTGCTCGCGATCACCGTGCCGACCAGCCCGCTGACGCCCGCCCAGCTCGAGGCGCTGCTGCTCGAATACCACAGCCCGCGGGGACGGATTCGGCTGCAGGGGAGCTTCTCGATCGACGACCCGGGCGACCCTGACGTGGTGCGGCTGTCGGCCCCGCGGGCGCAGGAGGTGCTGCAGGAACGCAGCTACGTGCGCTACGAGGTGGCCCGTCCCGTGGTCGTCTTCGGGGCCGGCGGTCAGATGCAGAGCTTCACCGTCGACATCTCCGGGGGCGGTTTCCAGCTGGCCGGTCCCGACACGCTGAAGATCGGGGACGAGGTCAGCTTCCAGCTGACCCTGTCCCAGGGCGCGCCGGCGGTCAAGGGCACCGCCAGGGTCGTGCGCACCACGCCGCAGGGCCGGCGCGCGCTCGAATTCGACTCGATCAGCGAGGGCGACCGCAGGCGCGTCGTCAGGTTCATCTTCGAGTGCCAGCGCGACGAACGTCGTCGCGGCCTGGGCCGGGAGCAGTAGTGCCCCCCGAGGTCGTGGCCGCGCCGGCGCTGGATCCGCCCGAGGCGGAGCCGGACACCATGGTCGAACCGCCGGCCCCGGCGTCGAAGAAGGCGAGTGCCAAGAAGGACAAGGGCGCCAAGAAGGACAAGGCTGGCGCGTCCGGGCAGGGTGCCGAGGGCGCGCCGACGGTCGCCGCCCATCCCCGTGCCGTCCGCTCGATCGCCCGCGCGAAGGGTTGGGCCGGCCTGGTCGGGTTCTTGATCGGCGGCTACATGTCGCTGCCGACCAGCACGCTGGCGGGCGCCGGCGCCCGGGCGCTCGTCGCGGGCGTCGTCTGTTACGTGGTGGTGTGGGGGGCCGCGGTGTTCGCGTGGCGGCGCCTGGTGATCCTCGAGATCAAGGCTCGGGAGCAGGAGCTGATGGAGCAGGTCAAGAAAGCCGCCGAGGGCAGAGCGGCGGCGGCTGCCACCGCGGGGCCACGGGCTGGAGCGCGGGATGCGACGTGATGCTCTGGGGTCGTCACCGGGCTGCTTCGCCGTCTGAGCACGGGCAGCACGACGCCGACCCACATGGCGCGCAGGAGCGCGCCCCGCGCCCGATCTGGCTGCCCCAGCTGGCCGAGCCGGTGAGCATGGTGCTGCGCACCGGGGAGAAGTTCCCGGGAAGGGTGCTCGAGCGCTCGCTCGACCACCTGCTCGTGGCCGTCGTCGTGCCGGTCAAGGCCAGCACGCAGAAGCGGCTGCGCTCGCTGGTCCTCGAATACTCGAACCCGGGCGGGCGGGTCAGCCTGTCGGGCAGCGTGACGGTCGAGAGCTCCAGCGAGGGGGCGCTGGTGCGGATCGCCGAGCCTCGCCTGCTCGACGTGCGCCAGGAGCGCGCCCATGTGCGGGTCCAGGTCGAATGCCCGATCACCCTCAGCACCTCGCCCCAGGCAGTGCCGATCCACACCCACACTGAGGACCTGAGCGGCGGCGGCGCGCTGCTCGCCACGCCCGAGCGCCTCGAGGAGGGCGACCGCGTCGCCATCGCGCTCACGATCGAACCGGGCGAGCCTCCGATCACGGGCAGCGCCGAGGTCGTGAGGGTCGACGCGCGAGGCCGGGCGGCGATCGAGCTGGCCGAGCTCAGCACCTACGACCGCTGGCGCCTGGTCCACTTCACGGTCGTCTGCCAGAGCAGGGAGGACTTCCGCCGGCCGGACGAATAGAGGGAAATCCCGCCGGCCGGCGAACCGGGGGTCAACGAGCCGCGCATGGACCCGATCAGCCCGATCCCTCCAGAAGGCACCAGGCTGCCCTCGCTGGCAGCGCCTCCTGTCGAGCGCCTCCAGCGCGTCAGCCGCGAGCGCGACCGGCCCGCGAGGGACCGTCCGGACTCGCCGGCCCGCAGGCAGCCGCCACCGACTGAGCCCGACGACGAGTCGGGCGAGGACGATCGCCCCCGCGTCGACGTGCGTGTCTGAGCCGACCCGCTGAAACCCGGCCTGCAGCGTGTGGAGGTCTGCAGGAGATCGCCCACGGGCGGGGAACTCACGCCAGCGAGAGCGAGCGGTCGCTCAAGTTTCCCGGAGCGCTGTCGATATTCCGCGTAGGCCGACATGGAGTCGGCTTGGGACCACCCCGAACAACGTCATCAAGGAGATGAACGCATGGCCCTGACAGTCAACACCAACATCGAGGCAATGGATGCCGCGAGGAACCTGAACACGACGGAGGCCGGACTGGCCACGTCGATGCAGCGTCTTTCCTCGGGTCTCCGCATCAACTCGGCCGCCGACGACGTCGCCGGCTACGCCATCAGCCAGCGCCTGCAGGCGCAGGTCAACGGCCTCAACCAGGCCACTCTGAACAGCCAGGACGCCGTCGCGCTCGCGCAGACGGGTCTCGGTTCGCTCAACGACATCGAGAACATGCTTCAGCGTGTTCGTCAGCTCGCAGTCGAGTACGCCAACGGCACGACCTCCGAAAGCGACAAGGAAGCGATCACCAACGAGGTCGAACAGCTCAAAGAAGAGATCAAGCGCGTCGGTGAAACCACCAAGTTCAACGGCGTCGAACTCCTCAAAGGCGGCGAAGAAATCAAGTTCCAGGTCGGCGCCGATGAAAAAGAAACCATCGGCATCAAAACCGTGGAAGTCGAAAAAGCCGTCGAAGGCGTGAAAGTCGAAGAAATCAAAACGGTGGAAGCGGCGATCGAAAAAATCGCCACAGCCGCCGGCGAATACGGTGCAGTCCAGGACCGCATCCAGTACACGATGAGCAACCTGGAAGTCTACAGCCAGAACCTGGCTGCGGCGACCAGCGGCATCGTGGACGTGAACATGGCCACCGAAATGACCGCGTTCACCAAGGAGCAGGTCCTGCAGCAGGCCGGCGTCGCCATCCTGGCGCAGGCCAACCAGCTGCCCGACGCTGTCCTGCACCTGATCGAATAACTCCAGACCTTCCTCAGCGGTGGCGCCCTTCGTGACGCCACCGCTGCAGTGAAGCCGATCTGACCGCTGGCCGACCTGCGTCGGCCGCCGCGGCAGGCGGGTCAACAACGCTTGCGCACGATCCGAGGAAGATCCCGCGCAAGCCACATACCGCCGATTCATCGAGGGAACGGTGGTGGGGACGGGCGGCGACGGCCGCCCGTCCCACTTTAAGGGCCCCACCGGCTCGAACAATCTCCCCGCCGCGCCTCAACCCCTGAGGCAGGCTGCCGATCACACGTGTGAGATGTCGATCCAGAGCACCGTCACGCGCATCGACGCGATCCGCCAGGCGATCGCCGACCCTGCCGAGCTGATCGGCGCGTCCACGACCGGCACGGGCGGCGTGCAGGCGCCCGAAGGCGCCAGCTTCGCCGATGCGCTCGCCCAGGCCGGCACGCAGAGCGCACAGGCCAGCGCGGTCGGCGCACCGGAACAGGAAGCGGCCGGGCTCGCGGGCCCGAACGAGCAGCCGGGCGTCTACGGCTATGCCCCGGGCGCCCTGCCGACCGTCGGCGGCGCGACCGGCTCCGGGCCGGGGGCGGGGATCGTGGCAGCTGCCGAGAGCCAGATCGGGCAGACCGAGCAGCCCCCCGGCTCCAACGAATCGCCGGCGATCGCCGAATACCGGTCCGCCACCGCCGGCGCGATCCCCGGAGCGCCCTGGTGCGCCTACTTCGCCTCGTGGGCGGCCCGCCAGGCCGGCGAGCCGATCGGCGCGGGCGGGCAGGGCCTCGGCTCGGTCTCGGAGATCTGGTCCTGGGCGCAGAGCACCGGCCGGGCGATCCCGAACGGCCCCGGGGTCGAGCCGCAGCCGGGCGACCTGATCGTGTTCGGCGGCGAGCACGTCGGCATCGTCCGCGGCGTGCTGCCCGACGGCCAGATCGCGACGATCGAGGGGAACTACGAAAACAAGGTCTCCGCGAACGTCCGCAGCCCCGGCGAAGCGACCGGCTACGTGAACATGGGCTGACGCGCGGCGCCGATCCTGCGCCCGGCGATCAGGGCTCGCCCTCGCCTCCGCGCAGCCAGATCACGACGTACCAGGCTGTCACCGCGATCAGGACCGCCAGCGGCAGGACCAGCGAGAGGATCGATCCGGTCAGGAAACCGTCGGCGATCACTGGCGCGGGGATCGGCATCGGCTCAGGCTCCCGTTCAGCTCTGCAGCAGGTATAGGACGATGTAGGTGAGCAGGCCGATCGCGCCGAGGTAGGCCCAGTAGAAGGCGGCGGCGTCGAGCCCGCGCGGCAGCAGGCGGTCGGGGTGCTCGTAGACGCTCACGCCCTCCGAGCCCTTCGCGGCCGGTTCGCGCCGTTCGCGAAGCTCCGTGGCGACCTGGGTCTCCAACCAGTACATCGTGCCGAGCACGGCGAGCAGGTAAAAGGCGCTCCACGCGCAGAACACGCTCGCGAACGCTCCGTCGGTGGGCCCGAATTTCTGCGTGGTGTACTCGATGCACTGGATCGCGATCGCTGCCAGCCCGAGCAGCACCGCGCCGCCCGCGGCGGGCACCCACGGGCGCGAGGCACGCTGGCTGCGGTCGGCGAGCAGCGTGAGCACGACGCTCACGACCAGGCAGGCGGCGAAGGCTGCGCCGAGGCCCTGGTCGGGTTTGACGTGAGCCGGGCGCCACATGTGCTCGACGTTGAGCGAGCGCAGGTAGAAGTAGGCGAACACGAAGGCCAGGAAGAAGAACGTTGTCGCCCCGGCCAGCAGGCGCGCCGCGACCGACAGGGCGCGCGAGCCGCGCTCGCGGCGGACCGCGGGCGCCTCCTCGGTGGGCCCCGGGGTGCGGGGCACCGGCACCCCCGAGACGCCCGCCGGCAGGCCTTCGCTGGCCGCGCTCATCGTCAGCCCCCCACCCCGGCCGCATGCGCGCCGCCGATCGCGACCGGCGTCCCGTAGTCATACGGGTCGTGGTCGATGACGGGGATCTGGTCGAAGTTGTGGACCGGCACCGGCGTCGGCACCTGCCACTCCAGCGACTTCGAGTGCCACGGGTTCGAGACCGCCTTTTCGCGGACGAAGACCAGCGAGTAGACGACGTTGAACAGGAAGATCAGCATCGAGAAGCCGAGCACGAACGCCGAGACAGAGACCCAGACGTTGAGCGTGTGGAACTTCGGTTCGTAGAAGTTGACCCGCCTGGGCATGCCCTCGAAGCCGAGCGCGAACAGGGGGAAGAACGTCGAGTTGAAGGAGATGAACATCAGCCAGAAGTGCACCTTGCCCAGTTTCTCGTTGAAGTTCACGCCGAGCATCTTCGGGACCCAGTAGTAGATCGCGGCGAAGAACGTGAAGATCAGCCCGCCCATGATCGTGTAGTGGAAGTGCGCCATCACGAAGAAGCTGCCGTGCGTCGTCGTGTCGCTCGGCACGTCGGAGAGGAACACCCCGGACAGCCCGCCGATCAGGAAGTTGAACACCCAGGCCAGGCAGAAGAGCATCGGCACCGTGAACGAGATCCGGGATCTCCACAGCGTCCCCATCACGCACAGGAAGATGAAGCCGGTGGGTACCGAGATGATCTCGGTCGAGAGCATGTAGAACGGACGCAGGTCCGCGTTGATCCCGCTCACGAACAGGTGGTGCTGCCACACGAAGAAGCTCAACAGGCTCACCCCGAGCAGCCCGGCGACCGCGAGCCGGTAGCCCCACAGCGGCTTGCGGGCGAACACCGGCATCAGCTCCAGCACGATCCCGAACCCGGGCAGCGCGAGGATGTACACCTCGGGGTGCCCGAAGAACCAGAACAGGTTCTGGAAGAGGTAGGAGCTGCCGCCGCCGCCCACGATGAAGAACGAGGTGTCGATCGTACGGTCGAGCGCGGCCATCAGCAGCGCGGCGATCAGCATCGGCGCGGCCAGCACCATCAGCACGGACGTCGCGAAGGTCGCCCACACGAAGATCGGCAGCCGCGACCAGGTCAGCCCGGGGGCGCGCAACGTGATGATCGTGGCCATCATGTTGAGCCCCAGCAGGCACATCGACAGCCCGACCAGCGCGAAGAAGCAGATGTAGGAGTCCATGCCCATCACGGCCTGGTCGTTGAGCGGCGCGTAGCCGGTCCAGCCGGTCGGGAAGCCGCCGAAGAAGATCGTCGAGACGAGGATGAAGCCGGCCGCCATCAGCAGCCAGAAGGTCAGCGCCTCGACGCGGGGGAACGCCATTCGCCTGGTGCCGATCATGATCGGCACGAAGTAGTTGGCGAACGGCCCCAGGATCCCCGAGGTCATCATCCCCATCATCATCGTGCCGTGCATGCCGACCAGGGACAGGTACTGGTTCGCGCCGACGAAGCTCGGCGTGTCGCTGAGCAGCTCGCCGCGGATCAGCATCGCGTTCAGCCCGCCGATGAAGAAGAACAGCCCGATCCCGCACAGGTACTGGATGCCGACGACCTTGTGGTCGGTGCACAGCCCGAAGTAGCGGCTCGTGCCCTCGTTCTCCTTCTCGCGCAGCGACGCGGGACGGCCGAGCAGGCGCGAGAACGGGTAGTTGCCGAAGCCGAGCCCGATCAGGAAGCCGATGACGCCGAAGAAGTAGGCCAGCAGCAGCGCGACGTCGTTTTCATCGATTTTGTACGTGTATTCGAAGCTTTTGCCTCCGGTGACCAGGTGCCCGATCCACCAGCCCAGGTAGTAGCCGCCGACGCCGAGGATCACGGCCGTCAGCAGGTTGAATCCGACCAGCTTCCGCCACAGGGGCCGGCTCGCCGGCGTCGGTGCCTCAGCCATCGCTGTCGTGCTCATTCGCCGCGCCTCGTTGGTTCGGGGACATACGTCCTGCTGTACTTCGGCAGCACCGCCGTGGCGGCTGCGAAGCGCTTCTGCTGCGCCGCGATCCAGGTCTGGAAGGCCGGCCCGCTGACGACCCGGCCGTGGTCGAACATCGCGCCGTGCCACAGGCCGCACAGCTCGGCGCAGTGGACTTCGAAGGTCTGGATCTTCGTCGGCTTGACGAACGCGATGTTGTCGACGCCGGGATTGGCGTCGGCCTTGACGCCGAGCTGGTAGGCCCAGAAGGAGTGGATCACGTCGAGCGAGGTGACGTGGAATTCGATCTGCGTGTTGACGGGCAGGACGAGGTGCGGGACCTCGACCCCGCCGTAGGTCGGGTAGCGGTAGGTGAAGTACCACTGCTGGGCGATCACCTGCACCGGCAGCCGCGGTCCCTTGGGCTTGGTCAGCGGGTTCGGGCCGCTGCCCGATCCGGCGCCGTAACCGGACTCCAGGCGGACCGTGCCGTACACGGCCAGCGACAGCACCAGGACCGACGTGATCACGATCCAGGTCGTCTGCAGGCGCGCGTGACCGCGCACCGCGGGTCCTTCCAGCATTGCGCCCTTGGGCTGGCGGAACATCGTGATGGCATAGATCAGGTAGATCAGGACCATCAGCAGCACCGGCGTCGCCACGCTCGTCAGGACGGTGTTGTCGACCGTCTGACCCGAGGCGGCGTCGCTGCCGTTGCCCGGCGGCAGGTTCGGCCCGAGCAGGATCGCCACCAGCGGCGTGGCGATCACCGACGCGACGATCCAGATCGTCAGGTAGCGCCGCAGGTGGTTGGGCTCGCCCGGCGGAGGCGCGCCGGCCGGCGTCGAGCTAGACGACATCCAGGTACCCGTCCATGTAGCCGAGCGTCTGCATCGGGCCGCCGAAGCCGAAGTAGGTGCCAGCGGCGCAGGGCACGAAGCACTGCCAGCGGTAGCGACCCTTGCTGCCGGTGCGGAAGGTGAATTCGACCGTGTGGTGGGCCATCGTGGCCGGGTCGCAGGGGGCTTCTTCGCACTGGTTCTTGGCTTCTTCGGCGACGCCGGGCAGCGGCACGAACACGCCGAGCTGCGGCACGACGAAGGTGTGGGAGGCTTCTTCCGGGTTGATGTGCGTGACGGGCTTGCCGTCGATCGTCTCGGTGCCGCCGACCGTCCCCTCGGTCTCGGAGAGGAACGGGTTGCGCAGCCCCGAGTCGCCGTCGAACTGGTAGATCCTGACATGCACCAGCGAGTGAGCCGGGACCTGGTAGATCGTGCTCCTCACCCAGCGGCCCTTGTCGTGGATCAGGTAAGAGACCCAGTCGGGGTGGCTCGGGCTGAGTTTTTTGCCGACCGCGGCGACCGTCTGCAGTTCGAGGCTCGCGCTGACCGCCGGCAGCGCGCCGGGGGTCGCGGCGATCGTGGGCGGAACGCTGGTCGCCCACTCGCCGATGTAGAGCCCGATGAGGACGCCCATGATCACGACGGCCGCGATCACCGCGAGCAGCTTCCGCGCGAACAGGCTCACGCTCGGCCCCCCCGCATGCCCACCGCGTCGCCCATCCGGCTCACTGTGCTGCCTCCAGGCTCGTGTCTCCCCAGACAACGCTCATCCTAACTCGGCAAACGCTGTCAACGCAACCGCCGCGCGAAAGAATTCTGCAAGGCCGGAGTCTTGTCCTCCATGGTGTGCGACTTATGGCGGCGCGCGCCCCTAGCCGCGCCCCGCCGAGCGCGCCGGATACGATCAACGCTTGACCTCCTCGAGCCCATCCCGGACCGTCCAGGTGCCAGATCGGCCGACACTCGAGGGCCTCGAGCGGAAGTGGAGCGCCGTCTGGGAGCAGGACGGGACGTACCGCTTCGACCGGGCCGCCCCGCGCGAGCGGATCTTCTCGATCGACACGCCGCCGCCGACGGTCAGCGGCTCGCTGCACGTCGGTCACGTGTTCTCCTACACGCACACCGACGCGGTCGCCCGCTACCGGCGGATGCGTGGCAGCGAGGTCTTCTACCCGATGGGCTGGGATGACAACGGTCTTCCCACCGAGCGCCGCGTGCAGAACTACTTCGGCGTGCGCGGCGACCGCTCGGTCCCGTATGACCCGGGCTTCGAGCCCCCGGCCGAGCCCTCCGAGAAGGAGCCCGTCGCGGTCTCGCGGCCGAACTTCGTCGAGCTCTGCCTGCGCCTCACCGAGAGCGACGAGCGCGCATTCGAAGAGCTGTGGCGAACCCTCGGGCTGTCGGTCGACTGGGAGATGAACTACACCACGATCGGTCCACTGGCCCAGCGGATCTCGCAACGCTCCTTCCTCGGTCTGCTGGGACGCGGCGAGGCCTACCAGCTCGAGGCGCCGACGCTGTGGGATGTCGACTTCCAGACCGCCGTCGCGCAAGCCGAGCTCGAGGACCGCGAGCGTCCCGGGGCGATGCACAGGGTCCGCTTCGGCGTGGCCGAAGGGGACGGTGAGGCGCTGATCGAGACGACCAGGCCGGAGCTGATCCCGGCCTGCGTGGCGCTGCTGGCGCACCCCGACGACGAGCGCCACCGCGGGCTGGTCGGGGGAGCGGCGCTGACGCCGCTGTTCGGCACGCGGGTGCCCGTGCTGACCCATCCGCTGGTGGAGCGCGAGAAGGGCACCGGTCTGGTGATGGTGTGCACGTTCGGCGACCTCACCGACGTGACCTGGTGGCGGGAGCTGGGGTTGCCCGTGCGCTCGATCCTGGGGCCGGACGGCCGGCTCGCCGAGGTCCCATGGGGGAGCCTCGGCTGGGAGTCTGCCGATCTCGACCGGGCACGGGCCGGCTACGCCGAGCTCGTGGGCCGCACGATCAACCAGGCGCGGCGGCGGATCGCCGAGCTGCTCGCGGAGTCGGGCGAGTTGATCGGCGAGCCGGAACCGGTCACGCGGGCCGTGAAGTTCTACGAGAAGGGTGACCGGCCCGTCGAGATCATCACCAGCAGGCAATGGTTCATCCGCGCGATCGCGCATCGCGAGGAGCTGCTGGACGCCGGACGGCGGCTGCGCTGGCACCCCCCGTACATGCGAGCGCGGTACGAGGACTGGGTCAACGGCCTCAACGGCGACTGGTGCGTCAGCCGCCAGCGCTTCTTCGGTGTTCCGTTCCCGCTCTGGTACCCGATCGACGCCGAGGGCAACCTGATCCACTCCGAACCGATCCCGGCTGCCGAGGAGCAGCTGCCGGTCGACCCCTCGACCGACGTTCCCGACGGGTACTCGCCCGAGCAGCGTGGGCAGCCGGGCGGCTTCGCCGGCGACCCCGACGTGATGGACACCTGGGCCACCTCCTCGCTGACCCCGCAGATCGCCGGACACGCCGGCGAGGACCCGGAGCTGTTCGCGAAGGTCTACCCGATGAGCCTTCGCCCCCAGGCGCACGACATCATCCGCACCTGGCTGTTCACGACCGTGCTGCGCTCCCTGCTCGACGAGCAGGAGCTGCCCTGGAGCGACGCGGCGATCTCGGGCTGGGTGCTCGACCCCGACCGCAAGAAGATGTCCAAGTCGAAGGGCAACGTGGTGACGCCGATCCACCTGATCGAGGAGCACGGCGCCGACGCGGTGCGCTACTGGGCGGCAAGCGGGCGACCCGGCACGGACACGGCCTTCGACCCCCAGCAGATGAAGGTCGGCCGGCGCCTGGCGGTGAAGCTGTTGAACGCCTCGAAGTTCGCTCTGAGCGACCTGCCTGCCCAGGGCGAAGCGCTGACACACCCTCTGGACAGGGCGATGATCGCCCGCCTGGCCGAGGTCGTCGAGGAGGCCGGGCGGAGCTTCGACGAGTACGACTACGCTCGCGCGCTGCAGCGCAGCGAGGAGCTGTTCTGGTGGTACTGCGACTACTACCTGGAGCTGGTCAAGGGGCGCCGCTACGACCCCTCGCCCGAGGTGGCCGCCTCCGCCAGCCGGGCACTGCGGATCTCGCTGTCGGTCTTCCAGCGGCTCTTCGCCCCGTTCCTGCCCTTCGTCTGCGAGGAGGTCTGGTCGTGGTGGCAGGAGGGCTCGGTGCACCGGGCCTCCTGGCCCGAGGCGGCGGCGCTGCGCGAGGAGGCCGCCGCCCCGGACGGCGCGGCCGACCGCGAGGAGATCGCGCTGGAGGTCACAGCCGACGTGCTGCGCGAGGTGCGCAAGGCCAAGTCCCAGGCCCAGCGACCGATGCGGGCACCGGTCGCGAGGGTGCTGGTGTGCGATGGGGCCGAGCGGCTCGAGGCCCTCGGGCTGGGACAGGACGACCTGCTCCAGGCCGGCGCGATCGCGACCCTCGAGTCGCGGGCGGGCGAGGAGTTCGTCGTCGAGGTGGAGCTGGCCGAGGAGACCTCGGCCTAGCGCAGCATGGGCGCGGGGGAGGACCGTGCGGTCCTGATCCTGGGCGAGGGCGGCGGGTTGTCCGTCGCGCTCCGCGTGCGCCTCGAACAGAGCGGCATCGAGGTCGAGGCGGCGCCCTCGATGAGCGACAGCGCTCTGTCGGCGATGCTCACGCAGCCCCGCTGGCAGGCGGTCGTGGTGGTCACGCGCGACGACGTCCTGGCGCTTCGGCTCACCCTGCTCAGCGCCCACCTGCGTCCGGACCTGCCGTTGTGGGTGACGATGTTCGACAGGACGATCACGCGCGAGCTGCGCCACGTGGTGCCTGCTGTGCACGTGATCTCCCCGCCCGAGCTGGTGGCGGCCGAGCTGGCCGAGCTGTGCCTCGAGGCGGCCGGCTCGCGGGTGCGCCGGCGCTGGCGCGGCGTGCGCCTGGTCGACGACTCGCTGCGCCTGTTGGTACGGGCCGGTATCGGTCTGCTGCTGGCGCTCGCGGTCGAGGCCGCGATCACGATGGTCGCGCTGCACGAGGGCGTGATCGACGCGCTGTTCTTCAGCACGCGCACGGTGGCGACGGTCGCGAGCGCGCCGGGCGTGGCGAGCGCCCCGGCCTGGTTCAAGGGCATCTCCGCGCTGGACACGCTCGTCGCGCTGGTGCTCGTCGCCGTGTTCACCGCGGCGCTGGTCAGAAGGCTCAGCAGGGCCAGGCTGACGACCGCGCTGGGCCGGCGCGCCGCCCCGGCGCGGGGGCACATGGTGCTGGTCGGCTTCGGGCAGGTCGGGTTCAGGCTGGCCCAGGAGCTCCAGCGGCGCGGCGTCGCGGTGCTGGGCGTCGAGCGCGACCCCGATGCGCCCTGCGTGCGCCTGGCCCGCGCCGCCGGCATCCCGATCGCGCTGGGTCGGGGCGATGACCGCGAGACGCTCGAGCGCGTCGGGATCCGACGCTGCGCCGGCGTCGCCGCGGTGACCTCCACCGACCTGGTCAACGTCGAGGTCGGGTTGGCGGCCAGCGACCTGTCCCCCGGGATTCCCCTGGTGCTGCGACTGGGTGACGGAGAGGTCGCAGCCGAGACCGACTCCCTGCTGCACCTGGGGAACATCTGCGACGCGTACAAGATCGCCGCCGAGACCCTCGTGCGAGGCCTGTCCGGGGCCGAGATCGAGGCCGCGCGGCGGCTCAGATAGGGTCCAGCCGATGGAGCGCACGTTGATATCGAAGCTGTCCGCCCACACGGACGAGCAGGTGAAGGTACGCGGCTGGGTCAACGCGCTGCGCGACCAGAAGCGGGTCCAGTTCGTGATCCTGCGCGACGAAACCGGCCTGGCCCAGGCGGTGTTGGGCAAGGACGAGCCGCCCAGCCCGCTCAACGAGGAGATCTCGGCCTTGACGGCCGAGTCGGCCGTCGAGGTCACCGGCACGGTGGTGGCCGACGAGCGGGTCAAGCTGGGCGGGCTCGAGCTGCGGATCGAATCGCTGACGGTCGCCTCGCTCGCCGAGCCGGAGCTGCCGATCGCTCCGGACTCTGCGCTGGACAAGCGCATCGACTGGCGCTACCTGGACCTGCGCAGGCCGGACCGGCGGCTGATCTTCGAGGTCCAGACCGCCATCGAGCAGGCGATGCGCGAGTTCTGGCGCCAGGAGGGCTTCATTGAGCTGCACAGCCCGAAGCTGATGGGCTCGGCAAGCGAGTCGGGCGCCGAGCTGTTCCACGTGGACTACTTCGAGGACGACGCCTATCTGGCCCAGTCGCCGCAGTTCTACAAGCAGATGGCGATGGCGGCGGGCTTCGGCAAGGTGTTCGAGGTGGGGCCGGTGTTCCGCGCCAACCCGTCATTCACCTCGCGCCACGACACCGAGTTCACCAGCGTCGACATGGAGCTCGCCTGGATCGACTCCCACGAGGACGTGATGGCGGTCGAGGAGCGCTGGCTGGCACACGTGCTGGCGGCGGTCGCGGACAGCCACGGCGAGCGGATAGCGGAGACGTTCGGCACGGAGGTGATCGTCCCGACGCTGCCGTTCCCGCGCGTGACGCTGGAGCAGGCGAAGGAGATGCTCCGCGAGCAGGGCCATGACGTCCCGGGCGTCGGCCACGACCTCGACCCGGCCAGCGAGCGGGCCCTGTCCGCGCTGATCGAGGAGCGTCACGGCCACGAGTTCGTGTTCGTCACCGACTACCCGGCCTCCGTGCGGGCCTTCTACCACATGCGCCACGACGATGACCCGACTCTGACGAAGAGCTTCGATCTGCTCTGGCGCGGCATCGAGCTGACCACGGGCGCGCAGCGCGAGCATCGCTACGAGCGGCTGCTCGCCCAGGCCGAGGAGCGTGGCGTCGAGGTCGAGACGATCCAGTACTACCTGGACTTCTTCCGCTACGGCGCCCCGCCCCACGGGGGCTTCGGCTTCGGCCTGACCCGTCTGCTCATGCAGATGCTCGGGCAGGACAGCGTGCGCGAGGTCACCTTCCTGTACCGCGGGCCGCACCGGCTGACACCGTAGGCCAAGGACTCGGCTGCATGGCCCGGATCCTCCTCGCCGCGCCGCCGATGGAGGGATCGCTCGACGCGCTGGCCGGTCACGAGCTGGTGCCCGGGCTGCCAGGGTCGGACACGGACGCGCGCGTGCTGATCTGCCCGCCCACGCTGCCCGTCGACGCGGAGGCGCTCGAGCGGATGCCGGCGCTCGCCCTGATCGCGGTCGCCGGCGCGGGCACCGACGCGATCGATCTCGAGGCCGCCGCGCGCAGGGGCGTCGTCGTGCTGAGCGCGGGCGAGGCGCTGGTGGAGACGACCGCCGACCTCGCCTTCGGCCTGATCATCTCCGCCTCGCGGCTGATGCACGACACCGAGACGGCACTGCGGGAGGGACGCTGGCACGGCTGGCGCTTCGAGGAGACCTTCGGCCGCGATGTCTCCGGCGCAACGCTCGGGCTGCTCGGCTACGGCGCGATCGGGCGGGCCGTCGCCAGGCGGGCGGGCGGCTTCTCGATGCGGGTCCTGCACCACACCAGGAACCAGACCGGCGTGGAGGGCTGGGTGGCAGAGCTCGACGAGCTGCTCGCCCGCAGCGACATCCTCAGCATCCACGTGCCGCTGACGGGCGAGACGCGCGGTCTGGTGGACCGCCGGCGCATCGCGCTGATGCCTCCCGGGGCGGTGCTGGTGAACACCGCCCGCGGCGCGGTGGTCGACGAGCAGGCGCTGGTTGCGGCACTGCAGGACGGGCGGCTGCTTGCCGCCGGCCTCGACGTCTACGAGCACGAGCCCGACGTCAGCCCGGCGCTGCTGGCGGCTCCCCGGACCGTCCTGCTTCCCCACATCGGCAGCGCGACCGATCGCACCAGGCGCGCGATGCTGAGCCTGGCGGCCGAGAAAGCGGCGGCGTTCCTGCGCGAGCACCCCTGACGGCGCACCCGGCGGCGGCCGGCCGGCGCTACCAGCAGGGTTCGAAGCGCTTGCCGTTGAGGGCCAGGTTGAAGCGCGCCCCCATGATCCCGGCGGCCTCGTCGGCTGCGCAGAACTTCGCGTCCTTGAGCTTGTACTCGGCATCGATCACGGGCTTGCCCGCGGCCAGGTAGGGCAGGAAGTCGGAGCATTCGTCGTACTGGTTGCACTGCTCGCTGAGGGCCCCGTCGAAGTAGGTCTCGAGCTGGGGCACCTGTTCGCCGTCGTTCTTCTGCAGCACCGCCATCCCCAGCGAGTGGACCTCTTCGGCGACCCACTCGTTGTACACGAGCTGATCGGCCGCCGTGATCGGGAAGCCGCTCTTGTTCGAGAACGCTTCGATGTTGTCCGGCTCGACCGCGTCGAAGCCCTTTTCGCGGCACATCTGGAAGCGGGCCGTCATTATCGGCTCGATCACGGACAGCTGGCGGATGTCGAGCCAGCGCTCGCCCGGCCAGCCGTTGGAGTGGCCCAGGACCGACTTCGGGAACTCGTGGTAGTCGGGCCTGAAGTCCTCGGCGGTGCCGACGTCGATGTAGCAGACCACGTGCCTGCCCTGCGCCTGCAGGGCCGCCACTTCGGCGGCGCTCGTTTCGAAGCCGTCGACGTCGTAGGCGGCCACCGGCTCGGAGGTGTTGATCTTGCCCTGCAGCTGCCAGTAGAACGTGAGCTGGCGAGGCGGATGCCACCATTCGGAGGCCGCGGCCGCCGCCGGGACGATCACCAGCGCGGCCAACGCTGCGACTGAGCATCCGAGGAGGCGGGCGAGGGGCTTTCGCATCGCCCGATTCATCTTAGGGCTCGGCGAGGAACCATGGCGCAGGCCGTCCGCACCCGTGGCGCAGGCCGTCCGCACCCGTCTCTACCTTCAATCCATGCTCTTGAACGAGCTGACAGACGGCGCCGAGATCGACCAGGTCCTGCTGGTCAAGGAGGCCGAGGTGCGCCGCCGCCGCGATGGCGGGGACTACCTGCGGCTGCTGCTTGGCGATCGCACCGGCGCGGTTCCCTGCATGGTCTGGGAGGAGCTCGCCGAGGTCGCCGAGCTGGCCCGGGCCGGGGCACCGGTCACGGTGCGGGGCCGCTACACGGTTCACCCGCGCTTCGGCCCGCAGATCAACCTGCGCGGGCTCGGCGAGCCGCTCCCCGGCAGCTACGACCCCGAGGACCTTGAGGACGGCCCGGCGCGTGGGGTGGCGCAGATGGAGGCCGAGGTCAGGGACCTCGTCGCGACGATCCAGGAGCCGCACCTGCGGGCGCTGCTCGACCGCGTGCTGGGCGAGGGCTCGGAGCTGTGGGCGCGATACCGGGACGCGCCGGCGGCCAAGCACTACCACCAGGCCTACCGGCACGGGCTGCTGGAGCACTGCCTGGGGGTCGCCCAGGCGGTCAGCGCGATCAGCGCGACGTTCCCCGGAATCGATCGCGACGTGGCCGTCACCGGCGCCCTGCTGCACGACGTCGGCAAGCTGGAGGCATACACCGCCGTGAGCGGGCGCGATCAGGTCATCGACCTCAGCGACGCGGGGCGCCTGCACGGCGAGATCCCCCTGGGCTACTACCTGATCCGCCGCCTGATCGAGGACATCGAGGGCTTTCCCGCGGAGCTGGCGCAGGCGGTCGGCCACATCATCCTCTCCCATCACGGCACGCTGGAGCACGGCAGCCCGGTCGTGCCGTGCACGCGCGAGGCGACGCTGGTGCACATGGTCGACAACCTGGGCGGTCGCCTGGGCAGCTTCGACCGTCTCGAGAAGGAGCTTCCACCGGGCCGGCGCTGGTCGCAGTTCGACCGTGCGATCGGCTCGGGCGCGTTCTTCCTCGAGCGTGGCGCCGCGACGCCTGAGCCCGCCCGTCCGGGCGGCGCCGAGCGCGAAGCCGCCTGAAACTCCGCAAATAGCGGGGCGGGTCCGCCGGGGCGGCGCTCGCGTCTCGCCCCCGGCTTCTATCTTTGGGAGCCGATGGCAAAGGACACCGAGAAGCTGATCCGCCAGCTGTCGCTGATCTCCTACCTGATGGCCGAGCGCAGGCCGGTCACGGCGCTGGAGATCCGGCGCGACGTCGAGGGCTACAGCGGCATGAACGAGGACGCCTTCGCGCGGCGCTTCTACGCGGACCGCTCCGAGCTCGAGTCGCTGCGCATCCAGCTGACGGTCGAGCGGCCGGCAGACGGTGCGGCCGAGCAGGAGAACGACTCGCTGCGTCCCGAGAACTTCCACCTGCCCCCGATCGCCTTCACCGACAAGGAGCTGGCGGCGCTGCAGACCGCCCTGAGCCTGCTGGACGGGGAATTCGCCTACGCCGAGCCGCTGCGGCTGGCGCTGCAGCAGATCACCTGGGGGCGGCCCAGCCCGCTGCGGGCGCCGGAGCAGCGCTCGGTCGCGCTCGGCATCACCGCCTCGGCGGGCGGCCACGAGCTGTCGGCGCGGCTGGCCAAGGTCGAGACGGCGATCTTCCGCAACAAGACGATCGTCTTCGAGTACTACACGATGGGCCGGGACGAGATCAGCTCGCGCAAGGTCGACCCCTACCACCTGCTCTTCCAGGGCGGGCAGTTCTACCTGCTGGGGTACTCGCACGAGCGCAAGGCGATCCGGGTCTTCCGGCTGTCGCGAATCCGCGGCAAGGTGTCCTACGCGACCAAGGCCGAGCACGACTTCCACCGGCCCCCGGACTTCGACCCGCGTGTCTACGCAAACCGCGCGGACTGGCAGCTCGGCGAGCAGCAGGGAACGGCGAGGGTTCTCATCTCGGAGCGGATCGCCTGGCAGATCGACCGTCACTTCGGCCGCTACGGCGAGGTCCTCGACCCCGCTGAGCTGGAGCCCGAGGACGGGGACACGCTCGAGCTGGGCGCGCCGGCCGAGGAGGGCGACAGGGTCTTCCTGACGGGCTACTCGAGCCCCCGCAGCCTCGTCTCGTGGGTCCTAGGGCTGGGCGCCAACGCGCGCCTGCTGGGCCCGCCGGAGCTGGTGGAGGAGCTGAGCAGCAGGCTCGAGCAGCTGCGCGAGCGCCACGACGAGGAGCCCCCGGCGTCGCGGCGCAAGCGCGCACCGGCCGCGTCCGAGGAGGCGGGCCGGCGCCCGGCGCGTCGCGGCGCGGGCGAATCCGAGGGCGAGGGGCGCCCGGACACGGCGATCCGTCCCGAGCGGTTCGCCCGGCTCGTGACGCTGGCCAGCATCCTGATCGACGCCGGGCGTCGCGGCGAGCGCGTGTCGATGGCCGAGGTCTGCGAGCGGCTGCAGATAAGCGACGAGGAGCTGCGCGAGGACGTGAACGTCCTGAACGTCGTCAACTTCGGCGGTGGATCCTACGTGCTCTATGCCGAGATCAAGGAGGAGGAGGGGGAGATCGAGGTCGACCCGGAGCCCTACAGCGACAACTTCGACCGCCCGGCCAGGCTGCTGCCCGTCGAGGCGAAGGCGCTGGTCGGAGCGATCGACCTGATCGGCGAGCACATCCCCGAGGGCTCGCTCACCTCGGCGCGCAGGAAGATCGTCGCGGCGCTGGGCGAGGACCCGATGGAGCAGGGCCTGCAGGTGGCGCCGCCGGCGGGGGACGACTCGGACGTGGCGCGCACGATCTCCAAGGCGATCACTTCTCGCCGGCTGATCGAGCTCGAGTACTACAAGGAGAACGAGGACGAGATCGCGCTGCGCAGGGTCGAGCCGTACGCGCTGACGAACGGCCGCGAGGGCTGGTACGTCGCCTGCTTCGATCCCGAGCGGGACGGCGTGCGCCACTTTCGCCTCGACCGGATCAAGCGGGCTGCCGTCAGCGACGAGCGCTTCCGCCCCCGCCCCGAGGTGGACCCTGCCGCGGAGGTCGACGGCTGGCTGCGGACCGGCGAGGTCGAGGCGTCACGCACCGCCAGGGTCTGGGTCTCGTCCGATCGGGCCCGCTGGGCGCGGGAGGCCCGCCGGGTCGTCGAGGAGCGCGCGGACGGCACGGTCGTCGTCGAGCTGAGCTTCGCCGGGGTGGACTGGCTCGTGCGCGAGATCCTCAGGGAAGCGGGCGACGCGGCCGTGCTCGAGCCACAGGACGCCCGCGAGGCGGTTCGGGCAGCCGTCGCGCGGCTGCGCGAGGCCAACGCCTCCCCGGCCGGCGTATAGGACGTGACCGGCCGGCGCCGGGAGCGTCGACGCAGGTGAGGCGGTCGGGCCGTTGAGTCGCCGCGGGCAGATCCGGATGTCCGACGAGGAGCTGGCCGCGTTCCTCGCGGAGGAGCGCACGGTCACGTGCGCGACCCAGGGCCCGCGGGGCTGGCCGCACCTGATGCCGCTCTGGTACGTGCTGCGGGAGGCCACCGCCGCAGAGGCGGGGCCGCGGCTGTGGGCATGGACCTACGGGGTCTCCCAGAAGGTCCGCAACATGGAACGCGACCCGCGGGTGACGCTGCAGGTGGAGGCGGGGGAGTCCTACGACCAGCTGCGTGGCGTGATGCTGGAGTGCGACGTCGTCGTCCACCGCGAGCCCGAGACGGTGAGAGGCGTCGGCCACGAGGTGTTCGCCCGCTACGCCGTCCCCCGCGGCAAGCCGCCGGCGCCGGAGCTGCCGGCGGAGGTCGGCGCGATGGTGGACCGGCAGGCGGCCAAGCGGGTCGCGCTCGAGTTCGTCGAGCGCCGGCGCGCCAGCTGGGACCACCGCAAGCTGGGCGGCGTCTACTGAGCCGGGCGCCTCACTGAAGCGAGGAGATCTTCCACTTGCCGCCTTCCTTGACGAGCGTCAGCGTGTGCGATGTCCGCTTGCCGCTGTAGACGCTCTTGACCGTCGCCGTGGCGGTGTCGCCGGAGACCTTGACCGACTCGACTTCAAGTTCGGTGCTGTCGATCTCGGCCATCTGTTCTTTGATCGCCGCTTCGCAGCCCTTGATGCCGCCGAGGCGGCTGACGACCGCGGCGGACAGCTCGTCGGCGCAGATCTTCTTCTGTTCGGAGGCGGTGACGTCCGACTGGAGGTTCGCCACCGTCTGCGCGACTTCGTGTTCGGCGCCCTGGAACTTCGACGTCGACGTCGTGGTCGCGCAGGCGGCGAGCACCATCGAGCACAATGGCAGGCAGGCGAGGGCGATCAAGCGGCGCATGGCCGCAAGGCTATTGGTTCCGCTCGTCGTCGCGCCGGTAGCCCAGACGAGCGGAGATGCGGTCGGCGGTCGTCACCAGGTGCGGTCCCAGCGCGTCGACGAGCTCCCCCAGCGAGATCATCGAGCTCGGCGCGGCCAGGTTGACGGCGGCGACGACGTCGCGGGCCTCGTTCCGGACCGGCGCCGCGATCGCGAACAGACCGAGCGCCAGCTCTTCGTCGTCGACCGCGATTGCCGCCCGGCGGAGCTGGTCGAGCTCGCTGCGCAGCGCCTTCTTGGAGGTGATCGTGTTCGGGCCCCGCTTGGTCGGCTTGATCTCGGCGAGCACGTCGCGCTGCTGGCCGTCGGGCAGGTTGGCGAGCAGCAGCTTGCCCATCGCCGTGCAGTAGGCCGGAATCCGCGAGCCGGCCTGCAGGCCGAGGTCGATCTGGCTCTGGGACCGGCGATAGCTGCCTGCCCGGTCGACGTACAGGACCTCGGTGTCGTCGAGCACGCCCAGGCCGGTGGTGTAGGAGGTGCGTTGGCGCAGCTCTTCGAGGTGGGGCCGTGCGTGCTCGCGCAGGCCGGTCGAGTTGAGGGCGGACATCCCCAGGTCGGTGACCCGCAGACCGAGGCGGTACTTGCGCGAGGCGCCCTGCTCCAGGTAGCCCAGCGCGACCAGCGTGATCACGTATCGGTGGGTGGTCGAGCGGCTCATGCCGAGGTCGTCGGCGATGTCTGCGATCCCGAGGATCGGTCGCGAGGGGGTGAAGCAGCCGAGGATCGCGAGGCCTCGCTCGAGGGACTGGGAATAGCGGGGCTCACGCAGGCTCGGAATCGACCAGGCTGGGCCTCGGCCGTTCTGCGCCGTCTTCGATGCAGCGGTTCTCGTTCTTGGCATTTGGGGTGGCTTCCTGGTTCCAGTTGACGCTTATAGACCCACTGTCTAATCGCGTAGGGGGTCCTCGATCATAGTTCGGAATATCGGCTGATCGGTTAAAGATCTTCAGAGAATCGAGCAGCCCGCCGCGTCGCTCGGTTCCGCCGCGGGTGCTCCTCGCCGATCGCGAGCACCGCTAGGGTTCTGTCGCGATGGAACCGCTCAAGGGCCTGATCCTCTCGGGGGGCAAGGGCACGCGCCTGCGCCCGATCACCCACACCAGCGCCAAGCAGCTGGTGCCGGTGGCGAACAAGCCGGTTCTGTTCTACGGGATCGAGGCGATGGCCCAGGCGGGCATCCGGGAGGTCGGGATCATCATCGCCCCCGAGACCGGGCCGGAGATCGAAGCGGCCGCGGGCGACGGAACCCGCTTCGGCTTGCGGATCAGCTACATCGTCCAGGATCAGCCGCTCGGCCTGGCCCACGCGGTGCTGACGGCCGAGCGCTTCCTCGGCTCGAGCCCTTTCGTGATGTACCTGGGCGACAACCTGCTGCAGGGTGGGATCTCCGAGCTGGTGGCGGCCTTCAGGGAGAACCAGCCAGACGCGCTGATCCTGCTGACGCCCGTGCCCGACCCGCAGAACTACGGCGTGGCGGAGCTGGCGCAGGCGCCCGACGGCCAGATCGGGTCCGTGCGGCGGCTGGTTGAGAAGCCCGCCGAGCCCGCGACCGACCTGGCATTGGTGGGCGTCTACATGTTCACCGCCAGCGTCCACGATGCGGCCCGGGCGATCGAGCCGTCGGCCCGCGGGGAGCTCGAGATCACCGACGCCATCCAGCACCTCGTCGATGCGGGACTGCGGGTCGAGCCGCACATCGTCCAGGGCTGGTGGAAGGACACGGGCCGGCTGGAGGACATGCTCGAGGCGAACCGCCTGATCCTCGACAACCTCGTCGGGCGCGTCGAGGGTGAGCTGCTCGACTCGCACATCGACGGCCGTGTCGTGGTAGAGCGCGGCGCGCGGCTGGAGCGCACGCGGGTCCGTGGTCCGGCGGTGATCGGGGCGGGCAGCGTTCTGAAGGACTGCTACGTCGGCCCCTACACCTCGATCGGCGAGGACTGCCTGATCTCGGGGGCCGAGGTCGAGCACTCGATCCTGCTGGCGGGCTGCACCGTCTGCGACCTGGACGGCAGGATGGAGTCGTCGCTGCTCGGGCGCAACGTCACGATCCGGCGCGGCGAGAGCCAGCCCAGGGCCTACAGGTTCCTGGTCGGGGACAACTCCGACCTCTCGATCCTGTGAGGCTGCTGGTCACAGGCGCAAGCGGGATGCTCGGCATCGACCTGCTGCGCGCCGGCGAAAGGGCGGGACACCAGATGATCGGCCTGTCCCGCAACGAGCTGGACGTCTGCGATGCCGCCGCCACGCTCGAGACGGTCGCCCAGCTCGAACCCGACGCGGCGCTCAACTGCGCCGCCTGGACGGACGTCGACGGGGCCGAGCATCGTCCTGACGAGGCGCTCGCGGTCAACGGCATCGGCGCCGGCAACGTGGCGAGGGCGGGCGCCGCCGCGGGGATCCCGATCGTCCAGGTCTCGACCGACTACGTGTTCGCGGGTCAGGCGCCGCTCGATGCGGCAGGGCGGCCGCGGCCCTACCTGGAGTCCGACCCGACCGGGCCGCGGACCGCCTACGGTCGGGGCAAGCTGATCGGCGAGCTCGAGGTCCTGTCCGCCTCTCCGCTGCACACCGTGGCGCGGACCGCCTGGCTGTTCGGCGTCGCCGGGCGCAACTTCGCCGAGACGATGATCGCGCTGGCGGGAGAGCGGGACGTCGTCAAGGTCGTCGACGACCAGATCGGCTGCCCGACCTGGACCGGCCACCTCGCCCCGGCGTTGCTCGGGCTGCTCGAGCGGGGGGTGCGGGGGGTCGTGCACGTCGCCGGCTCGGGGCGCGTGTCCTGGCGGGGCTTCGCGGTCGAGATCTTCCGCCAGGCCGAGCTCGAGTGCGAGGTGGAGCCGGCAACGACGGCCGAGATGGCGCGCCCGGCGCCCCGGCCGGCGTGGTCGGCGCTGGAGTCCGGCCGCGACGACGTGCTGCCGCTGCCGCCATGGCAGGACGGCCTGGCGGGTTACCTGGCGGCGCGTGCTGGGATGATGCGGACATGAGACTGCTCGTCTGCGGGGGCGCCGGCTTCATCGGGTCGACCTTCGTCCGCCAGCGCCTGACCGAGCACGGCGACCAGGTCGCGGTGCTCGACAAGCTCACCTACGCCGGCCGCGAGGAGAACCTCGCCGACGTCGCCGAGCTGCCCGGCTACCGCTTCATGAAGGGCGCGATCGAGGACGGCGAGGCGGTCGCGGAGGCGATCGAGGCGGCCGACCCCGAGGCGATCGTCAACTTCGCTGCCGAGACGCACGTGGACCGCTCGATCGCGGAGCCCGACGCATTCGTGCGGACGCACGCCGTCGGCACCTACGTGCTGCTGGAGGCGGCCCGCGAGCGCGGTCTGCGCTACCTGCAGGTGTCGACCGACGAGGTCTACGGCTCGATCGAGCAGGGCACGTTCACCGAGGAAAGCCCGCTGTGCCCCTCCTCGCCCTACTCGGCCACGAAGACCGGCGCGGACCTGCTCGTTCAGAGCTACTTCCACACCTACGGGCTGCCCGTGACGATCTGCCGGGGGTCGAACAACTACGGCCCCTACCAGTACCCCGAGAAGCTGATCCCGCTGATGATCCTGGGCGCGCTGCACGGCGACGTGCTGCCGGTCTACGGAGACGGGCTGCAGGTGCGCAACTGGATCCACGCGACCGACTTCGCGCGAGCGATCGGGCAGGTGCTGGCACACGGCAGGCCCGGCGAGGTCTACAACGCGGGCGGCCCCGACGAGGAGGCCAACATCACGGTCGTCAGGCGGATCATCGCGCTGACCGGCGCCCGCGAGTCGCAGATCGAGCACGTGACGGACCGGCCCGGTCACGATCGGCGCTACTCGCTCTCCTCGGAGAAGGTCAGGGCGCTCGGCTGGAAGCCACAGGTGCGCTTCGAGCAGGGCCTCGAGGAGACGGTGGCCTGGTACCGGGAGAACGGGTGGTGGTGGGAGCCGATCCGCTCGGGCGAGTACCGCGAGTACTACGCGCGCCAATACGGACGGGCGCTGGGGCACTGAGCCTCTAGCCTGGGTCTGATCCTCGACCAGTTCGACAGAGACGTTGAGCGCTGGTTCCGCAGCGCGTTCGGGCAGCCGACGAAGGCCCAGGTCCTCGCCTGGCCGCCGATCGCCGCGGGACGCCACGTGCTGGTCTCGGCGCCGACCGGATCGGGCAAGACGCTGGCGGCCTTCCTCGGCGCGCTCGACCGGCTGCGCTCCGAGCCCGAGCGGAGCGGTACGCGGGTCCTCTACATCAGCCCCCTGAAGGCGCTGGGCTACGACATCGAGCGCAATCTGCGCGCCCCGATCCGCGGGATCGGCGCCGAGCACATAACGGTCGGCATCCGCACCGGCGACACCCCGCAGAGGGAGCGGGCGGCGATGGTCCGCAACCCGCCCCAGATCCTCGTCACGACTCCCGAGTCGCTCTACCTGATCCTCACCTCGCAGGCCCGGCAGATGCTCACGGGAGTGGAGACGGTGATCGTCGATGAGATCCATGCCGTCGCCCACTCCAAGCGCGGTTCGCACCTGGCCCTCACGCTGGAGCGCCTCGAGTCGCTGGTGTGCGCGAACAACCCCGAGATCGGCCCGGGCGAGTCCGCCTTCCAGCGCATCGGGCTGAGCGCCACGCAGAATCCCCTCGAGGAGATCGGGCGCTACCTGGTCGGCCCGGGCCGCGAGGTCGAGATCGTCGACGCGGGCGCCGCCAAGGAGCTGGATCTGCGCATCGAGGTGCCGGTCGAGTCGATGACCGAGCCGGGCGGGCGGGCCGAGCCGGGCGCCGACCCGCTGGCCGGCGGCCCCGAGCCGCTCAGCGGTGGCGAGGCGACCCGGGCCTCGATCTGGCCGGCGATCTACCCCGAGCTGCTGAAGCTCGTGCAGGAGCACACCTCGACGATCGTGTTCGTCAACAACCGCCGCTCGGCCGAGCGGGTCGCGCTGCGGCTCAACGAGCTCGCCCAACAGCAGGTCGAGGAGCAGCGCGAGGACGGTTCCGGCGAGGGCCCGCCGCCGCCGCTGGAGATCGCTCGCGCCCACCACGGCTCGCTGGCGCGTGAGGAGCGCACCAAGGTCGAGGAGCTGCTCAAGGCCGGGGCGCTCCCCTGCCTGGTCGCGACCTCCTCGCTCGAGCTGGGCATCGACATGGGCGCGGTCGACCTGGTCGTGCAGATCGAGTCGCCCAAGTCGGTCGCCCGCGGCCTGCAGCGGATCGGCCGCGCCGGCCACGGCGTCGGCGAGGTCAGCCGCGGTCGCATCTTCCCGAAGTTCAGGGGCGACCTGCTCGAGTGCGCCGTCGTCGCCCGGCGCATGCGTGAAGGCGCGATCGAGCCGACCGTCGTGCCGCGCAATGCGCTCGATGTGCTCGCCCAGCAGATCGTCGCGATCGCGGTCTCGGCCGAAGGCGGGCCGGACTCCGATTCGGTCGCCGTCGACGACCTCCACGCGCTCCTCACGCGCACCTACTCCTACTCCGAGCTGTCGCGCGAGCTGCTGGAGAACGTGTTGGACATGCTCGACGGTCGCTATCCCTCCAAGGAGTTCGGCGAGCTGCGGGCGCGGATCGTCTGGGACCGGCTGGCCGGAGTGATCCGCGCGCGCCGCGGCTCGCGGCAGCTGGCCATCGCCAACGCCGGCACGATCCCCGACCGCGGGTTGTTCGCGGTCACGCTGCCGGACGGGCGGCGGGTCGGCGAGCTGGACGAGGAGATGGTCTACGAGGCCCGCCCCGGCCAGGTGTTCCTGCTGGGGGCATCGACCTGGCGGATCGAGGAGATCACGCGCGACCGCGTGATCGTCACGCCCGCGCCCGGCGCGCCCGGCGCGGTCCCCTTCTGGAAGGGGGACTCGGTCGGCCGGCCCAAGGAGCTGGGGGCAGCGATCGGCGCGTTCTCGCGCTGGGCCGTCGACCAGCAGCCGGAGACGCTGGAGCGCGACTACGACCTGGACCGGCGGGCCGCACAGAACCTGCTGGCCTACCTGCGCGAGCAGCAGGCCGCGACGCGTGTGCTGCCCAGCGAGCAGACGATCGTGCTGGAGCGCTTCCGCGACGAGATCGGCGACTGGCGCCTGTGCCTGCTCTCGCCCTTCGGCGGTCGCGTTCACGCCGCCTGGGGACTGGCGCTGTCGGCGCGGATGCACGAACGCTACGGCGTGGACTCCGACGCGATCTGGACCGACGACGGGATCATCATGCACCTGCCCGACCTGGACTCCGAGGAGGCCGAGGCGCTGCCGTCGGCATCGGAGCTGCTGCTGATCGAGCCCGAGGAGGTCGAGCAGGCGGTCGTCAACGAGCTCGGCGGCTCGGCCCTGTTCGGCGCCCGCTTCCGCGAGAACGCGGCCCGCGCCCTGCTGATCCCACGCGCCTACCCCGGCAAACGGACGCCGCTGTGGCAGCAGCGGCTGAAGGCCCAGAGCCTGCTCGAGGTGGCCCGCCGCTACGACGACTTCCCGGTCGTGCTGGAGACCTACCGGGAGTGCCTGCAGGATGTGCTCGACCTGCCGGGCCTGAAGGAGATCCTGCGCGGCCTGCAGACACGGGAGATCTCGCTGGTCGAGGTCGAGACGCCCGTCGCCTCCCCGTTCGCCTCGTCGCTGCTGTTCGACTACGTCGCCACCTACATGTACGAGGGCGACACCCCAACGGCGGAGCGGCGCGCGGCCGCGCTCTCGCTGGACCGCGACCTCCTGCGCGAGCTGCTGGGCCAGGACGAGCTGCGCGAGCTGATCGATCCCGGCGCCCTGGCGCGTGTGGAAGACGATCTGCAAAGTCGCTCGGAGATGACGCGGGCGACCGACCGCGACGGCCTGCACGACGTGCTCCGCCGGGTTGGCGACCTGACCCGGGAGGAGATCGGCGAGCGGGTCTTCCCCGGGGTCGAGGCGGACACGCTGCTGGCGGCCCTGCAGCGCGAACGGCGCGTCGTCGAGCTGCGTGTGAGCGGCGAGCCGCGCCTGATCGCAGCTGACGAGGCCGGCCTGTATCGCGACGCGGTCGGCGCAGCGCCGCCCGGTGGGCTGCCGGAGGCCTTCCTGGCGGATGTCCCGGATGCTCTGCGCGAGCTGGTGGCGCGCTACGCCGCCACCCACGGGCCGTTCTCGACCGAGCAGCTCCATGGCCGCTACGGCGTCGACGCCGCCGCGGTCCTGCGCGAGCTGGAGCGCGACGGCCTCGTCGTTCGCGGCGAGCTGCGCCCCGGGGGGACGGAGCGGGACTGGTGCGACGTCGAGGTGCTCCGTCGTCTGCGCAGGGCTTCGCTGGCGGCGCTGCGCAAGGAGATCGAGCCGGCCGACCAGCGCCGCCTGGCCGCCTTCCTTCCGTCCTGGCAGGGCGTCGACCGCCACACCTCGGCCGGCGCCGGGATCGATCGCCTGCGTGAGGTGCTGGTGCCTCTGCAGGGGATCGCCCTGCCGGTCGAGACGTGGGAGCGCGACGTGCTGCCGCGCAGAACCGGTGCGTACTCGCAGACTTGGATGGACGCGCTCTGCGCCGGCGGCGAGCTGGTATGGGTCGGCGCGGGGCCGAGCGGGCGCTCGGGGAGGGTCGCCATCTACTTCCGTGACGACGCCGCGGCGATCGGGCCTCCCGCCGCCCGGCCCGGGGCCGGGCCGCCGGAGGGCGTGGAGCACGAGGCGATCAGGGGCCGGCTGGCCCTGGGCCCGCGCTTCTTCACCGACCTGCTCGCAGAGCTCGACGCCGCCCCCGAGGCGTTGCGGGAGGCGCTGTGGGACCTCGTCTGGGCGGGCGAGGTGACCAACGACGCCTGGGCGCCGCTGCGAGCCCCGCGCCTGACCCTCGCCCGCGCCGCCCAGGGGACGTCGGTCTCGCGCCGCAGGGGCCAGGGCGCCATCGCCTCCTCGCGCTTCTGTGGTCGGCGCCGCAGCGGAGCGCAGTCCCAGGTCCAGGGCCGCTGGTCGCTGACCGCCCCCGTCTTCGCCATCGAG
>JBKQOO010000077.1:0-5589 GCA_052145475.1 Solirubrobacteraceae bacterium
GCGTCGATCTCGCGCAGCAGCAGCGCGGTGCGCTGCGTCTCGGGAAGCTGGTGGACATCGGCGATCAGCTCGCGGAAGCTCTCGCGGCGCATCACCTTGTCGCTGGTCGAGATCCCGTTCTCGGCGAAGTGGACATCCATCGAGTCGACGCCCGTCGCGGTGTTGCGGCGCAGGTGGTTGAGGGAGCGGTTGCGGGCGATCCGGTAGAGCCAGGGCCGCACGTTGATCGGGCGATCATCGGCCAGGACAGCGTTGAAGGCGGCCGCGAAGACCTCCTGCAGGACATCCTCGGCGTCCTCCTTGGAGGCCAGCATGTGCCGGCAGAAGGACAGCAGGCGCGACTGGTAGCGCGAGCACAGAACCTCGAAGGCGGCATGGTGGCCGCGGCGGGTCAGCGCGATCAGGCGCTCGTCGGACTGCAGGCGCAGCAGAGCGGACGGGCCGCGCAGGCCCGAGATGCTGCTCGGATTTGGTAGTGCGGAGACCTCCATAGAAGTCGGGCGCTGCTGCCTGTCCTCTTGCCCGGATAGACACCGTACCAACCCAATAGTTGCGCAAGATAAAGGCCAAATATCGGTTGCATCAGCGCTCCCATACACTGGCACGGCGGCCCGCCCGGGTGGCGGAATCGGCATACGCAACCGACTTAAAATCGGTGGCCCGAGAGGGCGTGTGGGTTCGAATCCCACCCCGGGCATCGGCCTCGCCCATCCAATAGAGTCGCGCTCCCATGTCGACCGAGAGCACCGAGACCGCGCAGGACACGGAGATCTTCCATGGCGGGCGGCTGGTGGCGAGGCGTCTGAAGGCGCATGGCGTGAGCAAGCTCTTCACGCTGTCGGGAGGGCATCTGTTCTCGATCTACGACGGCTGTCGTGAGGAGGGGATCGAGATCGTCGACGTGCGCCACGAGTCGACCGCCGCCTTCGCGGCTGAGGGCTGGGCGAAGGTCACCCGCGAACCGGGCGTGTGCGCCCTCACGGCGGGCCCGGGGGTCACCAACGGCATGAGCGCGATGGCCTCGGCCCAGGCCAACCACTCGCCGATCGTGGTGCTGGGGGGACGCGCGCCCGCGCTGCGCTGGGGACAGGGCTCGCTGCAGGAGATCGATCACGTCCCGTTCGTGCGACCGCTCAGCAAGCTGGCGGTGACGCCCGGGTCGACCGCGGAGATCCCGGGCCTGGTGGACGACGCGTTCGCCGCCGCGACGGCCCCACACGGTGGCGCCGCCTTCGTCGACTTCCCCCTCGACTACGTCTTCATGGAGGCGCCGGAGCCGCAGGACGAAGCGCCGGACCCGGACGTCTCCTCAGCCCCCAAGCCGGCCCCGGAGGCGTCGATCGAGCGCGCCGGGGAGCTGCTGGTCGGCGCCGAACGCGCGGTGATCATGGCCGGCACGGACCTGTACTGGGGGCGGGGCGAGGAGGCGCTGCTCGAGCTGGCCGAAACGCTGCGCATCCCCGTCTTCCTGAATGGCCTCGCCAGGGGCTGCGTGCCGGCGGACCACGAGCTGTTCTTCTCGAGGGCACGCTCGACCGCGCTGAAGGGCGCCGATGTCGCCCTCGTCGTCGGAGTGCCGATGGACTTCCGGCTGGGCTTCGGAGCCGCCTTCGGAGAGGACACCGAGATCGTCATCGTCGATGCCGCCGAGCCCGAGCGGCGCCACCCGCGCCCCGTCGCAGCCGAGTGCTACGGCGCGATCGACGCGACGCTGAGAGGTATCGCCGACGCGGCCGGAGGCGGACCCCTCCCCACCGCCGGGTGGCTGACCGAACTGCGTCTGGCCGAGGACGAGCGGCGGGCTGCCGAGCGCGCCGAGTTCGAGGACGGGCGCTCGCCGCTGCACCCGATGCGGCTGTACGCCGAGCTGGCCAAGACGCTGGACCGGGATGCGATCGTGATCGGCGACGGTGGCGACTTCGTCTCCTACGCGGGCAGGGTGATCGACAGCTACCAACCCGGCTGCTGGCTGGACCCGGGCCCGTTCGGGTGCCTCGGGACGGGACCGGGCTACGCGCTGGCGGCGAAGCTCGCGCACCCCGAGCGCCAGGTCGTGATGATGGTGGGGGACGGCGCCTTCGGCTTCTCGGGGATGGAGTTCGACACGCTGGCCCGGCATGGCGTCAACGTCGTCGGGGTGATGGGAAACAACGGCATCTGGGCGCTGGAGAAGCACCCGATGGAGTTCCTCTACGGCTACTCCGTCGCCGCCGACCTGCGCCCCGAAACACGCTACGACCAGGTGGTCGAGGCGCTGGGCGGCCACGGCGAGCTGGTGGCGCGCCCCGAGGAGCTCGTGCCCGCGGTCGAGCGCGCCTTCGCCTCAGGCAGGCCGGCGCTGGTCAACGTGCTGACCGACCCGACCGTCATCTACCCGCGCAAGTCGAACCTCGCCTAGCCGCGGCGCCGCGGGAAGGCGCCGCGGGCGTGGGCCCGCTCTCAGCCGAGCCCGGCGAGGCGCAGCGCGCCGCCGTAGAGGATGTCGTGCTCGGAGACCTCGACCTGCTCGAGGCCCATCACCTTCATCGCCTCAGAGAGCAGGACCATGCCGGCGACGATCGTCGGCGCGCGATCGGGGTCCAGGCCGGCGACGTTGCGGCGCTCCTCTTCGGTCATCTCGGCCAGGCGCGCCAGCAGCAGTTCGACCGTCGCCAGCAGCAGCGTGTAGCCATGTACCTTCGCCGGGTCGTAGGGCTCGAGCCCCTGCTCAATCGCCGCCGCCGACGTGGCCGTTCCGGCCACGGCGATGCCGTGGCGGACCGGCGAGCGCTCGGCCTCCGGCAGGTAGGACCGGAAGACCTCGTGGGTGTCGCGCGCCAGCGCCTGCAGCTCCTCCCAGCTGGGAGGGTCGCTGTGGATGTGGCGCTCGCTCATCCGCACCACGCCCGCCGGCGTCGAGACGTGGAAGCCGGCCGTGCGGCCCGTGCCCACGACGAACTCGGTCGAGCCCCCGCCGATGTCGATCACCACCGTCGGCTCCTGCGCCGGCTCGCGACCGGCCATCGCGCCGAGGAAGGTGAGCTGCGCCTCCTGGTCTCCGGTCAGAACCTGCGCGTCAAGGTCCAGCTCCGTCCGCACGCGCTCCGCGAACCCGGCGCCGTTGGCCGCGTCCCGCACCGCCGAGGTGAGCACGGCGAGGTTCGCCTCGCAGTCGTGCCGGTCGATCTCCTGGCGGTAGGCGCGCAGCGCCGCGAAGACCCGCTCGATCGCGGCCTCGGACAGCGAGCCCTGTGCATCGACGCCCTGACCCAGCCGGGTCACCTGAGAGCGGCGGAGGAGCTCCTGCACCGCGCCGCTGTCCGGGTCGACATCGGCGATCAGCAGTCGCGTCGAGTTGCTCCCGATGTCCACCACGGCGACGCGCACGCCGGAGATCCTAGAGGTGCGCGACCGAGAGCCGGCCCGTGCATCGCCGGAGCGATCGCGCTGCGCCTCGCGGGCCCGATCGGACCTCCTCGCCGAGCCCCTTCTCTGCTAGAACATTAAGCAGCGACGCGGGGTGGAGCAGTCTGGTAGCTCGTCGGGCTCATAACCCGAAGGTCGCGGGTTCGAATCCCGCCCCCGCTATCGAGGCCGACCAGGGCGTAGGGCTTGCGAAAGCCCTCATAAACCGGTCGGTTCAGAGCGAAGGCCGCCCGTATGGACGGCCTTCGTCGTAGTGCTCACGGACCGGGGTGCCTCCAAGGATTCGCATCGGCACAGTCCGTCCGAGAAGCCGAGCTTCGGCTGTCGGGTCCAACTGACAGACCGGCGTTTCAGCGATGATCGTCAGCCCATGGGCTGGGAACTCGCCTTTGTCGGCCTCGCCCTGCTGCTGGTGGCGGCCGCCTCCCGACCGCTGTCCAGCACCCCGGTCACGCCGGCCATCGTGGTCGTCGCGCTCGGTGTCCTGTTCGGTCCGCTCGTCCTCGACGAGCTCGCGGTGGGCCCGACCAGCGCGACGGTGCGGACGCTCGCCGAAGCGACGCTTGCGATCGTGCTCTTCTCCGATGCGTCGCGGATCGACCTGCGGGCTCTCCGTCGCCAGGCCTCGATCCCGCTGCGGCTGCTCGGCATCGGACTGCCGCTGACGATCGTCGCGGGCGCCGCCCTGGCGGTGGCGCTGTTCGGCTCGATCACGGTGAGCGAGGCGCTGATCCTCGCGGTGGTCCTGGCGCCCACCGACGCCGGGCTGGGGAGCGCCGTCGTGACGGACAAGAGGCTGCCTCAGCTCGTGCGCCAGTCTCTCAACGTCGAGAGCGGACTCAACGACGGGATCTGCGTTCCCATCCTCCTGATCGTCCTCGCCACCGCGTCCGGCGCGGGCGGCGCGTCTGATCCGGCGCGCGTCGTGGCCGAGGAGATCGGCTACGGCCTGATCGGCGGCATCGCAGCGGGCGGACTGGCGGGGTACGTCGTCGTGCGCGCAGGGGCGAGGAACCTGATCGACGACGCGTGGCGGCAGATCCTGCCCGTTGCCGCGGCGGTGCTCGCGTTCGGCACGGCCGTCGGGCTCGGAGGATCGGGCTTCATCGCCGCCTTCGTCGCCGGCATCGTGTTCGGCCTGATCGCCCGCGAGGATTCGGCCGAGGCGATGGGCTTCACCGAGGAGGCGGGCGCCCTGCTCGACGGGATCACGTTCCTGGTCTTCGGCGCCGTCCTGCTGGGCCCGGCGCTCGAGCACGTCACGTGGCAGATCGCGCTGTACGCCCTGCTCAGCCTGACGGTCGTACGGATGCTGCCGGTGGCGATCTCGTTGTTGGGCAGCGGCGCGCGGGGGCCGACGGTCGCCTTCCTCGGCTGGTTCGGGCCCCGAGGGCTGGCGTCGATCGTGTTCGCCGTGATCGTGGAGGACACGCATCAGGCCCATTCGGGAACGATCCTCACCGCCACCTACTTCACCGTCGGGCTGTCCGTGCTGCTGCACGGCCTGTCCGCCACTCCGCTGGTGCGTCGCTACGCCGACTGGTACTCCACGACGGACGGGGGTCGAGCGCCGACGCTCGAGAGCGAGCCGGCCCACGAGCACCGGGCGCGCCATCCCGCGGCAGCGACCGGCTAGAGGGGTCGGCGGCGGCAGTCAGGCCGCGGCAAGTGCGGCGGCGGCCAGCTCGAGCTGGTCGTCCCCGAAGAACAGGGCATCGCCGACACCGATCGACGGCACCCCGCGCACGCCGCGATCCCAGGCCTCCTCGGTCGCCTCGCGCAGCGCCTGCTTGACCTGGGGGTCGTCGCTTGCGCGACGCATCTGCTCGGGATCGAGGCCCGCCCGCCGCGCCGATGCGGCCAGGACCTCCTCGTCGGAGATGTCGGCGCCGTGGACGAACTCGCTCTCGAAGACCGCGCCTGCGAACGCCCGCAGCGCGCCCTGGCGCTGGGCCCAGGTGGCGCAGCGCATCGCCTTCAGGCCGTCGGCGGGCCAGCCCTGCGGCCAGCAGAAGCCGGGCCGCCCGTATCGCGTGGCGCGAGCCTCGAGCTCGGCGATCCGCAGCTCGCGGACCGGCGTCGCCGACCACGATCCGAAGCCTCGCCGGGCGAAGATCGCCCCGAGCAGGATCGGCTGCAGCCGGGGCTCGATCCCCAGCACCGCGCGCGCGCGCCCCAACCCCA
>JBKQOO010000078.1:0-10736 GCA_052145475.1 Solirubrobacteraceae bacterium
GCCGAGCGTGAGCTCGGCGCGGCGGTCGCTCCAGGGTTGTCGCAGTCGCTGCAGCATCGCGAGCGATCAGCCGATCGGCACCCACTGCGTCGCGATGATCTTGCTGGCCGCGGCCGACTTCTCGATCCAGCCGATGAAGGCCGACGCGGCACCGGTGGCCTTGCCCTTGGTGACCTCGTAGAACCGGGCCGTGCCGCCGTAGGCCCCCGAGGTGACGGTCGAGCGGTTGCAGGCCGTGCCGTTGTAGCTCACGGCGTGCACCGTCCCTTTGTCCGACTGGTAGTTGGAGACGAACCCGATCGAGTTCGGATCGCTTTCGACCTGCTGGCGCAGCAAGCCGTCGGAGGCCTCTTCCGTCGCCAGGCTCGAGACTTTCTTGCCTTCCAGCAGGACCGTCTGGAAGCTGGTCAGCACGCCCGCCGTCGAGGTGCGGCTGATCAGGTCGATCGTGCCCGAGGCGCTCGCGCCCGGCACGCCGCTCCAGCTGCGTGTCTTGCCCGTGAAGATCGAGATCGCCTGCGCGGTCGTGAGGTTGGCCAGCGGGTTCGATTTGTTCGTGATGACGCAGATCCCGTAGCGGGCGATCGGGTAGAAGACGAGCCCGGTCGGGTCGGTCGTGAGCGGGTCACGGGAGACGTCGCCGATCGTGACGCGCCCGGCCTCGACGTCGTTGACGCCGACGGTAGAGCCGCCCTGGGTGATCTTGAACTTGATTTTCCCGGGGTGGAGCTTCGTGTACTTCTGCGCGAGCAGCGAGACCAGCGGGAACGACGCGGTCGCGCCGCTGAGCGTGATCGTGGTCGACGCAGAGGCGGCCGCAGGCGCCGCGACCCCGAGCACGCCGGCCACCATCAAGGCGGCGGAGAGACGGCGGATGCGATTCATGTGAGCAGGACTCCGTTCTGTTCATTCAGTTGCAGGTTGTGAAAGCCGTTGAGAACGGCCGCGATTGCAGGTCGTTGACAACGGCGAGATGCGAACATACCATAATCCCGATAGAATTGATCCAGAAAGCAAGGATTATGAGGAACCGGAGTGTTTCTCACTTGTCATGGACGAGCCAACCGACAACAGCCCCGCAGAGCAGCCCCGGCCCCCGGGGCGTGTGCGCCTGCCCTCGCTGCGCTGGACGGCGGCGCTCGCGGGGGTGATGCTCGCGATCGGGCTGGGGCTCGGCGCGGCGATCGGCCCAGCGCCTGAGACCTCGCTCGCGGGCGGACTGCCCGGCCTGGCCCAGCGCCTTCCCGTTCTGCTCGCCTCGATCCTGGCGCGCTCGCACCACGCTGCGGCACCTGCGGCCACGACAGCGACCACAACCGAACCGCCTCCCGTGACACCCCAGCCGACGCCCGCGGCCGGCGCGACGACGCAAGCCGCTCCGGCGAGCGCTCCGAGCACCACGACCAAGAGCGAAGAAGGCGCGGCCGAAACGCCGAAGAGCGCCAACCCGAGCACCAAGAAGCTCCCGGCGGTCACCAACGTCTGGATGATCGCGCTGTCCGGGACCAGCTTCGAACAGGCGCTGGCCCAGCCGGCCGCCGCGCCCTACATCGACAGCCAGCTGCTCCCGGCAGCCACGCTGCTGAGCGGATGGTCGGCGCTCGACGGCAGCGCCTTCGCCAGCGATGCCGCCCTGGCCGAACCGCCGGCCGCGGGTGCGACGCCGCCACAGCTGCACTCGATCGTCCAGCCCCCGTGCCCCGAAGGAGCCGCCGGCGCGGGCTGCGCGACCGAAACGCCCGGACAGCTGACCACGGCGGACGACTTCCTGAAGGCGACGCTGGCGACGATCACGGCCACCTCGACCTACAAGGAACACGGACTGGTCGTGATCACGTTCGCGACGGTCGGGATCCCCACCCAGTCCGAACTGCCCGCCGGCAGCTCGACGGCCCAGCTGAGCTACCAGCCGCCCGCCGGCGTGGCGCTGCTGTCGCCGTTCGTCGCGGCGGGAAAGCGATCGACGGTCGCCTTCAACCCGACTTCACCAAGGCAGAGCCTCGAAAAGCTCCTGCACTGACGAAGACCAGAACAGAAGAACAACGAAACGAACGAACGGAGACTCCCGTTGCACGCATCTCTCACAGCCCACCATAAGACCACGAGGTGGCTTCTCGCGCTAGTGGGCTCGCTTGCCCTGCTGCTCGCGACGCCGGCGCTCAGCCACGCCGCCGAATCCAACCCGAACAACTACTCCTGCCTCGGCAGCCTGGCCTCGGGGACAGCCGAAGAAGGCAGCGAAGAACAGCAGGTCGGCTACAGCTTCTACTGCGACGGACCGGTCACCGGCTACCAGATCCAGGCACAGGTGCCCGTCACCGGCCTGGGCAGCTCACCGCTGGTCAGCGCGCTGGCGGTGGGCGGCACGGCGGGAGCCCCGCTCAAGGACATCTTCTCCTGCTCGGGCGAAGTTCCCGGCTACGCGCTGAACTGCGTCGGGGCGGCGAAAGCCGGCTACGAGCTGATCGCGGGACAGTTCGCGATCGGCAAGAAGCTGTGCGTCGAGCCGCGGGTCGACGCGCTGCTGACCGTCACATACGCCTATCTCGAAAAAGGCGTCGTGACACAGGCGATCTCAGGGCCCTTCGACCTGGGACGCCCGAAAGGCTGTCCTCCCGACGCCTACTCCGGCGATACGCGCCTGAACCCCAAACCGCTGATCCTCCTCCACAAGAAGAAGGACACGAAGAAGCACAAGAAGGCGGCCGCCAAGAAGTCGGCCCACCGCGCCCGCAAGGCCGCGCGCCCGGCCCGGTAGGGCCCAGTCCGCACCGGGCGAAGCCCGGCTCCAGGGGGCGGCGCGAACCCCGCGTGCGCCGCCCCCTGGTGGCGCGCGCGGGCACCCGCGCTCCTATTCTGAGGAGGTGCTCCGGCTCGCCCGACGCGCCGCGCCGCAGCCCTCCTGCGGCCCCCTTCCCACTTCGCCGCGGGCGCGGCGTGGACGCGCGCTGGCGGTGATGCTGGCGGCCTATTCCCTGCTCGGCGCAACCGCCTGCGGCGCCACGCCGGCCCGCCCTGCGGCCGGCACGATCACCGCCTCGGCCGCCGTCAGCGGGCCCGCCTCGAGCGCCTGCGACGCGACGGTCGCCTCGACCCTGGGCGGGATCGCCGGGCGCATCTACCACGAGGCCGGCACCGGCGGGGACGTCGCCCAGGCGGTCCAGCGGGTGCAGGGCTCGGCGGCGCTCGCCCGGGCGATCGGCAACGGAGAAGCGGGCTCGACGGCGGCTGCGCTGGGCTCGCTGCTGGTCGGCCAGATCGCGCGCATCGAGGTCCTGCGCGGCGGTCACGTGTTCGCCTCGGCCGGGTCGGGGCCGGCGATCGCGCCGGTTCGGGGCGCGATCCCGGGGACGGACGCGAGCTATGTCCTGTCGGTCCAACCCGACCGCACCTTCCTCCAGGTCGCCAGCCAGGTGACCGGCGCGCAGGTGCTGTTGCTGGCGGGCGACCGGCGCCTGGCCGGCACGATCGTGGCTCCTGCCTCCTCGATCCCCGCGTCGGGGACGCTGACCCTAGGCGGCCGCGAATACGAGGTCTACTCGCTCCCCGGCCAGGTCTACCCGTCGGGGCCGATGCGGATCGCGCTGCTGACCGGCACGGCCGGGCTGTCGTGCCCGAGCTCGATCGCACAGACTCACACCAACGTGCTCGGAGCAGTCGGCGAACGGATCTACGCCGAGGAGCTGGCCAGCCCGACCGTCACGGCGACGGTGCGCCGGATGGAGGCGACGCCGGCCTTCCGCGAAGCCGTGGCCGCCCGCGACCCGGCGGCCACGCGGGACGCCATCATCGGCTTCTTCCAGGCCCACCTGCATGTCGTCCGGGTCCGCGTCAGCGTCGGCGGTCGGCTGCTCGTGGACGTCGGCGGGCCCTACGCGCTGGCGCCCGTGGCGGGGACGCTGCACAGCGGCGGCCACGTGATCGGGAACTTCCTGATGGCGATCCAGGACGACGCGGGATACCTGAAGCTCGCCCACCTCTTCACCGGCGCTCAGGTCCTGATGCGGGTTGGATCGCGCCAGGTGATGGGGACGATCACCCCCGGCCCGGCCAGCGTGCCCGGCCGCGGCACGATCAGCTACGCGGGGCACACATACTCGGCCTACTCCTTCACCGGCACGGCCTTCCCGTCGGGCCCGCTGCGGATCTCGCTGCTGTTCGGCGGCTGAGCGCGCCGCAGCGCGCCGCGCCGGCTACAGCAGGCTGGTCGTCATCCGTTCGACCTCGGCGATCGAGGTCGAGCCGTCGCGCACCTTTTGCATGCCGTCGTCGCGCAGGCGCTGGAACCCTTCGCCCTGTGCCACCGTGACCATGTCGTCGACCGAGGCGTGCTCCAGGATCATCGTGCGGATCCGCTCGCTGACCGTCATCACCTCGTAGAGCCCGACGCGCCCGCGGTAGCCGCTGCCCGAGCAGCGCGAGCAGCCGACCGGCTCGTAGGGGTGGGCGCCCGCCAGGCCCAGCTCGGCCAGCACCGACTCGGGGACGTTCTGGGGCTCCTTGCAGTGCTGGCACAGAGCCCGCACGAGCCGCTGGGCCACGATGCAGTCCACCGCCGAGGAGACCAGGAACGGCTCGATGCCCATGTCGATCAGCCGGCTCAGCGCGCTGGGGGCGTCGCGGGTGTGCAACGTCGAGAGCACGAGGTGTCCGGTCAGGGCGGCCTCGACGGCGATGTGCGCCGTCTCGCGGTCGCGGATCTCGCCGACCATGATCACGTCGGGGTCGGCTCTCAGCATCGAGCGCAGCCCGACGTCGAAGGTCACGCCCGCCTTGGGGGCGATCTGCATCTGCTTGACGCCGGCGATCCGCTGCTCGACCGGGTCCTCGATCGTCAGCACGCTGCGCTCGCCGTCGTTGACCACGTGCAGGGCCGCGTACAGGGTCGTCGTCTTGCCCGAGCCGGTCGGGCCGGTGACGAGCACCGCGCCGTTGGGCCGCTTGACCGCGGCGCCGAAGCGCGCCAGCTCGGCCTCCTGCATGCCCAGCGACTCCAGCCCGTCGACCACGACGCTTTTGTCGAGCACCCTCAGCACGGCGCCCTCGCCGTAGACCAGCGGCAGCGTCACAACGCGGATGTCGACCCGCCGCCCGTCGACGGTCAGCGCGAACCTGCCGTCCTGTGGGACGCGTTTCTCGGAGATGTCCAGATCGGCCAGGATCTTGATCCGCGAGACGACGCCGGCGGCCATCTTGCGCTTGACCGTCGCGGCCGGCGCGAGCACGCCGTCGACGCGAAACAGCACCCGCGTGTCTCCCTCCTCGGGGTTGACGTGGATGTCCGACGCGCCCTGCTGGATCGCCTGGGCGACGATCGAGTGCACCAGCTTGATGATCGGGGCGTCGTTGTCGGCCTCGTCGACCAGCAGGCTGGCGGGGTCGTCCTGGTCCTCGTTGTCGTCGGTCAGGTCTTCGATCGACTCGTCCATCCTGGTGAGCCGGGCCAACAGCAGGTTCAGGTCCTCCACCGAGGCCGCCGCCGGGCGGATGCGCCGGCCGGTCATCATGCCGATGTCGTCGATCGTCAGGACGTTGGTCGGGTTGGCCATCGCGAGCACGAGGGATCCGTCGTCGGCATACCCGACCGGGACGGCCTGGTAGCGCTTTGCCGCCTCGACGCTGACCAGGTTGACCGCGCCCATGTCGAGGTCGTAGACCGACAGGTCGACGAAGTCCAGGCCGAACCGCTCGGCGACGACGCGGGCCAGTTGATCGTGGCGCAGGATGCCGCGCTCGACCAGCACGAGCCCGGTGGGCCGGCCCTGCGCGCGCGCCGCCGAGACCGCCTCCTCCACCGTCTCCGGGTCGGCGAAGCCGAGGTCGACGGCGACCTCCCCGATCATCCTGGTCGAGCGCCCCGGGTTCCTCGGCGGGTACAGGCCGCTCTCGCCGCGCCCCGGCTCCCGGGGCTCCCGGCGGCGCTCCTCCTCGACCGGCCGGAGGGCGTCCGAGCTCTCGTCGGCGGCGTCCTGCTCGGCCGAGCGCTGGGAGGCAAAGGTTGACATGGCGCTATCGCCCATCTGTCAGACATATCGGCATCGCCCGAAGACGCCTTGACAGCGCGGCCGCTGCCGCGGTCAGCGAGGTGGCCGGCCCAGGCCCTGCTCGACCGCGCCCTTGACCTGCGCATCGAGCGCATTGAGGCGGTGCAGCGCGATCGCCTCAGCCGAGGCGAAGCGCTGCCCGGCGCCCTGCTCCGGGCCGTGGTGGCAGATCACGCAGTGCTCCAGCTGAAGGCGACGCTCGGCCGCGAGGGACGCCGGCGCGTGGCTCGCGATCAGGCGAAGCCCGAGCTCGACGTGCCCGAGCAGCGTGCCCTCGCGACTGCGCTCGATCTCGGCGCCATAGGTGAACTCGGCGGTCTTGCCGAGATCGTGGACGATCGCGGCGCACAGCAGCAGGTCGCGGTCGATCCGTGGGTGCAGGGTGCACAGCTCGACGGCCATCGTCGCAACCGCCACCGTGTGCTCCAGCAGACCGCCCAGGTAGGCGTGATGCTGGCCCGCCGGCGTGCGGCCGCCCGCCCCGGCCGGCAGCGAGCACGGCGCCAGCCGCAGCCGCCGGCGCAGCTCGCCGTCGCCCAGCAGCCGGTCGAGCAGTGCACGCAGGCCGGGGTCGTAGACCTCGCGGGCGAGGTGCTCGAGGAAGCCTTCCAGCTCGTCGAGGTCGCGGTAGGAGCTCGGCAGGAAGCGCCGCGGGTCGGCCTGCTCGCCCTGCGCCCGGGAGATCGTCTCGATCTCGATCTGGAGCTGCTCTCGAAACCGCTCGACACGGCCGCCGACCCGCACCAGCTCGCCGCGCTCGAAGCGCCCAGCCAGCACGTCCGCGTCGCGGAAGGCGCGGCCGACGATCGTGCCGGTGCTGTCGCGCAGCTCGAGCGTCAGGTACGGCGCGCCACCGCGCGTGATCTGACGCTCCTTGCGGGTGCAGGCGAACACTCCGTCCACCTGCTCGGAGGCGCGCAGCGTGGCGATCGTTTGGGGATGCTCGAGCGAGCCGGAGGCGGCGGCGGCCATCGGCGCATGATGTACGGTGATTCGGATGCAACCGCTGATCTGGGACCGTCGTCCCGACGGGCTTCGGGCCCCCGCGATGGTGTGTGCCTTCCAAGGCTGGAACGACGCCGGCGACGCCGCCTCGAGCGCCGTCTCGTTCATGACCGAGGCGCTCAGCGCCAAGCGCTTCGCCAGGATCGACTCGGAGGAGTTCTACGACTTCCAGGCCAACCGCCCCTGCATCCGTCTCGATGGCCGCGACCGCCGCGAGATCTCCTGGCCGACCGTCGAGATCTTCGAAGCGACCGCCCCCCGCGCCCCGCGCGACCTCGTGCTCGTGCAGGGAGTCGAGCCCTCGATGCGCTGGCGCGCCTTCTGCGCCCACCTCGTCGATCTCGCCGAAGCCCTGGGCGTGCAGGTCGTCGTGTCGCTGGGCGCACTGCTGGGCGACGTGCCGCACACCCGCCCGGTCGCGATGACGGGGCACGCCTCGGACCCGTCCCTGCTCGACCGGCTCGGCATCACGCCCTCGGCCTACGAGGGTCCGACCGGGATCGTCGGCGTCCTGCACGCCGCCTGCGCCGATGCCGGACTGCCCGCGGCCAGCCTTTGGGCGGCCGTCCCCCACTATGTCGCCGCGGCCACCAATCCGAAGGCGGCGCTCGCGCTGCTGCGGCGGATGGAAGTGCTGATCGGCGTCTCGATCGATGTCTCCGAGCTCGAGTCGGCAGCCGCCGACTACGAGCGCCAGGTCGGCCTGGCGGTGCAGAGCGACCCCGACATCCAGGCCTTCGTCGAGCGTCTCGAGCAGGCCGCCGCCAGCGACGAGCAGATCTCGCCCGCCGAGGTTCCCTCGGGCGACGCGCTGGCCAGGGAATTCCAGCGCTTCCTGCGCCAGCGGGGCCGGGACAGGTAGCGGCGACTCCCGGGAGACGCGCGCCTACGCCTCGGCGGCCGGGCAGACGATGCGGTAATCGCAGATTGCGCACCTCGCCGGCGAGGGCGTCGGCTCGAACTCCTGGGCGAGGATCCCCTCGCCGACCTCCAGGACCAGGTCGGTGAGCCCCTCTGCGTCCCGCTCGCCCCGTGGCACCGGCACCCGGACGTCGTCCAACACGTAGTAGTAGGCCTGACGCGAGGACTGCAGGCGCCAGTCCTCGCGGGCGGCCAGCGCGTACAGGGACAGCTGCACGTCGTCGCGCAGCTGCTCGGCGGTCTTGGGCCGCGAGGTCTTGTAGTCGATCAGCTCGTATTCGACGTCGGCGCCGTCGGCCAGGCGGTCGACCCTGTCGACCCGCCCGCGCAGGTGATGCGGCCCGATGCGGAAGGCGAAGGCGCGCTCGAACCAGACCGGCTCGGAGTCCTGGCCGTGCAGGCGGGCGTGGTAGGTCCGCAACGCCGCCCGGGCCTTCTCGAGCAGCTCGCCATCGCGCCCGTCCCAGCCCAGGCCGGCGCGCCTCCAGCCGGCGTCGAGCAGCTCGAGCAGCGCCGGCAGCGTGGTGCCGCCCTCGGAGTGGTAGCGCTCGAGCACCTGGTGCACGACGATCCCGAAGCGCTGATGGATCGTCTGCTCGGTCGGGATGCGAAGGACGCGGGCGAACTTGTAGCGAAGCGGACAGCCCCGGTAGGTCTCGATGTCGGAGGCGGACAGGGCCAGGCCGGCGCCCCGGCGCGGCAGGAACCCCACCAGCGAGTGCTCCTCCCGGAAGCCGATCGGCTGAGCCGGCGAGCCGTCGTCCCGCTCGGCGGCCAGCAGGCTGCCGTCCAACGTCGAGGTCTGCAGGATCTCCCGCTGCAACGGCGTGGCCGCCGCGAGCAGCCGGGCGTTGATGTCGGACAGCGCCTCGGACAGATCCTGGCCCTCGGGTCGCTGCATCAGCGCCGCCACCTTGAGCAGCTCGAGATAGCGCACCACGCCGTGGGAGATGTCCAGGTCGGTGTCCAGGCGCAGCTCCCCCAGGCGACCGCCGATCCGGGCGACCCCGTCGAGCAGCTCTTCCCGCAGCAGGGACAGTGCCGCCTCGAGGCGATCGCCGGCCGACGCCGGGTCCTGCTCGGTCAGCTCCGCCTCGGCCTCGGTCTCGACCTCCGGCACGGCGGTGGCCAGATGGCGCGCCAGCTCGCGCGTGCTCGCCCCGGGACTGCGACGGACGAAGTCCTGCGCCATCGCCAGCAGGCGCTGCATGCTCGCCTGCTGCTCGGCTGCCTCCTCGGGCGCCAGCAGCGGGCGCCCCGGCATCCCCAGGCGCTCGATCAGCCCGGCCAGGAACAGATCGGGCGCGACCGTGTCCAACTCGGCCGAGGCGGCGCGGTGCAGCTCGACGAAGCGCTGGATGCGCTCCCGCGCCTCGGGCGGGACCTGGGGGGCCTCGATGGCCGCGGCGACCCCCACGACGAGATCGAGCTTACGTCGGCGGGCCACCTGGATGACCCGCGCGAGATCGACCTGGCGCAGTCCGATCGGCGGCCTGGCCAGGGCGCGGACCACCGCGGCGGCGTCCTGCGGCTCGACCAGCAGGCGCAGCCACGCCAGCGCGTCGCGCACCTCGGCGCGTTTGAGGAACCGTCCCGGAGGCGCGGCGCCTGCCGACTGCTGTGGCGGCGGAGCGGTCCTCGAGGCGGGCACGTTCCAAGGATACGCGGGCATGGCCGCAGCGCATGGCTACGCTCTCTGGGTGGACGTGATCGACTGGAGTGCCGCGCAGAGGATCGGTGAGCTGATCGCGGGACTGGGCGGACCGGGCGACCAGTACAACGGGGTCCGCGCCGACTCCGTCGAGCCGCTGGCATTGGATTTCGCCAACCGCGTCAGCGCCTACAGCCGACTCGAGATCCGCTCCCAGCTGCCTGCCCTGGAGCTGGTCGACAGGCCGGCCTGGATCGCCGCCAACCTCCAGTCGATGCGCCCGATGCTGGCCCCCCTGACGGACCGCCTCGGGGAGGACCGCGGCCCGCTGTCCGGTCCCCTGCGCTCCGTCTCGGGCATGATGCTCGGCGCGCAGGTCGGCGCGCTGACGGGGATGCTCTCCCAGCGCGTGCTGGGCCAGTACGACCTGGCGCTGCTGGATGGCTCGGTAGCGCCCAGACTGCTGCTGCTGGCGCCGAACCTGGCCCAGGCGGCCCGGAGCCTGGGGGTCGTGCGGGACGAGCTCGTTCTGTGGGTGACGATCCACGAGATCACCCACGCCGTGCAGTTCTCCGGGGCCCCCTGGTTGCGGGAGCACATCGGCGGCATGCTGAAGGAGCTGATCGATGGCCTGCAGATCTCGATCGGGGGTGGGACCGACGGGGACGGGGAGCAGGACGGAAACGCCCGCAGGGGCTGGCACAACCTCAGCCTGCCGGACGCCGGTGCGCTGCGGGGGATGGTCGAGCGCGCCCGCACCGGCGAGCTGCTGCGGCTGACCCTCGGCGAGGACCGCTGGCAGCTGGTCGAGCGCATGCAGGCGGCGATGTCGTTGATCGAGGGGCACGCCGAGCACACGATGGACGTCATCGGCGCCGACGTGCTGCCGTCGCTGCCACGTCTGCGCGCGGCGATGAACCACCGCCGCGAGAACCGGGGCCTGCCGTGGCGGGTGCTCGAGCGGCTGCTGGGACTCGAGCTGAAGATGCGCCAGTACGAGATGGGCAGGCGCTTCTGCGACGCGGTCGTCGACGCCGGCGGCCCGCAGGCCCTGGCGCTCGCCTGGACGGGGCCCGACGCGCTGCCGAGCACCGCTGAGCTGGAGCAGCCGTCCC
>JBKQOO010000079.1:0-3799 GCA_052145475.1 Solirubrobacteraceae bacterium
GTCGTGGCCGGCGGCGGGTTGGGGCTGGCCGCGGAGCTGACGCGCCAGATGCAGGGGGTGGGCGGCGAATCGGCCCCGGCGCCCGCTGCGAGCGGCGGCGCCGCCCCGGCCAGCACCACTGCGCCGACGGCCACGGGCGGCACGGAAACATGACCATGGCCTCACTGCCTGTCGCTCCGGCTCGCGACGACGCGCTGGCCAGCGAAGTGATCGTGCACCTCGACGAGCAGATCGCCTCGACGCGGAGCCTGCTGGCCGTCGTGCTGGAGCAGGGCGCTGCGATTCGCGCCCGGGACGTCAAGTCGGTGGTGCGCCACGCGGGCATCCTGCGCGGCGAGCTGGTCCGCAGGGAAATGCTCGAGGAGCGCCGTGGCGCGCTGCTGGCCCGCTGCGGCGAGCGGCTGGGCATCGAGGCCGAGGCGGTCACGGTTGCCGCGCTGCAGGGCTTCATGAGCCCGGCGCAGTGCGAGCACGCCCTCGGCCGCAGCAGCGAGCTCAAGGGGCTGCTCCACGAGCTCTCGCGCGAGCACGCCTGCAACCGCGCCCTGATGCAGATCGAACTCGGGTTCCTCGACCACCTGATGGGGATGCTCGCGCTCGACGGCTCGGGCGGCTATGACCCGAGCGGCACATCCACCACCGGGGACCGCCCGCGCCCGGGCGGAGCGCTGCACGTCCTCGACCTGCGAGCCTGAGCGATGTCCGTTCCGACCCTGCAAGGACTCCAGACGGCGCTCAGCGGGCTGCTCGCCGAGCAGCAGGCGCTGGACGTCACCTCCAGCAACATCGCGAACTCGAACACCGAAGGCTATTCGCGCGAGACGGCGGTGCTGGAGACCAAGCCGCCGATCGAAATCCCGGCCCTGTCGGCAGTCACGGGCGACGGCGGACAGCTCGGCACAGGGGTGACCGTCGAGACGATCACGCGCATCCGCAACTCCTACCTGGACAGCCAGTACCGGACGCAGAACAGCGCCCTCAGCTCCGCTGCGACGCAGGCCGAAGAGCTCACCCAGGCCCAGGGCGCGTTCAACGAACCGTCGAGCGCCGGGCTGGCCGACCAGCTCTCGGCGTTCTGGAGCGCCTGGACCAGCCTGGCCGACTCCCCCACCAGCGAAGCCGCGAAGGAGGGTGTCGTCGCTGCGGGGCAGCAGCTCGCCGCCACGCTCAACACGCTCAGCGGGCAGCTCCAGACGATCTCGACGCAGGCGACCGAACAGTTCGAAGCGAGGGCGGGCGCGACGGGAGAAGTCCAGAGCTTCGCCACCCAGATCGCCCAGCTCAACGGCCAGATCAAGCTGGCCGAAGAAGCCGGCCAGCAGCCGAACGAAATGCTCGATCGGCGCGACCTGCTGCTGGACAAGCTCTCCTCGCTGGCGCAGGTCACTGTCGTCGAGCAGCCCGACGGCACCGACACCGTCAGCTTCGGCGACGCGGCCAAACCGCTGGTCGAAGGCACCACGGTCAACTGGCCCCAGGCGATCACGGCCGCAGCGGGCGGCCAGCTGGGCGCGCTGCTCGCCCTCACCGGCCCGACCGGCGCGCTCGCCTCCTACAGCGAAGCGCTGAACGGCATCGCGGCATCGCTGGCCGGCTCGGTCAACGCCCTGCACACCAGCAAGCCGTTCTTCTCGGGCACCACCGCCGCGACCATCGCGGTCGCGGTCAAAGCGTCAGAAGTCCAGACCTCCTCGACCGAAGCGGCAGGCGGCAACAACGTCGCGCTGGCGATCGCCGCGCTGCGCGGCGGCGCCACCGACCAGTCCTACGCCGCACTGGTCGAGCGCGTCGGCAGCGACGTGCAGAGCGCGCGCAACGACCAGACCAACCTGCAGACGACGGTGACCGCGGTCAACAACCAGCGCCAGAGCGTCTCGGGTGTCTCGCTGGACGAAGAAATGACGAACCTGATCTCCTTCCAGCGCGGCTATCAGGCCTCGGCGCGGACGCTCACCGCGATGGACGCGGTGCTCGAAACGCTGATCGAGCACACCGGCGTGGTGGGGCTGTAGCGATGAACGACCGGATCACCAACGAGATGGTCAGCAGCTCGACGCTGAACAGCATCAACAACTCGCTGGTCGCGCTGCAGCGCAGCTCCGAGGAAATGTCCTCGGGCCGCAAGATCCTCGAACCGTCCGACAATCCCTACGGCGCCAGCCAGATCATCACCCTCGACGGCCAGCTCGAAGGCCTGGGCGCGTACGCCACCAGCGTCCAGGACGGGATCGCCTGGACGCAGGCCGCCACCGGCTCGATGGACAACATGACCAACACGCTTCAGCGCGTGCGCGAACTGCTCGTCCAGGCATCCAACGGCACGCTGAACGCGGGCGATCTGCAGAACATCGGAACCGAGGTCAGCCAGCTGACCGAAGCGATCAAGCAGGACGCCGACACGCAGTACGCCGGCCAGTACATCTTCTCCGGGACGCTGACGACGACTGCTCCGTACCAGGCCGGTGCGGAAGACGCGTTCCAGGGCAACACCGAAGCGATCGAACGCTCGATCGGCCCGGGCGCGACGATCGATGTCGCCACGCAGCTCTCCTCCGTGCTTGGCAACGGCCAGGGCGCGGCCGACGGCAAGCTGCTCGACGTGCTGCGCACGATCGCCCAGAACCTGAACGAAGCGACGCCGGAAAGCCGCGCGGCGCTCAGCACGACCGACCTCAAGAACCTCGACACCAACATGGAAGCGCTGACCCAGCTGCAGGCCGTCGCGGGGTCCACGACCGACCAGCTGAACACCGCCTCGACCAGGATCGAAACACTCCAGGACGCCCTGACGAAGGCGCTGTCCAACACCGAGGACGCGAATCTGGCCGAAGTCTCGATCGCCTACTCGAACGAGCAGGCCGCCTATTCGGCGGCGCTTCACGCCGGTGCGACCATCATCCAGGAATCCCTGCTGAACTTCCTGGAATAGAGCCAAGGAGACCGCCATGTCCGTGACATTCGAGAGCGTCCGCTTCGGGACGGTCGAGGTTCCCCAGCAGGAGGTGCTGGAGTTTCCGCTCGGGCTGATCGGTCTCGGCGGCCAGCGCTACGCGATCCTCGACCGCAACCCGGGCAGCGGCTTCTTCTGGCTGCACTCGGTCGACGACCCGGCGCTCGCGCTGCCGATCGTCAGGCCGCACCTGTTCTTCGCCGACTTCGCCCTCGAGATCTCGGCGGCCGATCGGGAGCTGACGGGAATCGAGGACACCGCGGCCGCCGAGGTCTACGTGACGGTGCGTGCCGCCCCGGACCCGATGGACACGACGGCCAACCTGCGTGCACCGATCCTGATCCACGCGGGCCAGGGCTTCCAGGTGCTCAACGAGCACGAGCCCGCCCCCCTGCAGGCGCATCTCTTCGAGCTGGCCGAGCAGCACCAGGGCGAGCGGGTCAGCTCCGCGGACGCCGCCTGATCGGGCCGGCGGCGGGCGGCGCGTGCCGGCCCAACCGCGCCGACGGCCGACGATTGCTTCATAATCGCCGCGATGCTGATCCTCACGCGACGCCCGGGAGAACGCGTCGTCATCGGAGAGGACATCCTGATCACCGTGATGGGCGTCAGCGGCCACACGGTACGGCTCGGGATAGCGGCGCCTGAGGGCGTCCCGATCTACCGCGAGGAGATCTGGCTGGCGGTGCGCGAGGAGAACCGCGCCGCCGCCGCCGCCGAAGTCGACGCCCTCCCCCCTGCCCCCGCAGCCGGGGGGCCCGGCGAGGGCAAGCCGCCGGGCGATTAGCGCGCCCGGCGCGCGGCGGCCGTCAGCGGGCCGCGCGCGCCAGCTCCGCGAAGCGCTCGCCG
>JBKQOO010000080.1:0-11206 GCA_052145475.1 Solirubrobacteraceae bacterium
CTCGACGTATGAGCCGCGCCCGCACGTGTTCCGTACGGCGCAGGAGGCGGAGCTCTCGTATGAGGGCAACGTCGTCAAGCTCCACGACATCGCCGAGTTCCGTCCCTACGGGCGTGAGGGCGGGCACGTGCTCACGACGATCGGGCGGATCATCTACAACGACCGCATCGAGCGGGCGTTGGCCGAGGCGCTGGGCGACGACTTCGACCCGTCGAAGTACACGTTCGTCAACCAGTCGATGAAGAAGCGCGACACGACCAGGCTGATCGACCTGCTGGTCCAGAGCTACGGCGCGACGACGATCTCGCTGGTGCTCGACGCGTTCAAGGACCTGGGCTTCAAGTACGCGACCCAGGCGGGGATCACGATCTCCAAGAACGACGTCGTGGTGCCGCCGGAGAAGCAGTCGATCCTCGACAAGTTCGACGCGCTGGTGGCCGACATCACGGGCCAGTACGAGGACGGCCTGATCACGCAGGAGGAGCGCCACGAGGCAGTCGTGGAGCAGTGGAACGCGGCGACCGACGAGGTGGCGGAGGCGATGGTCGAAAACCTCGACACGCTGAACCCCATCTTCATGATGGCCAACTCGGGGGCCCGTGGGTCCTTCAAGCAGATCCGCCAGCTGGCGGGCATGCGCGGCCTGATGGCCAACCCGAAGGGTGAAATCATCGAGCGTCCGATCAAGGCCAACTTCATGGAGGGCCTGTCGGTGCTCGAGTACTTCATCTCGACCCACGGCGCGCGAAAGGGCCTGGCCGACACGGCCCTGCGCACCGCCGACTCGGGCTACCTGACGCGGCGTCTGGTCGACGTGGCGCAGGACGTGATCATCCGCGAGGCCGACTGCGGCACCGAGGACCACATCGAGATGCCGGTGTTCAAGGCCGACGGCGAGCCCAACGACGGCCTGGTGGGCCGGATCGCGGCCCAGCCGATCACGACCAAGCGCAACCGCATGCTGGCCGAGCAGGGCATCGAAATCGGGCGTGGTGAGCTGGCCGACATCGCGCAGGCATTCGCCGACGAGCACGAGAAGGGCGTCGACGTGAAGGTGCCGGTTCGCTCAGTGCTCAAGTGCGAGGCGCCCAGCGGTGTGTGCCAGGCCTGCTACGGCAGGGCGATGGCGACCGGCACGCTGGCCCAGATCGGCGACGCCGTCGGGATCGTGGCGGCGCAGTCGATCGGCGAGCCGGGCACGCAGCTGACGATGCGCACGTTCCACACCGGAGGGGTCGCCGGCGCGGACATCACGCACGGTCTTCCCCGCGTGGTGGAGCTGTTCGAGGCGCGGCGCCCCAAGGGTCTGGCGAAGATCGCCGAACAGGACGGGGTCGTCACGATCGAGGAGACCGACAAGGCGCTGACGGTCGTGATCACCGACGAGGCCGGCGAGGAGCACCGTCACACGTTCCCGCGCCGGACGCGTCTGTTCGTCAGCTCGGGCGAGAAGATCAGCGCGGGCAAGCAGCTCAACGAGGGGTCGGTCTACCCGCACGAGCTGCTGGCGATCCGTGGCCGGACCGAGACCGAGCAGTACCTGGTCCGGGAGGTCCAGGAGGTCTACAAGTCCCAGGGCGTGGACATCAACGACAAGCACATCGAGCTGATCGTGCGCCAGATGCTCAAGAAGGTCCGGGTCGACCAGAAGGGCGACACCGACTACCTGCCGGGGCAGTTCGTCGACCGTTTCGAGTTCGCTCGGGTCAACGCCGCCGTCGTGGCCGACGGTGGTGAGACGGCGCAGTACGAGGACATCATCCTCGGGATCACGAAGGCGTCCCTGAACACCGACTCGTTCCTCTCGGCGGCCTCCTTCCAGGAGACGACGAAGGTGCTGACCGACGCGGCCCTGGAAGGCAAGATCGACCGGCTCAACGGCCTGAAGGAGAACGTGATCATCGGGAAGCTGATCCCGGCGGCCACCGGCCTGAAGCGCTACCGGCGGATCGAGATCGAGCCGTCCGAGCCACTGCCCCGTGCGATCGACGACGTGGGCCTGCTCGACCAGGACGAGATCGCGGCCGAGCTGGGGCTGACGGGCGGCGACGCGCTCAACGGCGGCTACGGCCAGGAGTTCGACGCCGACCTGGCCTCGCTCGAGAAACTCGGGGCGGGCGGCACCGACCCGGGCTTCGCCGAGGAGCTGGCCGAGCTCGAGATCCCGGTCGAGGACCTGGGAGACGCCGAGTAGCGGCCCCTGCCCGGGCCATGTTGCCTCCGCCACCGCCCGCGGATTCCGCGGGCGGTGGCCGTTAACGGCCCGGGACGGCTGCGACGCAGGGAGCCGAGGCCGATCGGAACGAACGTCTGAGAAGGACGCACCTCGAGGGCGGCTGACGTGTTCCGGGAGGAGATGAGGGCGCCCGCGATGACTCGTCGCTCGCTGCTGTTCGCTGGAGCCGGCGCGCTGACCGGCGCGGCGCTCAGGCCGGGCAGGGCCCTGGCGCTGGTGGGCTCACGGCCCGAGGCGGCGATCGGCGCGATCGAGCTCGGCACGGTCAGAGCGCCGGGTCGTACCCTGGCGCTGGCGCGGGGGGTTCTGGTCGTGGGACTGCAATGGCTCGCTCCCGCGACGGCCCGGCCGCAGGTGCGGGTGCGCCTGGCTGATGGTTCCTGGGGGCCGTGGGTCTCGGCGGCAGGGCACGGTCACGGGCCCGAAGCGGACACGAGCCGGCCCGCAGGACGGGGCGATCCCCTCTGGACCGGCGGCGCCAGGGAGCTGCAGCTGCGCTGCGGGCAGACCCTGCAGGGCGCGCGCCTGCGGCTGGTCGCCGGGGCGGCCGTGCCGGCCGAGGGAGCGCAGAGCGCCGCCCTGGCCCTGGCGGGGCCCGTCCTGGATGCCGGGCCGGGACAGCCGGCGATCATCGCCAGGGAAAGCTGGGCGCGAGGCATGGCTCCGCCGCGCCTCGCCCCTGGATACGGGGCGGTCGAGCTGGGCTTCGTGCACCACACCGATAACCCCAACGGCTACTCGGCGGCCCAGGTGCCGGCGATGCTGCGAGCGATCTACGCCTTCCACCGCTACGTCAACGGCTGGAACGACATCGGCTACAACTTCGTGATCGACCTGTACGGGCGCATCTTCGAGGCCCGGGCGGGGGGGATCGACGAGCCGGTCGTGGGGGCGCAGGCCGGTGGCTACAACCTCGTATCGAGCGGCGTGGCCGTGCTCGGCTCGTTCTCCGCCACTCCGATCAGCCGCCCGGCCAGAGCGGCGCTGGAGCGACTGCTGGCCTGGAAGCTGTCGCTGCACGGGACCCCGGCGATGGGCCGGGTCACGGTGCGGGTGAACCCGGCCGGCGCCGCCTACAGCAGGTACCCCGCCAACGCGAGGGTCTCGCTCCCCAGGATCGCGGGGCACCGCGACGCCGACTCGACCGAATGTCCCGGCGACGCGCTGTACGCCGAGCTGCCGGCGATCCGCCGGGCCGCCAGGCGCCTCGCCGGCGAACCGGTCCTCGCGACGCTCGCCACCGCGCCGGCACCGACACCCGCCGAAGGGGTTCCCGCCAGCCCACCGCAGGCCCCGATGCTCCTCGCCGGACTGCGCCAGCTGGACGGCACCGCGGTCGCGGGCGCGCCGGTGCTGGTGCAGGCGCGCACGGTCTCGCGCCGGGGCGAGTCGGTGCTGGAGAGCACGGTCGCGGAAGGCGTGACCGACGGGCAGGGCCAGTGCTCGATCTCAGCCGGCTTCGCGGCCGGCGCCTCGGGGCCGCTGTGGGTCAGGGCGCTCTACGCGGGCGCAGCGGGCCACGGGGCGGCCGTCTCGCCGGCATTGCAGGTGGCGCCGCTGCCCGCCGTCACGCCGCTCGCAGCGAGTGGGCCCAGCTCCTGAGCAGCTCGGCCTCTCGGTCGGTCAGGCCGGTGTGCGGCTCGGTCTCGACGAGCAAGGTCGGCGCCGGCCGAGCCCCGGCCCAGCTGCGGCAGGCCTCGTCCAGGGCGTCGTCGATCCACGCCACGGGACGGCCACCCGCGTAGGCGTCGACGGCGGCGAGCTTCCAGTGGGCGTCCAGCGAGCCGGCGCGGGCCCCCTGCAGCGTCCGCCGCGGCGTCGCCGGCCCGCGGTCGAATCGCAGGAACGGCAGGCCCGCCGGCAGACCCAGCAGGTGGGGGAGGTTCTCCTCGGCTCGCTCTTCCCATCCGCTGGCCCAGACGAGGTCGTAGATGTCCGCCAGCACGAGCAGGTGAGCGGCCGCCTTGGCCGAAAGGAAATGGGGTATGCCCTCGATCGAGTGGAAGCAACCCTCCGCGGCGCCGCGATCGCGGGCGTCGCCGGCGAACAGCGAGATCACCCCGTCGATGTCCACCATCAGCAGCGGCCGCTCCGACGCGCCCCAGCCCGCGACCGCGGCTTCCCCCGGGCGTCCCTCATCCCCAGCGGGGGCGGGCTCTTTTGCGGCTCCGAGGACGTCTTTATCTCGCATAGAGGTCACGCCAGGTACTCTGCCGGGACGGTCGATCCGCCTAGCCCCCTCGAGGCGGAGTAAAGCAGCGCTGGCTCCACGCCGATGGATGCCACCGCCGATGACCTCCCCCCAATGACTCTAGATCTAGGAATACTCCTCGCACTGACCTGCGCCTTCGTGGCGAACCTCGGGTTCTTCTACAAGTACAAGGGCGCCAACTCGGTCCCCAAGATCCAGGTCATGCACCCGCTGCGCTCGACGCGCGAGCTGTACTCGTCGAAGTGGTTCTGCCTGGGGATGCTGACCGCGACGGGCAGCTGGGGGCTCCACGTGGCGGCGCTGGCGCTGGCGCCGATGTCGGTGATCCAGGTCTCGCTGGCCGCCGGCGTGGTCTTCATCGCCGTGATGGCCGACCGCCTGTTCGGCTTCGAGGTCGGCCGCCGCCAGTGGATCGGCCTGAGCCTCACGGCCGCCGGCCTGGTGCTGCTGGGCCTGACCCTCCCGGCCATGCACGGCGCCCACTCGCACTTCTCCTCGGCCGCGATGATCTCCTTCGAGGCGGCTCTGTTCGGCATCGGCGGCCTGCTGATCATGGGACCCCGCATGGGCGGCCGGGTCGAGCACCACGGCATCATGCTCGGTGCGGCCTCGGGGATCCTGTTCGGGGTCTCGGACACCGCGATCAAGGCGCTGACCGGGATCACGGGCGCCCACGGCATCATGGGCCTCGCCCTCAGCCCCTGGCTGGCGGTGGCGATCCTGGCCTCGATCCTGGCCTTCTTCTCCTCGGCCAAGGGGCTGCAGGACGGCGAGGCGGTGCCGGTGATCGCCGTGACGGGCACGGCCGCCAACATCGCCGGCATCGCCGGCGGCATCATCGTCTTCGGCGACCCGATGGCCGGGAGCGCCACCGGCGTGACCCTGCAGGCGCTCGCCTTCGTGCTGGTCGTGGTCGCCTCGGCGATGATGCCGGCACCGGTACGCGCCGCGGGCGCGGCCCAGACGGCCTAGCGCTGCTAGCATCTTCGGCCCACATGCCGACCACATCGCAACTCGTGCGCAAGGGGCGCATCGCCCCCAAGAAGAAGATCGCCACTCCGGGCCTGAAGTCGGGCAAGGGGCGCAAGAAGAAGGTCGCCGCCCCGCAGCGGCGCGGCGTATGCACCCGCGTGTACACCACGACCCCGAAGAAGCCGAACTCCGCGCTGCGCAAGGTGGCGCGTGTGCGCATCTCCGGGTCGATGGAGGTCACCGCCTACATCCCGGGCGAGGGCCACAACCTGCAGGAGCACTCGGTCGTGCTGGTCCGTGGCGGTCGCGTCAAGGACCTGCCGGGTGTCCGCTACAAGGTCGTCCGGGGCACCCTGGACGCAGCCGGCGTGAGCGACCGCAAGAAGGCGCGCTCCCAGTACGGCGTGAAGAAGAAATAGATGCCGCGCCGCGCAGCCGCCCAGATCCGGCCGGTCGAGCCGGACCCCATCCACCGCTCGAAGCTGGTCCAGCAGGTCATCAACAAGGTGATGCTGGACGGCAAGAAGTCGACGGCCGAGCGGATCGTCTACGACGCCCTGGCGTTGGTCGGCGAGCGCAGCGAGAAAGACCCGATCGAGACGCTGGAGGCGTCGATCAGGACGCTGACGCCGACGCTCGAGGTCCGCTCTCGCCGCGTCGGCGGCGCCACCTACCAAGTGCCGGTCGAGGTGCCCGCTCGCCGCGCCCGCACGCTGGCGGTCCGCTGGCTGGTCGAGTTCGCGCGCCAGCGCCGGGAGAAGACGATGGCGCAGCGCTTGGCCAACGAACTGCTCGATGCCCAGTCCCAGCAGGGCGGCGCCTACAAGCGCAAGGACGACATCTACCGCATGGCGCAGGCCAATAAGGCCTTCGCCCACTACCGCTGGTAACCACCGGCCCGATAGCCGGCGCCTGCCTTTGTCCTCGGTCGCTCGCGTGCTAGCGCACGCCACGCTCCCTGCGTCCGCGGCAGGCTTGGCTCTCGGACCGCTGGTGCGCTAGGGCGGGCTTCTTCCGTTCTTGACTTAAAAGGCGCCCTGCGGGCGCCGGATGCGCCGGGGTTGTGGTCGGGTGGGGCGGGTGGTCTTGGTGGCGGGGCGCCGATTGTCGAATGGGACTTGAAGGAGAAAGCTTCGGTACCTAATATTTCGGCACCTAATGTCTGCGCGGGCGAACACAGCCGGGGCGGAGCGGGTCCCGATCGAGCGCCATGTCTGGGTGATCTCGGGGGTCGTGATCCTCGGGATGATCATGTCGATCCTCGACACGACGATCGTCAACGTCGCGCTGAACACGCTCAGCAAGGACCTGCACAGCACGATCGCTCAGGTCCAGTGGGTCGTCACGGGGTACCTGCTCGCGCTAGCCGCGGTGATGCCGGTCACCGGCTGGATGGCGCGGCGCTACGGGGCCAAGCGGGTCTACCTCGTCTCGCTGGTGCTGTTCACGCTCGGGTCGGTCGCCTGCGGGCTGTCGACCTCGCTTCCCGAGCTCGTCCTCTTCCGCGTGCTGCAGGGCATCGGCGGCGGCATGATCATGCCGCTGGCGCAGCTGATCATGGCGCAGGTCGCCGGCCCGCAGCGGATGGGCCGGGTGATGGGCGTGGTCTCGATGCCGGCGATGCTGGCGCCGATCCTCGGGCCCGTCGTCGGCGGCCTGATCCTGCAGAACCTGCACTGGTCCTGGATCTTCTTCGTCAACGCCCCGATCGGCGTGGTGGCGATCTTCCTGGGCTGGCGGATGCTGCCCAAGACCGACTCGGGCGAGGCGGGGCCGCTGGACGTGCTCGGCCTCGCGCTGCTGCCGACCGGGGCGGCGGCGTTCGTGTTCGGGATCAGTGAACTGGGCAACGGCGCGAGCAGCAGCTCGGGCAAGGTGATCATCCCGATCGTCCTCGGGGTCGTCCTCGGCGTGCTGTTCGTCCTGCACGCCCTGCGCGCGACCCGGCCGCTGCTGGACGTGAGGCTGTACGCCAACCGCGTCTTCGCGGGCGCGTCGCTGACGACGTTCGGGCTGGGAGCATCGCTGTTCGGGGCGATGATCCTGGTGCCGCTCTACTACCAGAGGGTGCGCGGTCTGGACGTGATCGACACGGGCCTTCTGAGCGGGCCGCAGGGGATCGGGGCGCTCGTGATGATGCCGATCGCCGGACGGCTGACCGAGCGCTTCGGCGGCGGGCGCATCGCCCTCGCCGGCGTGTCCCTGCTGTCTGTCAGCACGATCCCGCTGATGTTCGTGACGGCACACACCTCGATCCTGTGGCTCTCCTGCGTGCTGGTCGTCCGCGGCGTGAGCATCGGCCTGTCCTTCATGCCGGCGATGACCGCCGCCTTCGCGGCGATGAGACCGGACCAGCTCTCCGACGCGACACCCCAGCTGAACGTCGTGATGCGGATCGGCAGCGCGATCGGCGTGGCCGTCCTGGCCGTGGTGCTGCAGCGGGCCAGTGTGGGCGCTCACACCCCCGAACAGCACGCGGCGGCGTTCGCGCAGGCCTACTGGTGGGCCTTCGGGATCGCGCTGCTTTCGATCCTGCCCTGCCTGATGCTGCTCCGCGCCGAGCGCCCGGAGACCACCGAGGCGCTGGCGGGCGACCGCGAGGAGGAGTCGCTGCTGCGGGCCGAGAGTGCGATCGAGGCGGGCCTCTGAGGGCGGAGATGGCAGCGACCGAGACAGCAGGAGGAACCCCTGGGGATGCCGCGGGCGCCGAGACGACCGCTGCGCGCGACGAGCGGATGCGCGAGCTGGGCCTGGCCTTCCGGCACGTCTTCCGCACGCTGAGCCGGATGCGGGGCCGCGACACGCACCTGGCCGGCTCGGAGCTCAGCCACGCCCAGTTCGAGCTGCTGATCGAGCTGCAGGAACGCGGTCAGCTGTCGGCCGGCGAGCTGGCGGCCGCGGCGCGCCTGGCGCCGGGCACCGTCACGGAGATGCTCGACGGCCTGGCCGAGTCCGGTCATGTCGAGCGTACCCGCTCGGAGGCCGACCGGCGGGTCGTCGTCTCGCGCCTCACGCCACTGGGCGCGAGCAAGATCGAGGCCAAGCGCGAGGCCTGGCAGGCGCGCTGGGAGCAGGCGCTGGAGGGCTTCGCCGAGCGCGACCTGCGCGCCGCCGCGAGGGTGCTCGAGCGCCTCGGCGAGATGTTCGACGCGGTGCCGCCACAGGCGAGCTGCGAGCGGGCGCCCGAGGACCCCTCCCAGGCGCATTCGACGGGCAGGAAGCCCGCCTAGAATGGCGAATCCCTCTGCTATAGTCGCCGAGGCGGCACGGGCGGGACGGATGCGTCAGTAGGGCCCCCCGTGAGTCGGTAAAGAAGATGGAGACCTCGAGCAGATAACGACGCGGACCGGTCCAGAACGACCAGCAGCGCGCGTGGGCCCGAGGGGCCCACTTTTTTTGGCCCGCCACTCCCCCAAACAGAAACCTGGATCCTGACGATGGCACGTAAGTTCTCACTCGAAAACACCCGCAACATCGGGATCATGGCGCACATCGACGCCGGCAAGACGACGACGACCGAGCGCATCCTCTACTACACCGGCCGCACCTACAAGATCGGCGAGGTCCACGAGGGCGCCGCCGTGATGGACTGGATGGAGCAGGAGCAGGAGCGGGGCATCACGATCACCTCGGCCGCCACGACGGCACAGTGGAAGGGCCACCGGATCAACATCATCGACACGCCCGGCCACGTCGACTTCACCGTCGAGGTCGAGCGCTCGCTGCGGGTCCTGGACGGCGCGATCGCGCTGTTCGACTCGGTCGCCGGGGTCGAGCCCCAGTCCGAGACGGTCTGGCGCCAGGCGGACAAGTACCACGTCCCGCGCATCGCCTACATCAACAAGATGGACCGGATCGGCGCCGACTTCGACCAGGGCGTGCAGACGATGATCGACCGCCTCGGCGCGCACCCCGTGCCGATCCAGCTGCCGATCGGCGCCGAGGGCGACTTCCTGGGCGTGGTCGACCTGGTCCGGATGAAGGCGATCGTCTACAAAGACGACCTCGGCGTGGAACAGGAAGAGACCGAGATACCGGCTGAGCTGGCCGAAGCCGCCGACGCCGCCCGGGAACACCTGCTCGAGGAGGTCTCCCACTACGACGACACCCTGCTCGAGCTGATCCTCGAGGAGGCCGAGATCTCCGAGGAGGCGCTCAAGGGCGCGATCCGCCAGGCGACCCTGTCGACCAAACTGACGCCCGTGCTGTGCGGCTCGTCCTTCAAGAACAAGGGCGTGCAGCCTCTGCTGGACGCCGTGATCGACTACCTCCCCTCGCCGCTGGACGTCCCGCCGGTGGTGGGCACCGAACTGATCAAGGGCGAGGAGCAGGAGCGCGAGGTCGTGCGCAAGGCCGACGACTCCGAGCCGTTCGCCGCGCTGGCCTTCAAGATCGCCGCCGACCCCTACGTCGGCAAGCTCACCTACTTCCGCGTCTACTCGGGCAAACTCGAGGCGGGCTCGCGTGTGCTCAACGTCGGCACCGGGCGGACCGAGCGGATCGGGCGCATCCTGATGATGCACGCGAACGACCGCGAGGAGGTCGAGGAGGTCCACGCCGGCGACATCGCCGCGGCCGTCGGCATCAAGCAGGTCATCACGGGTGACACGCTGGCCGCCCCCGACGCGCCGATCCACCTCGAGAACATCGTCTTCCCCGAGCCCGTCATCAAGGTGGCGGTCGAGCCGAAGACGAAGGTCGACCAGGAGAAGATGTCGACGGCCCTGGGCCGCCTCGCCGAAGAGGACCCGACCTTCCAGGTCCGCACCAACGAGGAGACCGGCCAGACCGAGATCTCGGGCATGGGCGAGCTGCACCTCGAGGTGCTGGTCGACCGCATGAAGCGCGAGTTCGGTGTCGAGGCGAACGTCGGCCGCCCGCAGGTCTCCTATCGCGAGACGGTGCGCGGCCACGTCGAGAAGATCGAAGGCAAGTTCGTCCGCCAGACGGGTGGCTCGGGCCAGTTCGGAGTGGTCTTCATCGACCTCGAGCCCGCTCCCGGCGAGGGCTTCGAGTTCGTCAACAAAATCAAGGGCGGGGCGATCCCGTCGGAGTACATCCCGGCCGTCAAGAAGGGGATCGAGGAGGCGCTCGAGAACGGCGTCAAGGCGGGCTACCCGATGGTGGACATGCTCGTGACGCTCACCGACGGCAAGTACCACGACGTCGACTCCTCGGAGATCGCCTTCAAGGTGGCCGGATCGATCGCCTTCAAGGAGGCGGCCAGGCGCGCCAAACCGGTGCTGCTCGAGCCGATCTTCGCGGTCGAGGTCGTCACTCCCGAGGACTTCCTCGGCGAGGTCATCGGCGATCTGAGCCGCCGCCGTGGTCGTGTCGAGGGTCAGGAGCGCCGCGGCAACGCGCTGGCGGTCACGGCCCGGGTGCCGCTCTCGGAGATGTTCGGCTACGCAACGGACCTGCGCTCAAACACGCAGGGACGCGCGACCCACACGATGCAGTTTGAGGGTTACGAGGAGGTTCCCCCGAACATCGCCGAGAAGATCGTCGAGCAGAGGACGGGGGAGCCGGTCCCGGCCTAGTCGGCCGTCGGCCTCCTCTCGAATACCCCACAGCAGGGCTGAAAGCAGCAGGCAGCAGTCACGGAGCGCTGCATTCAGATAGATTTCCCCGGTTCGCCATCACAGAGGCGGACATACAAGTCGATACAGGAGCTAACCAAAAGTGGCGAAGGAGAAGTTCGAGCGCGACAAGCCGCACGTCAACGTCGGGACCATCGGTCACATCGACCATGGCAAGACGACGCTGACCGCTGCCATCACGACCGT
>JBKQOO010000081.1:0-4493 GCA_052145475.1 Solirubrobacteraceae bacterium
CTCGATCGAGTAGACGTTCTCGCCGCCGCGGTTGATCATGTCCTTCATGCGATCGACGATGTAGAGCAGCCCGTCCGGGTCGACCCTGGCCAGGTCGCCGGTGTGGAGCCACCCGTCGACGAACGTCTCGGCGGTGGCCTCGGGCTTGTTCCAGTAGCCCTGGACCACGTTGGGTCCGCGCACCAGCAGCTCGCCGACGCCGGTCTCGGGGGCAGGCTGATCGAGGGCGAGATCGACGACCGGCATCGCGAAGCCGACCGAGTCGGCGTGCTCGGCAGCCTCCTCGTGGGGCAGGAAGGAGGTCAGGGAGGAGGTCTCGGTGAGGCCGAAGCCGTTGCCGACGCGCGCATTGGGAAAGGCGTCCTCGATGCGGTGCACGAGGCTCTCGGCGATCGGCGCGCCGCCGTAGGAGATCCAGCGGACCCGGCTGACGTCGAGCTGTGGGAAGGCGGGGTGGTTGACGACGGCGTGATAGATCGCGGGGACCGAGACGAGCTGGTTGACGCCGTGCTCGCCGACGGCCCGAAAGAAGCCTTCGAAGTCCAGCGGGCCGGAGAGGATCTCCACGCGGCCGCCCAACTCGAGCACCGGGATCAGCTGACTGTTGGCGCCGGTGACGTGAAACAGCGGCACCGAGACCAGCGTCGAGATGCCGGGCCCCTCGGAGCGGTCGGTGTCCAGGCAGCGGAACGCGTTCTCGCTGTTGGTCAGGAAGTTGCGATGAGAGGTCATCGCTCCCTTCGGGAACCCGGTCGTGCCGCTCGTGTAGAAGATCGCGGCGAGGTCCTCCGGCCCGAGATCCTCCTCGACGACCGGCGCGCCGTCGGGCAGCCCGCTGTCCGGCGCGAACACGTGGATCGCCCCCGAGTCGCCGACGACGTAGGCGACCTCCTCCTCGGTGAAGCGCGTGTTGACAGGGACGACGACCGCGCCGAGCAGCTGCGCCCCGAAGAAGGCCAGTACCCATTCGAGTCCGTTGGGAAGCCGGATCGCGACGCGATCGCCGCGCGCCACGCCCTGATCGCGCAGGCCCCCGGCGACCCGCGCGGCGCGATCCCACAGCGCGCCGTAGGTGAGCGAGGGGCCACCGACCTCGAGCAGCGCCGTCGCGGCCGGGTCGCGCTCGACGCTGGCCCTCAACATCGAGACGAGCGATGCGGGGCGCTCGACATAGTGGGCGACGCCGCGCTCGTCGCGCTGCACGCCCGACTCGTCGAATGGGTTGCGGCCGCGGGGCAGTGGCTCGGGCAATCTCTCGTTCGCTCTCCGTTCTCCGTCGCGGCGTGAGCACACGGCGGCGGGCCCGATCCTAGCCGACAGGCGGCGGGGCGGCCCCGCCCGGCGGCTGTCCCGGCCGCGCTCGCCACTGCCCGCCCTCCTCTCGCGGTCCCAGGCGCTGGAGGTCGGTGCGGTCGCTGCTCGGGTCGATCAGGATCTTCGCGTGCTCCTCGGCCGTTCCCAGCGCATCGAATGCGCTCGGGACGCCCGCGAGTCCGACACATCCGGTGAGGAGCGGCCGGGGGTCGACGGTGCCCTCGGCGAGCATGTGCAGGGTGTCGCGGAACCCTAGCGGGTCGTAGCCGAGCACGAAGCGGAGCTCGATCTCCTTGTTGATGGCCATCGACGGGCGGAATCGATCGGCGCCCATGCATACGCCGACGACCACGACCCTCGAGAACAGGGGGGCGCGGGTCACGATCTGCTCGATGATCCCGGGCACCCCGACGCACTCGAAGACGACCGGCGCGGCCGGCTTGATCCCGAGCGCGTCGATGCCGCGCCACAGGCGGTGCCACGCGATCGGCAGCCGACGCAGCCTCTCGATCGTGCCGACCGCCAGCTCGGCCGCCGCCGGGATCGTCGCCAGGTGTCCCCGGTCGCCGGCGGCGAACGGGGACGTCTCGCCCGGGTCGACGGTGAGATCGGCGCCGCAGGCCCGCGCCAGCGCGCGTCGTCCGGGCGATGGATCGCTCGCGACGATCGTGCGGACCTTCCGTGCCTTCAGCATGCAGATCACGGCCAGTCCGATCGGGCCGCAGCCGATCACGATCGCGACGTCGCGCTTGCGCACCGCGCTCCTGCGGACCGCGTGCCAGGCGACGGCCATCGGCTCGGTCAGCACGCTCACCTCCGGGGGCAGGCCGTTCGGGACGGCGAGCATCAGGGACTCCTGGACCAGCGTCTGCTCGGCATAGGCGCCGGGCGCCGCGGGCGAGAGCCCGATCGCCTGGATGCCGCGGTCGGTGCGCAGCAGGGGCAACGCGACCACGTGCGCGCCCTCTGGCACGTAGCGCTTGCACCCGGGTCCGTGCTCGGCGACGACACCGCAGAACTCGTGGCCGAACACGACGCGCTGCGTGGAGCGCATGAAGTCGTCATAGCCGGCCTCGGCGAGGACGTCGGCGAGCTCGTCGCAGTGCTCGCGGGCATGCAGGTCCGAGCCGCATATGCCGCAGCGGAGGACCTCGATCCGCACCTGGCCGCGGCTCGGCTCCGGCCGCGGGTCATCCCCCAGCTCCAGACGCGCCTGACGGCAGCCGACCGCCTTCACGCCGTGCCCCCGTCCGTGAAGTATCGGGCTGCGATCTGTTCGATCGTCCCCATCGTGCGCACCGTAGTCGGTCCGAGCACCCCCTCGACGGCCCGCCAGTCGAGCGGGGACGCGCTCATCGGCCCGTCGGGCAGCCAGAACAGCGCGCGCTCGCCGAAGCTGAGCCGGTCGCGCTCGCCCGCCAGCTGCAGCGCGGCCTCTCGCGTCTGCTCGTCGGGCGCCTCGAGCAGCAACGCGACCTGCAGCTTCCCGGCGCCGGCGGGCGGATCGAAGGGCCGTGCGGCAGCCAGCTCGACGATCTCCTCGGAAGTGCGGATGAAGGTCGGCACGCCATAGCCCAAAGCCGCCCGCAGGCCATCTTCGAGGTGGCGCTGCAGCGCGGGACCCGAGCGTCGGCCGCCGTCGAAGACGAGGTTCCCACTGGCCCGGTAGGTCTGCACCTGCCCGAGGCCGAGCGCTTCCACGCAGGTGCGCAGGTCCTCGTTGGTGATCCTGCGGCCACCCAGGTTCATCCCTTTCAGGAAGGCGGCGTGTCGTATAGCCCGACTCCGGCTCGGGTCGCGAGTCCTCAGGCCGCCGCGCCGGTACCGACCCGGTCGGCCAGGATCGCCGCCAGCCGGGCGCGATGGCGCTTGGCGCCACCGAGCAGCGCCGCGTCGAGCTGGGCGCGCTTGTAGAGCCAGTGGACGTCGGCCTCCCAGGTGAAGCCGATCCCGCCGTGGGCCTGGATCGCGCTGGCCGTCACCTCGCGACCGGCGCTGGAGGCCGCTGCCTTGGCCATCGCGGCAGCCTCGGCGAGCTGCGCCGGTTCGGCGTCGGCCGTCCATGCCGCGAAGGCCGCGGTCGAGCGCGCCTTCTCGGTTTCGAGCAGCATCTGGGCACAGCGGTGGGAGACGGCCTGGTAGGCGCCGACGGGGACCCCGAACTGCTTGCGGTCCTTGACGTACTCGACGGTCATCGCCAGGGCCCGGTCGCAGACCCCGACCAGCTCCGAGCTGATCGACACGAGCGCGCGGCCGAGCCCGGCGCAGGCACCGTCGCCGAGCGGCTCGCCGGCGTCCTCGGATGCGCTGATGCGAGCCGTCGAGCGCGTGGGGTCGATAGAGGCGACCGGGGTGATCTCGGCCTCCTCGGCGCTGAGCAGGCGCCCGGCGCCGTCGTCGTCGATCAGCACGATCACCCCGGCCTCGGGTCCGCCGATCACCAGCTCGGCTGTGCCGTCGACGGCCGCGCCGAGCGCGCCGATCGTGGCGCCGGAGGCGAGCCCGGGGAGCCAGCGTTCGCGCTGCTCGGAGGTGCCGTCCTGCTCGATCACGGTCGCGGCCATCACGGTGGGCAGAAACGGCACGGGTGCCAGCGAGCGCCCCAGCTCCTCGCAGAGGATCGAGAGCGCGATCTGGCCCAGGCCCTGTCCTCCGTACTGCTCGCCGATCGCGATGCCGGGCCAGCCGAGCTCGCTCAGCTCGCTCCACAGCTCCTCGTCGGTGCGGCCCGCCTCGGCGTGCTCGCGCACGGACGAGAACCCACCCGCCCCCGCGCGCTCGGCCAGCAGCTCGCGGGCGGTGCGCTGGATCTCACGCTGGTCGTCGGTGAAGCCGAAGTCCATCAGGCCGCCACCTTCAGGCGCGGCAATCCCAGCACGCGCTCGGCGACGATGTTCTTGAGCACCTCGGTCGTGCCCCCCTCGATCGAGTTGCCGCGCGCGCGCAGGAACTCGTAGCTCCAGCTAGTGCCCCAGGTGAGCGCCTCCGGGCCGACGATGTCGACGGCCAGCTGGGTCAGGCGCTGGTTGGTGTCCGACCACAGCCACTTCACCAGCGATCCCTCAGGCCCGGGCTGGCCGTAGCGCTCGGCGTCGGTCAGGCCCTTCCATGCGAGCAGCCTGATCGACTCGCAACGCACGTGCAGCTCGGCGATCGCGTCCGCGTAAAGCGGGTTTTCC
>JBKQOO010000082.1:0-11028 GCA_052145475.1 Solirubrobacteraceae bacterium
CTCCTCGAGCTCTTCCTGACCGATCTCCCGCTTGCCGGTGCGGGCGGAGAGAAGCGCAGCCTCGTTGATCAGGTTGGAGAGATCCGCGCCGGTGAACCCGGGGGTCTGCCCGGCGAGCGCGTCGATGTCGATGATCTTCGCCAGCGGCTTGCCGCGCGTGTGCACCTCGAGGATCTTCGCCCGGCCCTTGCGATCGGGCCGGTCGACGGCGATCTGGCGGTCGAAACGGCCCGGGCGCAGCAGCGCCGGGTCGAGGATGTCGGGCCGGTTGGTGGCCGCGATCATGATGATGTTGTCCTTCGCCTCGAAGCCGTCCATCTCGACCAGCAGCTGGTTGAGGGTCTGCTCGCGCTCGTCGTGGCCGCCGCCCAGACCGGCGCCGCGATGGCGCCCGACGGCGTCGATCTCGTCCATGAAGATGATGCAGGGGCTGTTCTGCTTGGCCTGCTCGAACAGGTCCCGGACGCGGGAGGCGCCGACGCCGACGAACATCTCGACGAAGTCCGACCCGGAGATCGAGAAGAAGGGCACGCCCGCCTCGCCGGCGACTGCCCGGGCCAGCAGCGTCTTGCCCGTCCCGGGCGGCCCGTACAGCAGCACGCCGGTGGGGATCCTCGCGCCGAGCGCCTGGAACTTCTTTGGATTCTCGAGGAATTCCTTGATCTCGTGTAGCTCCTCGACCGCCTCGTCGACCCCGGCGACGTCGCGGAAGGTGATCTTGGGCGAGTCGGCCGACATCCGCTTGGCGCGCGACTTGCCGAACGACATGACTTTCGAGCCCCCGCCCTGGACCTGGTTCATCAGGAAGATCCAGAAGCCGAAGAACAGCACGAACGGGATGATGTACATCAGCAGGCCGAGCAGGGCGCTGCTCTTTTCCGATTCGATGTTGTAGGCGACCCCGGCGGTGCGCAGTTCTTTGATCAGTTCAGGGGCTGCCTGGTCGATGTAGCCGAATTCGGCGCTTTCTTTGTTCTTGTACTTGACTTCGAGAACTTTGCCCTTGTTCTTGAACTCGACCGATTCGACTTCGCCTTTGGGCAACTCGGAGCTGACCAGCGTCTGGTAGCTGTGCTTGCGGTGGTTGGTCGTGTTGGTGTTGACCAGTTTGACCGCGAGGAAGGCCAGCACCACGACGATCAAGATCGGGAATGCGGCGCTCTTGAAGAAACGGCTCATGTTCAGGTCCTGAGTCTCCCGGCACCGTCAGAAGTCGTGGTCACCAGTCCCTCAGGGTACCATGGCAACGAGGCCATTCCATCGTTTCGGGCGCGCCGCTTCGGCATGCAGGAGAGCCCGACCTAGCTGTCCAGGACGGCTACGAATGGCAGGTTCCGGTGGCGCTCGGCGTAGTCCAGGCCGTAGCCGACGACGAACCTGTCAGGGATCTCGAAGCCGACGTAGCGGGTCGGCAGGTCGACCTTGCGCCGCTCCGGCTTGGTCAGGAGCGCGCAGACCTCGAGGGTGCGCGGGTTTCGCGAGCCGAGGTTGCGCAGCAGGTACTGCAGGGTCAGACCGGAGTCGACGATGTCCTCGACGATCAGCACGTCGCGCCCTTCGATCGCGGCGTCGAGGTCCTTGAGGATCCGCACGACGCCTGAGGAGTCGGTCGCCGAGCCATACGAGGCGACGGCCATGAAGTCGACCTCGACCGGCAGGTCGATGAAGCGCATCAGGTCGCTCAGGAAGAACACCGCGCCCTTCAGCACCCCCACCAGCAACAGCGAACGTCCGGCGTAGTCGCGACTGATCTCACGGCCCAGCTCGCCGACCCGCCGCTGCAGGTCCTCGGCGCTGACCAGCACTTCGCCGAGTCCGGGCTCCTTGGGCAGGCGGGCGGGCGTGGCCACGAAAGGAGTCTAGTCGCCGCCCGGCAGACGATTGGCCGCGGCCGGCGCGGCCGGAGCGGGGCCGAGCCCGGCAGCCTGCCTCGGGACGCCGTCGCGCGGCGGCAGGCGGATCATGCGTAGCACGCCCGCCTCGATCACCGCCCCGGCGCGCCCACCGACGTGGAGCTCGGCCCGTCCGCCGCGACGACCCAGGCCGACCAGCTCCGCCACCCGTCCACCCGCCTGCGGCACGTAGGTCCCGGCGGCCTGCTCGGCCAGCCGCACGACCACCATCCGTGCCAGGCCGGCCGGCATCTGGCTCAGCCGGGCGATCTCGATGCTGTCGCGCCCGCCCAGCTCGGCGTCGACCAGGCCGTCCAGCAGCTCGGTCTCCTCGCGCAGCAGCTCGGCCGTGCGCAGCACGTTCGCCTCGGCGGCCGGATGCACCGCGCGCAGCGCCGGCACCACCCCTTGGCGGACCCGCGCTCGGGCGAAGCGGAGATCCTCGTTGCTGGCGTCTTCGACGAAGTCGAGGCCCCTGGCCCGGCAGTACGCGGCCGTCTGCTCGCGGTCCACACCGAGCAGCGGCCGGATCAGCCTGCCCTCGGCCGCCGGCATCCCGAGCAGGGCGCGCCGGCCCGGCGAGGCGGCCAGCCGGTAGAGGATCGTCTCGACCTGGTCGCTGGCCGTGTGGCCCGTGGCGATCAGCGCGTCGCGCTCCGCGGCCATCCGCCCGGCCTCGGCATAGCGGACCTCCCGTGCCCAGGCCTGCAGGTTCCCCGCTGCGCCCGGCGGGGGACCGCCGGCCCCGGCCTCCCCGCCGGTCCCCGACTCCCCGCCGGTCCCCGACTCCCCGCCGGCCTCGGACTCGCCGCCGGGCCCCGAGCCCGGTGCGGGCGCGGTGGCGGGACCGACCTCGAGCACCTGCAGCTCGACCCCGAGCGACCGGCACAGCGCGGCGCAGCGGCGGCAGTCGTCGGCCGACTCCTCCCGCAGGCCGTAGTCGACATGCAATGCGCGCACCGCCTCGGAACCCAGCAGCGCGACGGCGACGTCGAGCAGGCAGGTCGAGTCGCGCCCGCCCGAGACCATCGCCACGAGCGGCCGGTCGCGGGCGAACAGGCCGGAACGGCGCACCTGCTCGCGCAGCTCCTCCGGGCTCATCGCGCTCAGTCCTCGCGGGCGGAGACGGTGAACAGCTGGGTCGGCTCGGAGAAGCCCTTCAGATGGACCTCGCCGATCAGCGCGAACTCGAGGCCGTCGACCCCGTCGGCCACCTCGACGACCGAGCGCGTCACGAGCACCTCGCCACCGCCGGCCCGGGCGACCACGCGGGCTGCCTGGTTGACGTCGCGCCCGAAGTAGTCGCCGTCGCGGTAGAGCGCCTCGCCGTAGTGGATCCCGATCCGCGGCGAGGGCTCACCCGGCGCGATCCCGCCCTGCAGCTCGACGGCCCACTCGGTCAGCGCGGCAGGGTCGGTGCCGACGACCATCACCTCGTCGCCCAGCGTCTTGATCACGCGTGCGTCCATCGGCAGGCTCTGCCCGACCGCCTCGACGAAGCGCTCGACCGTGTTGACGGCCGCCTCGTCGCCGCGCTCCACCGTCAGGCGGGCGTACCCGGCCAGGTCGGCGAAGGCGATCGCGACGCGCAGCCGGCCCTCCTCGAGCGCCCCGTCGTCCAGGTCGGCCTCGACGTGGCCGATCATGTCCTGTTCCACGAAGTGGGACAGCAGGCGGGAGTGGAGGTAGCTGATGAAGGGCGAGACGAGCGGCAGCACGTCGCGCGTCATCGACTCCATCTCCTCGGCGATCTCGACGTTGGGCACGCCCGCCCGCATCAGCGGCTTGTGCACGTACAGGTGCATCAGCCGCACCTCGGCGTCGGCGACCTGCGCCATCACCTGTCCATAGACCCTGAGCAGCTGGAGGTAGGCCGGTAGCGGGAACCCGGCGCCCAGCACCGCGGCGGCGTAGCGCATCATCTCGAGGTCCTCGTCGGCGAGCCCCTCGAGCGGCAGCGGGCCGAGTCCCATCGCCGCATAGATCTGCCTGATCAGCTCCTGGGGCAGGCCGGACTCGCGCGAGACCCGGCGCAGCGAGTGGCGGCGCGCTCCGGAGGAGCTCAGCAGGTTCTCGATCGGGCCGATCGCCAGCTGGCCATCGTCGCTGGCCTTCTTGATCCGCTCGAGCGAATGGCCCCGCGCCCGCAGCCGGGCGACGACCCGCACGTAGGCCACGGCCGAGGGCGTCCAGCTGCCGTCGAAGCCAGGGACCAGCCCCTTGGCGACCCAGCGCCTGACCGTCGCCGGCGAGACGCCCACGATCGCGGCCACCTGCGCGAGCGTCAGCTCGACGGGCTCCGGCACGGGATCGTCCTCCAGCTCGGCCACTCAGATGGGCCGCGGGACGGGCGGGGGTGTGGGCGGCTCCATCATCCGGAGTCTAAAGTCGCGCCGATGGCCGCGGCCGCTCACTTCCATCTCCGTCCGACCGCGCCACTTGCCGAGCGCGTGCTGCTGCCCGGCGACCCCGGCCGCGCGCTGGCCCTCGCCCAGGCGCTGCTGGTGGAGCCCCGCATGTTCAACCACCACCGCGGCCTGTGGGGGTACACCGGGACCGCGGCGGACGGCGAGCCGGTCACGATCCAGGCCACGGGGATGGGCGGCCCCTCGGCCGCGATCGTGCTGGCCGAGCTGATCGCGCTGGGCGCCCGGCGGGCGATCCGGGTCGGGACCTGCGGCGCTCTCGCCCCGGGCCTCGAGCTGGGCGGGCTCGTGATCGCCCGTGAGGCGATCTGCGCCGACGGCACGTCGAGGGCGCTCGGCGCGGACGGGCTGGCAGCCGCCGACCCGGGCCTGACCGCCGCGCTGGAGCGGGCCGCGCCCGACGCCCGTTCGGGGGCGGTCGTGAGCGTCGACCTGTTCTACGAGCCCGGGCCGGCCGGCGCCGGCCACGAGGCGCTGGCGGTCGAGATGGAGGCGGCCACGCTGTTCGCGCTCGGGGCCGCCGAGTCGATCCCGGTCGCCTGCCTGCTGGCGGTCTCGGACACCTTCGGCGCCGGTGGCGCGCGCAGCCGCATCGGCGACCACCAGCTGCTGAGCGCCGGCGAGGCGATGGGGCGCGCCGCGATCGCGGCGCTGTCGAGCTGACTCAGGCTCTCCCGGGCCCGGGTCGAGGCGCCCTGGGCCGCGCCGCCGCCGAGCCGGTCGGCCTCGACGCTTTCGCCGCTTTTGCCGATTTGACCGACTTGACCGCTTTGTCGGTCTTCACCGTGCTGCTCGCCTTGGCGGCGCGGGTGGCCCCGGCCGGCCGGGAGGCCTTCTGCGGGGCGGTCCGCTTGGCGGCTCGATCGACCTTCTCGGTCAGCGTCCGCAGCTGCGCCTCGATCGCCGCGAGCCTGGCTTCGACCCCGGTCGGCGTCAGCGCGCGATCGAGCCGGTCGACCCCGTCCTCGATCCCCTCGAGCCGATGTGAGACGGCCCGCAGGCGTCGGGTCAGGCGTTCGATGTCGGCAGCCGAGGGCAGGTTGAGCGCGCCCATCGCCACCTCCTGGGCCTGCGCGGCCTTCTCGCGCGCGTCGAAGGCCCGCCCGATGGCCCCTGTCAGCAGCGGGTTCTCGAGCAGCTCCGAGAGGGCTCTGCCGAGGCGATCCTCGGTCGGTCCCCCGAGACGTTCCCGCAAGCTCTTGGCGACGTTGCCCGCGTCCGACATCCTCGACTCCCGCTTTCGACTCGGCGGCCCGACCGGTCCACCCGTTGTCCTGCCGGCCAATGGCCGTGCCGCAAGGATACGGTGAAGCGATGCCAGCGCAGCTGTTCGTGTTCCTGCAGCTCGAGTTCCCCTGGGCGCTGGGCCCAGCCGACGGCCGCTACCTGCTGCGCGCGGGACCGGACGGTGAGCCGCAGCACGTGGTCGTGATCGAGATGCTCGGCGCCGCAGCAGCGGGCGCGGCCGAGCTGGGCGGGCCCGCCGGCTGGATGCGGCGTCGGGGCTCCGGACGCAGGCGCGAGCGTCCCGCCGGCCCCGAGCCGGCTGCAGTCGCGCCTGCGACCTCCCGCGTCACCGTGATCGACCCGGTCCCGCTGTCAGCCGAGACCCAGGCGCGCGCCTGGCTGGAGGAACTGGACAGGGAGCGCGACGTCGACGCGGCCGTGAGCGTGGTCAACCGAGTCGTGCACTCCCATCGCATCGCTGCGGCCGACCCGTACGTACGCGAGGTCTCCGCGCAGCAGGCGCTCGTGACCCGGGCCGGCTGGGGCGAGGGCGAGCAGGTCGCCTCCGGGCTGTGGCTGCACGCTCGCGAGCTGTCGCGCCCGCGCCGCCGGGGCCGCCGCCGGGATCGGTCGTGGGCGCTGCGCCCCCAGGAGCGGCTGGCCGCCCTGCTGACCGGGCGCAGCACGAGCCTGCTCTGCGAGGAGCTCGTGCTGCGAGCCCGCCTGGACGTCGACCAGGGACGGCTCGCCCATGCCGCCGTCGGGTTGGATCGCGCGCTGTCGGCCGCGGTCGTGGAGCTGAAGGCCGAGCGGCGCGAGGACCTGGCGCTCAGGATCGCCGAGCTGGACCGGCTGCGCTCGGGTATCGCCGAGCAGGCGCGCAGCGTGCTGGAGGGCGACGGCGCGGCGCTCGACCAGGAGACGATCGAGCACGCCCTGGGGCGAGTCGAGGCGGCCCTGCGCGCCCGCACCGCAGGCGGGGTCTAAGCTGGCCGGGATGGACCCCACGACGACGGCGATCGGCACCTGGAGCGGCGGACGCTTCATGCACTTCGGAGAACCGCTTCAGGACGCCCGCCTGGAGGCGCTGCTGAGGCCCGGCGGGGGCATCGACACAGTGATCACGTCCGATGCCTACGGCGCCGGCGAGGCCGACGAGGCGCTGGGGCGGGCGCTGCGGGGCGTCGAGCGGGACAGCTACTGCCTGGTCGGGGCGATCGGGCACGACTTCTACACGGGCAGCCGCGAAGGCGCCAAGGGGTTTCCGCGCTTCACCGACGCGGCGCTGCGTGGCGAGGAGGACTACGCGGCCTACATGCGCATGGCCACGGAGCGCAGCCTCGAGCGCTGCGGCGTCGAGCGCTTCGACCTGCTGCTGCTGCACAACCCGGACCGCACCGGCTACCGCAGCGAGGCGGTCTGGGAGGGCATGGAGGCGCTGCGCGCGGCGGGGCTGACGCGGCTGCTCGGCGTCGCGCCCGGCCCGGCCAACGGCTTCACCCTGGACCTGATCGGGTGCCTGGAGCGCTTCGCCTCCTCGATCGACTGGGCGATGATCATCCTCAGCCCGATGGAGCCCTGGCCGGGCGGGATGGTGCTGGACGCGGCCGAGCGGGCGGGTACGAGCGTGATCACGCGCGTGGTCGACTACGGCGGTCTGTTCCACGACGACGTGTTGCCGGGACACGAGTTCCCGGACTACGACCACCGGCGCTTCCGCCCGGACGGCTGGGTCGAGTCGGGGCGCGAGAAGCTCGAGCGGATGCGTCCGCTCGCGGCGCGCCACGGCCTGAGCATGCTGCAGCTGGCCTGCGCCTGGAACCTGGCCCAGCCGGCCGTGCGCTGCGTCGCGCCGACGCTGATCCAGGAGCCCGGAGACGCGGCGCGGGCGATCGAGGACAAGCGTGCCGAGCTGGCCGCGGTCGCCGAGCTGGCGGCCGGGCTCAGCGAGCAGGAGCTGGCGGAGCTGGCGGAGATCGGCGAGAACCGGGGCTCGATGGCGCTGAAGGGCGCGAGCAGCGAGCACGAGGGCACGGCGGCGGCGGATCGCTGGAGCCTGGACGAGGAAGACTGGGCACTGGCCGAGCGCTGGGGGATCGACCCGCGCCGCGACCTCTCGAAGGTCGCTCTGGCGAGCGCAGATCGCGACTGAGGGGGGGCGGCATGAGCATCGACGTCGAGGGCTTCAAGCAGGGGCAGAAGGCGATGTGGACGGCCGGCGAATACGCCGAGGTCGCGGTGCGGATCGAGGTCGTCGGCGAATACGTGGCCGAGCGCGCCGGCGCCGCTCCAGGCGTCGAGCTGCTGGACGTCGCGACGGGAACCGGCAACGTCTCGGTCCCGGCCGCGCGCGCCGGGGCCAAGGTCACGGCCCTGGACCTCACGCCGAAGCTGCTCGACAAGCAGCGCGAGCGCGCGGCGGCGGCGGGCGTGGAGGTCGATCTGATCGAGGGCGACGCCGAGCAGCTGCCGTTCCGGGACAGCACCTTCGACCGGGTCACCTCGTGCTTCGGCGTGATGTTCGCGCCGCGCCAGCAGATCGCCGCGACGGAGCTTATGCGGGTCCTGCGCCCGGGGGGCACGCTGGTCCTGGCAGCCTGGACGCCCGACAGCCTGGTCGGCCGCAGCTTTCGCCTGTCCGCCGGCTACATGCCGCCCCCGCCGGAGGGGTTCCAGCCGCCGGTGATGTGGGGCGAGGAGCAGCACGTGCGGGAGCTGCTCGCGGACAGCGGCGCCGAGCTGTCGTTCGAGCTGCGGAGCGTGACGTTCGCCGGCGACTCCCCCGAGGCGTGGCTGGAGCGCGACGAGCTGATCCTCGGCCCGGCCGTGATGGCGAAGGCAGCGGTCGAGGCGCAGGGGCGCTACGGGGAGCTGCGGGCCGAGATGATCGGCATGTACAGCCAGTCCAACCAGGCCGCGGACGGCAGCTTCAGCGCGCCGGCCGAGTACCTCGTGACGGTCGCTCGGAAGCCCTCCTAGCGGGACCCCGGCCGGATCTGGCCGCGGGCGCTCCTCAGGAGGCGAGGCCGAGCGCGTCGGCGAGCCCGCTCAGCTCCTCCACGACGTCTCCCCGGAGCCGTACCGTGGCGAGATCCTCGAGCGGCGTCGGTCCCTGCGTGAGGATCGCGACGGCACCGCCGGCGGCGTGCGTCAGCGCGGGCAGCCCGGCGACTGGCTGGACCTCCAGCGAGGAGCCGATGCAGAGAAGCAGGCCGGCGCCTTCGCACAGCGCCCGGGCGCGAGCCAGCCTGTGCTGGTCGAGCAGCTCGCCGAACAGCACAACGTCGGGCTTCAGCGGCGCGCCGCAGACAGCGCAGCGCGGCACGCCGTCGCGCGCGGCCGCCTGCCGGACACGGACCTCGGCGAGCTCGACGGCGCCGGGGCAGGACAGGCACGAGCTGGTCGCGATCGAGCCATGCACCTCGACCGTCTCGCGGCTGCCCGCGCGGGTGTGCAGCATGTCGATGTTCTGCGTGATGACCGCGTCCAGCAGGCCGTCGCGCTCGAGCGCCGCCAGCGCCCTGTGCGCGCCGTTCGGCTGCTTGTCGCGGAGCGCGGCGAAGCGCGCGCCGTAGAACCTCCAGAAGCGCTCCGGGTCGCGGTGGAAGGCGTCTATGTGGGCGACCTCCATGGGGTCGACGTGCTGCCACAGCCCCGTCCGCGGCGAGCGGAAGTCGGGGATGCCCGATGGCACCGAGATGCCGGCTCCGGTCAGTGCGACGACCGATCCGGCACCCCGCACCAGCTCGGCCAGGCGCGCGAGCTCGCCCAGCGGCGAGGCATCCAGCAGGGCCACCGGCTCAGCTGCCCGTGAAGTGCGGGGCGCGTTTGCCCAGGAAGGCGGCGATGCCCTCCTTCGCGTCCTGGCTCGCGAAGACCGTCGCGAATGCGCGCTTCTCCGCCTCGATCCCCTCGTCGAGATCCCCGTCAGCCGAGACTCGCTTGATCTGCTCGACCGCCAGCGGTGCCTGCCCGGCCAGCTTGCGGGCCCACATCAGCGCGGTGTCGATCAGTTCGTGGTCCTCGACCAGGCGGTTGGCCAGCCCCAGCTCGAACGCTTCCTCGGCCAGCACCGGGTCGCCCACCAGGTTCATCTCCAGCGCCTTGTTCGTCCCGACCAGCCGGGGCAGCCGCTGGGTGCCGCCGAAGCCCGGGATGATCCCCAGCTTGATCTCCGGCTGGCCGAACAGCGCCGAGCGCGCCGCGATTCGCACGTCACAGGCCATCGCGAGCTCGCAGCCGCCTCCGAAGGCCAGCCCGTTCACCGCCGCGATCGTGACGATCCCGTCCGAGCCCAGCTCGCGGAACAGCGCGTGGGTCTCGTCGATCAGCTTGCGCCCCGCCGTCTCGTCCATCGTCGTGAACGCCTTGATGTCGGCGCCCGCGCTGAACAGGAAGGGGTTCGAAGAGGCGATCACGAGCGCCCTCGTGCCGTCCCGGGAGACCTGCTCCCAGACCTTGCCCAGGTCCTCGACGACCTGCGGCGAGATCGAGTTCATCTGGCCGTTGGCAAGCCAGGCGATCGCCACCCCGTCGGCCCGCGTCTCCAGCTTGATCACCTCGGCCGGCTGCTCGGCGTCGGGCTGCGGGTACGGGTAGAAGCCCTGGCCGCTCTTCTGTCCGAGCCGCCCCTGGGCGACCATGCGGCGCAGGATCGTGGGCGGGGTGAAGCGCTCCCCATACCGCTCCTGCGCGCTCTCCATCCGCTCCAGGATCGTGTCCAGCCCCTCGCTGTCCGCCTTCATGAACGGCGGCAGAAGTCCCCGTCGCGGGTCGAGTCCGGCGCCGGCCATCATCCCGAAGTCGATGTCGCGGTGTGTCGCCACTCCCTCCTCCAGCACCAGGCAGGCCTCGACCAGCGTCTTCAGGGACAGCAGCTCGACCAGCTCGGCCACGTCGGGCTCGTTCTCGCCCGGGATGTTCGGCTCGCCCTGCGGGTTGTAGAAGCCGTCCCCTCCCGTCTTCGCGCCGAGCCTGCCGTCCGCGACAAGCTTCTGCATGCCCTTGGGCACGTAGAAGCGTTCCTCCCCGTAGGACTCGACCAGGTGCTCGGCGACGTGCAGCACGGTGTCCAGGCCGAGCAGGTTGACGAGGTAGTAGGGGCCGACGGGCACCACGCCCGCGGCGCCGACGCCCTCGTCGATCAGCTTGATCGACAGGCCCTTCTCCTCCTGCTCACGCCAGATCTCGGAGATGCCCGAGTTGAGGATGCGGTTGACCACGAAGCCCGGCACCTCCACGCACGTGATCGGCTGCTTGCGGATCGCCTGCGCGAAGGTGATCGCCGCGGCGACGGTCTCCGCGGAGGTCTCCTCCCCCTCGACGATCTCGATCAGCGGCATGATCGACGCCGGGTAGAAGTAGTGGAAGCCGATCACCTTCTCCGGGCGCAGCGTCGCTTCGCCGATCTCGGTGATCGACAGCGAGGACGTGTTCGACGCGAGGATCGCGTGCCCGGGGGTGGCGGCGTCGAGCTCGGCGAA